>JAEWPX010000079.1 GCA_023399375.1 Pseudomonadota bacterium | reverse complement strand
TGGCCTTCGCGGACAATTCGTGAAGGGGGAGTGAGGAGAGGAGGAGGGGAGATGCCTCCGGCGGCCAGGAGGGGCCGAGGGCCCCTCCTGGACCACCCCGAAAGGGGGGAGAAGGGAGGGCAAGCTCTTGTTTCGAGGGGCCGTTGGCTGTAGGTTCCGGGGCCACACGACACCGCCCCGCAAGGAGACCGCCATGACCACCCTCGGCACGCCGCTGACCGCCTCCGCTACCAAGATATTGCTGCTCGGCTCGGGCGAGCTCGGCAAGGAAGTGGCCATCGAAGCCCAGCGCCTGGGCGTCATGGTCGTGGCCGTGGACCGCTACCCCAATGCGCCGGCCATGCAGGTCGCCCACCGCAGCCATGTCGTCAGCATGCTCGACGCCGCAGCCCTACGCCGCATCATCAAGGAAGAAAAGCCCGATTTCGTGGTGCCGGAAATCGAGGCCATCGCCACCGACGAGCTCCTTGCCCTGGAGGCCGAGGGCGTCACGGTCATCCCCACGGCCCGGGCCGCGCGGCTGACCATGGACCGCGAAGGCATCCGCCGTCTGGCCGCCGAGGAACTGGGACTCGCCACCTCGCCCTACCGCTTCGCCGACACCAAAGAGGAATTCCTGGCCGCCTGCGAGGCGGTCGGCTTTCCCTGCGTGGTCAAGCCGGTCATGTCCTCGTCGGGCAAGGGCCAGAGCGTGGCCCGCGACGCCGCGTCTGCCGCCGCGTCCTGGGACTACGCCCAAAGCGCCGGTCGCGCCGGGGCCGGGCGGGTCATCGTCGAGGGCTTCGTCGCTTTCGACTACGAGATCACGCTCTTGACCGTCCGCCACGCCGGGGGCACGACGTTTTGCGCGCCCATCGGCCACCGCCAGGAAAAGGGCGACTACCGCGAGTCCTGGCAGCCCCATCCCATGAGCGCCCCCGCCCTGGCCAAGGCGCAGGAGATGGCCGGGGCCGTGACCGCGGCCCTTGGCGGACGCGGCATCTTCGGCGTGGAGCTTTTCGTCAAGGGCGACACGGTGCTTTTCTCCGAAGTCTCGCCCCGGCCCCACGACACGGGCATGGTGACGCTCATTTCCCAGGACCTGTCCGAATTCGCCCTGCACGTGCGCGCCATCCTGGGCCTGCCCGTGCCGGCCATCCGCAGTTACGGCCCGGCGGCTTCACGCGTCGTCCTGGCCGAGGGCGATTCGACCTCCCCGCGCTACGTGATCGACCCGCGGGCCCTGGCCGAGCCGGACACGGCCCTGCGCCTTTTCGGCAAGCCCGAGGTGCACGGCACGCGGCGCATGGGCGTGGCCCTGGCCCTTGGCCGCGACGTGGAAGAGGCCAAGGAAAAAGCCATCCGCGCCGCCTCCTTCGTGCGCGTGGAACTGTAAGCGGGGCTTGCGTCGCAAGGACCGGTTTTTTGGAAAAGCTCCTCTTCGGCATCTCCGGCCTGCCCAAGGGCGACGGCCGGAAGTTCGACTACGCCTCGGGCATCGCCTATTTGCGGGGGCTCGGCCTCGACGCCATGGAGCTGCCCTTCGTGCGCTCCGTCAACGTCACGCCCAAAAACCGCGACGCCATCGCGCGCGCCAAGGCGGAAAACGACTTCTATCTCTCCGCCCACGCCTCGTACTACATCAACCTCAATGCCGCGGA
Source organism: Pseudomonadota bacterium (assembly GCA_023399375.1). GTDB lineage: Bacteria > Desulfobacterota > Desulfovibrionia > Desulfovibrionales > Desulfovibrionaceae > Solidesulfovibrio. The sequence goes on along the minus strand of JAEWPX010000079.1, from coordinate 9,474 downwards.
GCCGCAAAAGCGCGACGAGTCCCGCGCGCGCATCGTCAAGGCCGCCGAGGCGCTCGCGAGCGTCGGCGGGCGCAGCGTGGTCTTTCATCCGGGGTTTTATCTCGGCCAGTCCAAGGAAGAGGTCTACCGCGTCATCCGCGACAACCTGCGCGCCCTGCCGCGCCTGGGCGTCGATTACCGCCTGGAGACCACGGGCAAGGGCACGCAGTTCGGCGACCTCGCCGAACTCGTCGGCCTGTGCAAGGAAATCGACGCCTGCAAGCCGTGCATCGATTTCTCCCACCTGCACGCCAGGGACAACGGCGCATTGCGGACGCAGGCCGATTTTTCGCGCATCCTGGACAATATCGCCCGGGAGCTCGGGCCCCAGGCGCTTTCGGACATGCACATCCACCTAAGCGGCATCGCCTACGGCCCCAAGGGCGAAAAGCACCACCTGCCGTTTGCCGAAAGCGACTTCGACTACAAGGCGTGCCTCACGGCCCTGCGCGAACACGGCGTCAAGGGCTGCGTCATCTGCGAGGACCCGCAGCTCGAACACGACGCCCTGCTGCTCAAAGAGTACTACGAAAGCCTGTAGGCGCGCGGGGCTGTGTTCATTCGAGCGATGCGGCAAGCGCCTCGGCCAACTCCAGCAGTTCCTTTTTCTCCTCGAGCCCGTCCACAAACCGTTGCGGAATGCCCGAAAGCCCTGTCTGCGCGCCGACCAGGGCGCCGGTCAGGATCGTGCGCGCCTGGTTCTGGCCGCCGCCGTTGACGGAATGGAGCACCGCCGCCTCGAAATCGTCGGCGAAGCGCGCGGCCAGGTAATAGGCCGCCGGCAACTGGTGGTAGATGGCGCAGGGCATGCCGTAGACCAGCGAAACCTTCCAGGCCGGCTCGATGCGGATGTCCGGATCGGCCGCCGCGCGGGCCATGAACGACGGGGAGAGCAGGGCGTCCGGCGAGGCGAAGCGCCCGGCGCGGGGCGGGTCGGGATCGCCCGGGCGGGGCGGTTGCAGGTTGTCCTGGGTCACCGCGTGAAAGGGCAGCTCGCCCGTATGGACCAGGTGCATGAGCGTATCCGACAGGGACGCGTCCAGTTTGTGCCCGGCGACGAGCATGCCGAGCACGACGCAGTAAGCCGTGGTCATGGACACGACGAGCGGATCGGACTGGGTGATGGTGGTGTTGTCGACCACGTGCGCGGCGATCGCGGCGGGCGATTTCGCGTAGCGCACGGCAATGGCCAGGGCGCGTTCGATGGCCTCGGTGGTGTCGGCCGGGCCGCCGGTTTCTTCAAAGGAGAGGTGCTGCTCGACGCGCCGCCGCCAGGCCTCGCGGATGGACTGGCTGGTGTAGTGGCCCGGGCCGCTGACGGGTGTGCCGTCAAGCTGCGGAAAGAGGTCCTCGTCCAGGCGGCGGCAGAAATCCTGCCGGTCGTAGCCGCCCCGCGCGACCAGAGAGCGCATGGTGAGCGTGAGGATGTAACCGGCCTGGGAAAGCTGGCCGGCCTTGCAGCCGTCGTGGTAGCGGCCCGGTTGCGGGTCGGTGTAGCCGCTGATCCAGTCGCCGTAGTCCCGGCGCAGCGCGTCCAGGTCGTAGTACCAGTGCGGCCCGAGCCCCAGCGCGTCGCCGATCAGCGCGCCCATGAGCGCGCCGCGCGCGCGGTCGCGGATGTCCTTGCCCGGCATGGCGGTCGCCTCCCTTTTTCCCTCCGGATTGTGCCCTAGTCCTCCCACACAAACGCCGCCATGGAAAGTACGCCCAGGCAAAACGAGTCGTGCACGAGGCGGGCGCTGCCGCCCCTGGCCAGGGGCGCGAAAAGCGGCAGGAAGTGTTCCGGCGTGGGATGGTTGCGCCGGGCGTAGGGCGCTTGTCCCAGATACTCGGTCAGCGCCTGCGCGTCGCCCGCGGCGACGGCCGCCTTGAGCCAGGCGTCGAAGGCGCGCACGTATTCGGGCGGGGGCGCGCCGCGCAAATCGGGCGTTTCCCAGCGCACGTCGCCGAGGTTGTGCGTCGCGCCGCCGCTGCCGAGGACCAGCACGCCCTCCCGGCCAAGCGGCGCAAGGGCTTCGCCAATGGCCAGGTGCTCCCGCGCCGGCATGTCCGGCTGCACGGAAAGCTGCACGACGGGGATGTCGGCCTGCGGATACATGAGCCCAAGCGGCACCCAGGCCCCGTGATCCAGGCCGCGCCGGTCGTCGCCGGCGGCCGGGATGCCAGCGCCCGTGAGCAGCTCCAGCACGCGGCGGGCAAGCTGCGGCGCGCCGGGCGCGGGGTAGCGCACGTCGTAGAGCGCCTCGGGAAACCCGTAGAAATCGTGGATGGTCTGGTGCCTGGCGGCCAGCGTCACGGTCGGGCGTTCGGTCGTCCAATGGGCCGAGACGCACAGGATCGCCTCGGGACGGGGCAACCGTGCGCCAAGGCCCAGCAGGAACGTCCGTGCAGGCTGCGGTTCCAGGTAGAGTGTGGGCGCACCGTGGGAGACGAAGAGCGAAGGGAAATGTGTCGGCATAGGCGGGCCTAATCGTCGCGTTTGGCGAAATCGCGCTGCGCGGCGCCGCAGACCGGGCAGCGCCAGTCCTCGGGCAGCTTGTCGCCGGGCGTGCCGGGGCTGATGCAGGCCTTGGGATCGCCGCGCCTGGGGTCGTAGGTGTAGCCGCAACGCAGGCAGACGTAACGATCGCAGGACATGGCGGCCTCCTTTTGGTCGAAGGGCTAGCGCCGTGGCGGGGGCGGGTCAAGCGTGCAGGCATTTCCGGCGTTGTTGGACAGCATGCCGGGTTGCCGGCTATGCCCATGAGCCCGAACGGATACGGAAAGCGACAACGCCCTTGCGGCGAAGGAGTGGCATATGGATTTCAAGGTGTTGGCCGATCTGATCGAAAACGGGCTGCCCTTCCAGAAGATGCTCGGCATCCGCGTGGCGGCGGTGGAAGAGGGGCGCGTGCGGCTTTTCATTCCCTTTCGCGAGGACCTGATCGGCGATGCGCGCCGGCCGGCGATCCACGGCGGCGTCATCTCCACCCTGGCCGACGTCTGCGCCGGCTTCGCCGTCTGGACCCGCTGCGAGCTCAACGACCGCATCGCCACCATCGACTTGCGCGTGGACTACCTGCGCCCGGCCACGGCCCACGACCTCTACGCCGAAGCGACCGTGCGCCTGCTCGGCAACCGCGTGGGCAACGCCCAGGTCGTGCTGTGGTCCGACGGCAGCCCGGACGAGCACGTGGCCGAGGGCCGCGGCGTGTACAACATCCGCCGCGGCAGCTGACCGGGGACTCGCGCGTTGCTCCGGCTGTGCGGCCGCTGCTTAAGCGGCGGCAGCGCGGGAGCTGCGGGGTGCGCAGCGGCGACGAGAACTGGTCCGGGAGGGATATGCGCAGACAAGTTCCGCTTGTGGTCCGAACAGGGGGTGAAAAAAAGCGGGGCCGGTCGTACGACCGGCCCCGCTGCGTCATGCGGTTGGGCTGGCGCGCGTCCTAGTCGCGCGTCCAAGACAGCACCTGGCAGCTTTTTTCCAGTGCCGCGCGCAGTTCGCGCTCCCGCGTTTCGGGCAGGCCCTGGATGCGGATGGAGACGTCGCGGCGCGAGGCGTCCGTGCGGTCGTAGGACGAGAGGATGCTGATGATGCGGGCTTCGTGGCCGCGCAGGGCGTCGAGCACGGGCTTGAGGCTTCCTTCGCTCGTGCCCAGGCGCAGGCCGATCTGGATGCCGTCCTGGTCGATGCCGGTGATGGAGACGAACAGGCGGAAGATGTCCGTGTCCGTGATGATGCCGACCACCTTGTTGTCCGCGTCCACCACCGGCAGGCTGCCGATCTTGAGGTCGCGCATGACGAGCGCCGCCCGCTCCACGGTGTCGCCCGGGCGGATGCTGCGCGGGGACCGCGTCATGATGCTTTTGAGCTTCATTTCCGAGAGCAGGTAGGTCATCTCGTACATGTCGAGCGTGGTCGCGGCAGAGGGCGAAGCCGCCTTGAGGTCGCGCTCGGACACGATGCCGACGAGCCGGCCTTCCTTGTCCACCACCGGCAGGCGGCGGATCTTGCGTTCGCGCAGCATCCGGCCGGCCTTGATCATGGACACGTCTTCGGTCGCGGTGACGACGTTTCGCGACATCCAATCCCCGACGAGCATGCTGTGGCTCCTTGCGCTGAAGGTGGGGCGGACCGGACCGCAATCGCCCGGTCCGCCATGGGGTGCGCCGTCTTTCGGCTTCAGATGCCGAGATAGGCCGACTTGATGTGCGGGTTTTCGAGCAGTTGCGCCGCTTCGCCGGCCAGGGCCACGCGGCCGTGCTCCAGCACGTAGCCCCGGTCGGACAGGCGCAGGGAATGGTTCACGTCCTGTTCGACCAGAAGCACCGTGGTGCCGGTGTCGGCGATCTTGCGCAGGGTTTCGAAAATGGATTTGACCAGGATCGGCGCGAGCCCGAGCGACGGCTCGTCGAGCATGAGCAGGCCGGGCAGCGCCATGAGCCCCCGGCCGATGGCCACCATCTGCTGCTCGCCGCCGGAAAGCGTCATGGCCATCTGCCCCTCGCGCTCGAGCAGGCGCGGCAGGAGCGCATGGACTTGGCGCAGGGTGTTGTCCCGTGCCTTGTAGGCCCGGGGCGTGTACGCGCCGATCAGGAGGTTCTCGGCCACGGTCATCAGCGAAAAGAGCCGCCGGCCTTCGGGCACGTGCACGATGCCGCGCTCGACGATGCGCTCGGGCGGCAGATTGTGGATGGGCTCGCCCTTGAAGAAAATGGAGCCCGCGCTCGGGGCCATGAGCCCGGAGATGGTCTTGAGCAGGGTGGACTTGCCCGCGCCGTTGCCGCCGATGATGCTCACGACCTCGCCTTCCTCCACGGTCAGCGACAGGTCGTTGATGACCTGGACGTCGCCGTAGGCCACATCGATGTGTTCCACGCTAAGCAGCGTCATAGTCCCCCCCAAGGTAGGCCTTGATGACGTTTTCGTCCTTGGTCACGGCCTCGGGAGCGCCTTCGGCGATCTTCTGGCCGAACTGGATCACGGCCACGCGGTCGGACAGGGCCATGACCGCGCGCATGATGTGCTCGATGACGAAGACCGTAACGCCGCGGTCGCGCAGGCCCTTGATGACGGCGATCATGTCGTCCACTTCCGTGGGGCGCAGTCCGGCCATGACCTCGTCGAGGAGCAGCAGGTCGGGATCCGTGGCCAGGGCCTTGCCGATCTCCAGGCGCTTGCGGTCGGCGATGGTGAGGCTGCCGGCCAGGCGGTCGCGCAGGTGGTCGAGGCCGAGCACGGCCATGACCTCCTCGGCCTTGTCCCTGGCCTTGGCCGTGGAGTTGGTGTGCAGGAACGCGCCGACCATGACATTATATAAGACGGTCTTGCTGGCGAAGGGTTTGACGATCTGGAAGGTGCGGGCCAGGCCCAGCTTGCACAGGTCCCAGGGCTTGCGGCCGTTTATGACCTCGCCCTTGAAGCGGATGACGCCTTCGGAGGGCGGGTAGACGCCGGCCACGAGGTTGAACACCGTGGACTTGCCCGCGCCGTTGGGGCCGATCAGCGCCATGATCTCGCCCTTGGCGATATGCAGGTCCAGGGCGCTGACGGCCGTGAGGCCGCCGAAGTGCTTGGTCAGGGCCGTGATTTCAAGGATGTTGGCGCTCATGCGGCGGCTCCCTTGGCGTTTGGCTCGCGCGTGATCTTGCGGGCCAGCTTGTCGTAGGCCGCGGCCAGGGGCGCGGTGAGTCCCTGCGGCTTGTAGAGCATGACCAGGATGAGGATGAGGCCGAAGATGACGAGGTGCAGGCCGGGCAGCATGTCGCTTAGGTAGATGCGGGTGAATTCGTTAAGCGGCCGCAGCACCAGCGCTCCGATGACCGGGCCGGCGATGGTGCCCCGGCCGCCGATGAGCGCGATGAACGCGATCTCGAAGGAGAGGTCGAGGCCCATGAGGCCCTTGGGATAGAAGTAGAGCATGAGCTGTGCGTAGAATGTGCCGGCAAGCGCCGTGAAGAAACAGGACAGGGCCATGGACAGCAGCTTGCAGTTGGCGACGTTGACGCCGAGCGCGGCCGCGGCCTCGGGCTCTTCGCCGCCCGCGGCCAGATAGTAGCCGATCTTGGAGCGCGAGATGAACCATGTCAGCGCCAGCACGAGGATCAACAGCGTCAGGATGATGTAGTAGTAGGGCAGCTTGGACATGAACTGGTAGTGCCAGAACGAGGGTTCCTTGAGCGGGATGAGCAGGCCGCGGGGGCCGTTTATTTTGAGCGGCCCCAGGCTGTCGATGTTTTCCACCATGACCCGGATGCCCTCGGCGAAGGCGATGGTGCACAGGCAGAAATAGGCCCCGCGCATGCGGAAGGTGGGCAGCCCGATGACGACGCCGACCGCTGCGGCGAGCACGCCGCCGACCAGCATGCCGATCCAGGGCGACACGCCGTACTGGAGGGTGAGGATGGTCGAGGTGTAGGCCCCGATGCCGACGAAGACCGAGTGCCCCAAGGGCAGCACGCCGGCGAAGCCGCCGACCAGGTTCCACGAGGTGGTCAGGTAGGCGTAGAAAAAAAGCAGGATGAGGATTTGCATGTAGGTGGGGGAAGTGACCACCAGGGGCAGCCCGAATGCGACGAGGGCGGCCAGGCCGAGCAGCGAGGTGTCGAGTTGTTTTCGGCTCACGGTTTCGCCTCCTACCAGTCCTGCTTGTTGCCGAAAAAACCCGAGGGTTTCACGAACAAGATGATGAGAAAAATCGCGTAGATGATGGCCTCGGTCCAGGTCGAGGCCATGAACTGCGAAAAGACGGATTCGATCAGGCCAATGACCAGGCCGCCGAGGAGCGCGCCGGGAATGCTGCCGAGGCCCCCGAGCACCACAATGATGAACGCTCGGATGTCGAAGACCACGCCCACGGACGGGTAGACGTAGTAAAAGGGGATCAGCGCGCAGCCGGCGATGCCGGCGATGGCGGTGCCGAGGCCAAAGGCGATGTTGTAGACCTTGTACTGGTCGATGCCCATGAGGTTGGCCGCCTCGCGGTCGAGGCTCGTGGCCCGCAGCGCCATGCCGATCTTGGTCTTGCGCATGAAAAGCGCGAGCCCCACGGCCGTGACCACGGCGATGACGAAGCCGGAAAATTTGGGGATGGAGATGATGAAGGAGCCCAGCGCGAAGGACTTGTTGGAGATGGCGGTGCGCACGGTGCGGTACTCCGCGCCGAAGAGCATGAGCGCCAGGTTGTCGAGCACGTACCAGACGCCGGTGGTCACGATGATGACCGTGAGCGGTTCGCGGACCTGCCGCTCGGCCTTGAACACGGGTTTGATCACCACGTCCTGGAGATAATAGCCGAAGACGAAGAGGATGGGGGGAACGATCAGAAGGGCCAGATACGGGTGGATGCCCGTCAATTTGATCAGCCAGTAGGCGCTGAACATGCCGACCATGAGCAGGGAGCCGTGGGCGAAGTTGACCACCTTCATCACCCCGAAGATCAGGGTGAGTCCCAGGGCGGTCAGCCCGTACATGGCGCCCATCATGATGCCGTTGAGTGTCGCCTGAATCACCGCGGTCATGAGGCCAACTCCAGGACGTTTGCCCCGGAGCGGCCGGCCAGGCCGCCCCGGGGCGTTTATGGGGAAGCGTTCGGGTTACTTGTTGGCCGGGAAAACCGGAGTGTAGCCGGCGCGGCGGGCGGACTTGGGCCACACGGTCACGCGCTCGGGCTTGCCGTCGACCTTGGCCACCTGCACGATGACGATGCCGGCGTTCTTGTTCTGGCCGTCCTTGTCGAATTCCACGCCGTCGTAGGAGACGATCATGGCCGGGCCGGAGGCGAGCTTGGTCGCGGCCAGGGCGTCGCGGATCTTGGCCGGGTCGGTGGAGGCGGCGCGCTCCAGGGCGTCGGCGATGACGTACATGGAGGCGTAGGCGTCCACGGATTCGCCGGTCAGGTCGTAGCCGTACTTCTTCTTGAACTTGGCGTTGGTTTCCTTGGCGCCGGACTTGTTGACGTCGGTGTTCCACTCGACCTCGTCGAAGAGGCCGTAGGCGGTGTCACCGGTGTTTTCCAGGAACTTGGGATCGGCGTGGCCGCCGCCGCTGGCCAGCACGACCTTCGGCTTGACCTGCATTTCGGCCATGGTGTTGGTGAGAAGGATGGCGTCGGCGGCGTTGGAAACGAGCATGACGATGTCGGGACCCGCGGCCTTGAGCTTGGTCACGACCGGGGTCAGGTCCGTGGCGGTGCTGGGATAGGGCTCGTCGAGAACGACCTGGTAGCCGTCCTTTTTGGCCAGTTCGCGCCATTTTTCGGCAAAGCCCGTGCCCCAGTCGCCGTTTTCGAAGACGAAGGCGATGGTCTTGAGCTTCGTGCCGGTTTCTTCCTGCATGTCCTTGAGGAAGCGGAACTGGTCGCGCACCCACCAGGAGTCCTTGGCGGCCACGCGGAAGACGTTCTTGAAACCGCGCTCGGTGATGGTGTCGCGCACGGCGACCGGCACCACGAACGGGATGCCGTAGCGCTCGGCCACCTGCGTCGCCGGGTAGGTCACGGCGGAGTTCCAGCAACCGGTCATGAGGTTGACCTTTTCGGTGTTGATGAGCCGTTCGGTTTCAGTCACGCCGACGGTGGGGTCGGACTTGCTGTCGGCGTAGACGAGTTCGAGCTTGGCTCCGCCAAGGGACTTGATGCCGCCGGCGGCGTTGATCTCCTCCACGGCCATTTCCCGGGCCTGTTTGCCCTGGACGCCGACCGAGGCCGACGGGCCGGAGAGCGGCTCGACGTTGCCGATCTTGACCGCCTTGTCGGCGGCCAGCGCCGGCGAGGCGGCGAGGACGAGCCCCAGCGCCGCGGCCAGGCAGCACGTCAGCAGCGATCCCTTGTCATGCGATTTCATGGCTTTCCCCTTGGTTGACGGTTGCTGTCGGTCGGGCCAACGCCTATTTGCCGAGGTTTTGGGAAACCTCGCGAATGCCTTGCTCCATGATGTCCAGGCCGCGCGAAAGCTGCTCGTCGGAGATGACCAGCGGCATGAGCACGCGGATGCAGTTGCCGAAGTTGCCGCAGGACAGCACGAGCAGGCCGTGGTCCTGGCAGTACTTGACCACGCCCTTGGCCGCTTCGGGACAGGGGGCCTTGGTCGTGCGGTCGGAAACGAACTCCAGGGCGCGCATGGCGCCGAGGCCCCGGGCGTCGCCGATCAGCGGGAATGCATCCTTCCAGGCGTCGAACCGGGCTTTGAGGGTGTCGCCCAGGCGTACGGCCGCGTCGAGGAGGCCGTCCTGTTCGAAGGCGTCCATGACGGCGATGCCGGCGCGGCAGGCCAGGGGGTTGCCGCCGTAGGTGCCGCCGATGCCGCCGACGTGGACGGAATCCATGATCTCCGCCTTGCCGATGACGCCGGCCAGCGGCAGGCCGCCGCCCATGCTCTTGGCCACGCTCATGAGGTCGGGCTCGATGCCGAAGTGCTCCATGGCGAACATCTTGGAGGTGCGGCCGAAGCCGGACT
>JAEWPX010000058.1 GCA_023399375.1 Pseudomonadota bacterium | reverse complement strand
TCCGGGGGGGGGCCCAATTTTTTTTTCAAAAAATCGGGCCCCCCCCCCCGACCCCCCTCCTTCCCCAAAAACTCTTAAAGGGGTGGAGCGGGGCGCAGCCGCCTGTATGGTGCGCCCGTCCTTGCGGGCAGGAGTAGGGCAGGCGGGAGGGAAGGGCAAGGGGGAAGTGCTAGACCTGCCGGCAGACGTAGAGCACGAGCCCGGCGACGGCCAGGGCGATGCCGGCCGCGCCCAGGATGCCGGGCCAGGGGCCGGCCAGGAGCAGGGTTTCGCCCAGAAGCGAAAACACCACTTCCAGGGACTGGGTGGCGTCGGTCGCGGCCAGCTCGTAGGCGCTTTTGGCCAGACTGCGGGCGCCAAGGAAGAGCGTGGTGGCGACCACGCCCGAAAAAAGCGCCACCAGCGCCGTCTGTACGATCTGGCCCGTGGCGGGCGGCGGGGGTTGCGTAAAGGCGATGAGCCCGATCCAGAAGGGGATCGAGCCGATGGTTAAAAGCAGCGTCGGCGCGCGTCCGGCATCCAGGGCAGGCTGGTCGATGTGCGGGATGCGGGCGAGAAGGCCCTTCTTCCCGCCGCCGCCGTGGCGGGCTTCCCAGACCAATTGATTGCCGAGCGGATAGGCGAAGGCGGCGACGATGACCGCGGCCACGCCCCACAGGCTCCCGACGTCCGCCACGCCCTGGGCCTGCTCCAGGTTGACCAGCACGATGCCCGCGAAAATGAGCGCCGTGAAGACGAGTCCCTTGGCCGGCACCCGCCGTCCGAGCAGGGCCAGCACCACGGGCGAGCACAGGATCGTCGCCTGCCAGGTGGTGGCCACCACCCAGCCCGGCGAGAAAACCGACGCCAGCGTCACCCCGGCGTAGAACACGCCGAAGCCGACCGACCCGGCCAGGGTCCAGAAGAGGGGATGCGCGGCGAAAAGCGCCAGCGTGTCCCGCAGGCCGCGCACGCCCCCGGAAAGCAGCGTCCAGGCGACGAGGATGGGCAGCATGAAGGCGTAACGCAGGCTGGCCGACCAGACCCAGGGGCCGCCGTCCAGGCTCATCGCCCGGTTGAGCACGAAGGTGCTGGAAAAAAACAGGGCGGCCATGGCCCCCAGGATGAGCGGGCGGGCCACGGAATGCGCCTTTGCGTCGCGGGTCATCGCTTCGCGTCAGGCCAGTCCGGTTTCGGCGGCGACCCCGGCGATGGCCGCGATGGCTATGGTCAGGAACTCGTCCAGGGGAAGCCCCGCCTTTTCGCATTCCAGGATGTTGGCCCGGCGGACGTTTGCCGCAAAGGCCTTGCCCTTCATCTTTTTCTTGATGCTTTTCGGGGCCATGCCGTTCATGCGGTCGGGGCGCACCAGGGCGGCGGCGCTGATGATGCCGGTGACGGATTCGGCGGCGCGCAGGGCGAAGTCGAAGGCGCTTTGCGGGGCCACGCCCGTGTGCTCGTCGTTGTGGGCGGCGATGGCGTAGAGCGCTTCCTCGGGCAGCGCCCCCTCGGGCAGGGCCTCGCGCAGGGCCAGGCCGTGCCGGGCGGGCTCGGCGGCGGTGCGCGGATAATCCAGGTCGTGGACGAGGCCGGTGACGCCCCAAAGCTCGGGGTCGTGCCCGAGGCGTGCGGCCAGGGCGCGCATGACGGCCTCGGTCTGGCGGCCGTGGGCCAGGAGCCCGGGATTGGGGTGTTCGGCCAGGACCAGGGCCAGGGCGGATGCGCGGTCGATCATGAGGCGTCCTTGTCGGGTGCGGGAGGAAGGAGGGCGTCGAGGTCGGCGCGGATGTCCCGGGCCACGCGCTCGGCATAGGCCAGGGCGACGCGCTTGGCGTCCTCCAGGTTGGGAATCTTGTCCTTGAGCGAGCGTTTGCCGACCTGCACCTTCCAGCCCGGCGCGCCCATTTTTTCGTGGACCACGACCACGAGCAGGGCCCGGCCGAGGTTCAGGTAATGGGTGCTGTCGTCGTGTCTGGTCCATTCGGGAGCCATGGCGCCTCCTTTGGAAAACAGGCCGTACGCTTGGCATGGTAGCACGTTGCGCGACGGGCGTCGCTGAAAAAATACGGCTGTATTTTTTCAGGAAAAATCCGCCGCAACAGCGTCGTCCCGGCGTCGCGCCAGAGAGGCCGGGGCGGCGTCAACGGGGAAAGCGCAGGGTGAACACGGCCCCTTCCGCGTCGTTGGCGGCATGCACCTCGCCCCCGAGCTGGCGGGTCAGGTTGGCGACGAGCTGCATGCCGAGGGTGCCTGCCGCCTCGAGGTCGAAATCCGGGGGCAGGCCCGGCCCGTCGTCGCCGACGACGACGGTCACGGCCTCGTCGTCGGCGAGGAGGCGCAGGCGCAGGATGCCGGCCGGGCGGTCCTGGAAGGCGTGCTTGTAGGCGTTGGTCAAAAGCTCGTTGAGGGCCAGGCCCGCGGGCACGGCCTTTTCGATGGGCACGTCCACGGAGGCGAGGCGGCAGTCGTAGGCGAGAACCGGCGTCTTCTGGTCATGACCGAACAGACGCGGCAGCAGTTCCTGAATGTAGTGGTCGAGGCGTACGCGGGCGAGGTCGTTCGAGCGGTAGAGCTCCTCGTGGACCAGGGCCATGGAGGCGATGCGGCTGCGGCTTTCGCGGAAGCTCTCCAGGGCCGCGGGGTCCTGGACGCGCTCTTCCTGGAGGTAGAGCAGGCCGGAGATGATCTGGAGGTTGTTCTTGACGCGGTGGTGGATTTCCTTGAGCAGGATGTCCTTTTCCGCAAGGGAGTCGCGCAGTTCCTGCTGCGCGCGCACGCTCGCGGTCACGTCCCTGTCCACGCCGCGGTAGCCCTTGAACGCGCCGGTTTCGTCGTGCCAGGGCACGGCGCTCGTCAGGACGCAGCGCTTGTCGCCGTTGCGCGTGGCGCGCCAGGCCGTGAGGTCGCGGATGGGCGCGCGGGCTGCCTTGGCCTGGGCAAACGCCGTCCGGAACGCGTCCTCCTCGCCCGGGGCCAGGAAATCGAAGGGGGTTTTGCCGAGCAGCGCGCCCGGTTCGTAGCCCAGCGTCCGGGCGACCTTTTCGCTGATATAGACGTAGCGGTCCTCGCCGTCGGTTTCGAAGATCCAGTCGGCCATGCTCGAGGCGATGTGCCCCATGCGCTCCTGGCTCTGGCGCAGCGCGGCCAGGGCCTGCTCCCGCGCGGCGTCGTGCGCGGCGAGCAGGGCCGCCATGGCGTCGAGGTTCTTGGCCACCTTGGCGATGCCGGATTCGCCGTGGAGCAGCCCGGTGCGGGCGGCGAAGTCTCCCTGGCCGATGCGGCCGGCCGTGTCGGCCAGGCGGTCCAGGCGGCGGGCGATGACCGGGCCGCCGAAGAACCAGGCCACGCACAGGGCGAGCAGGGCCGAGGTCGCCAGGAAAAAAAGGTTGCCCGCCAGGGCCTCGCGCGCCGCCCCAAGAACCGCGGATTCGGGCAGGCCGACCACGAAATACATGTAGGGGGGCTGGCCTGGGCCGAGGGAGAGCCGCTCGAAGGCGTAGAAGCGCTTGAAGCCGTCGGAGCCCGGCAGCAACATTACGCCCTGGTCTTCCGGGCTGGTGGAGACGGCTTTCCAGACCTCCTCGCGGATGGGCGCGCCTGGGGGGTTGGTGGGCGATTTGGGGCGGTAGTACAGGCGGATGCCCTGGTGGTCGGTGATGCCGAGGACCGAGCCCTGGGGCATGAGCATCCGGTCGAAGGCGTCGTCGAAGTGCGACAGCTTGATGGCGGCGATGAGCGCACCGGCGATCTGTCCGTTTTCGTCCCGGAAGGGCATGGCGAAGGGGAAGGCGGCATCGTATCCCGTGCGGCTGACGATGTATTCGCCGACGCTGAAGCGCCCGGAGTGCATGGCCTCGATGAGGTGTTTGCGGTCGGCGAGGTTGACCCGGCCGAAGGGAAGGCCCGAGGCGAAGATGTCGCCGTGGCGGTCCACGGCGAGGATGTTGATGTAGAGGGGGTTGTCGTTGAGCAGGGAGGCGAACAGCGCGCCGCAGGCGGCCGTGTGCAGCTGTTTGACCTCGGGCATGGCCGCCAGGGTGGCGAGCAGCAGGCGCGTGCTCTCGGTGATGCGGGTCTGGGATTGGGCCATGGCCGCCACGGCGCGCCGGGCTTCCATGGTGGCGTCGTCGACGAGGTGGCGGCGCTGCTTCACGCCGTCGTAGACCTGGAGCGCCAGGGCCGGCAGGACGGCCAGCAGGGCCAGGAGCACGAGGCCCGCCCGGATGGAGAGCCTCTGGGGAAAGCGTCTCACATGCCTCTCCCGCCGCGGTCGCGGCGCTACGGCCGGTTCAACGCCGGCGCAACAGGCCGAGCAGTCGGGCGGCAAGGTTCCAGCCGTCTCGCAGGCGCGAGCACTCCCGCGCCGCGCCGGCCCTGGCCATGCCCCATTCGACCTCGAGCAGCCGGCGCTCCAGCGCGGCGCGGGCGCACAGGCGTTTCTTTTCGCCCTCGAGGGCACGCAGACGACCGTCTAGAAACATTCCCTGTCCTTTCGCAGCTCCCGGACGCTCTCCGAAAAAAGGCGCGGGGCGCGTGCCAGCCGCCGCCGGACGCCGCACAGGAAGAGCGCTCCCGCGGCGAGGGCCAGCGCCGCGCCGCTGGCGGCCGCAAGCGCCCGGTAGGGGGGCGGCGTGACGAGCACGGCGGCCAGGAGCGCAAGACCCAGGCCGAGCAGCAGCAGGCCGCAGCCGAGGCAGGCCAGGATGCACAGCTGGGCCAGGCGTACGGCGGCCTCCCGGGCCTCGAGGCCGGCAAGCTCCAGGCGCGTGGCCAGGATGTCGGCCAGCACGCCGACGACGGCCGCGCCGGCCTCGAGCAGTTCGGCCAGGGGGCCGGAACGTGCGGCCACGCTACTTCCTGCTCATGAACCAGCCAAGCAGCAGCCCGCCCAGGAACGCGCCGCCGATGACGTGGTAGGGACGTTCGCGCACCACGCGGTCGGCCGCTGCCGCAGCGTCCCCGAGGGCTTCGTCGAGAATGCCGTCGAGTTCCGCGTATTTTCCCTTGGCCACGACCAGGCGTTCCTCGAGTTGCGCCCGGGCTTTCTTGATGCGCTCGTCGGCCTCGCCTGCCGTGGCGTCGAGGAGCGCCCCGGCGTGACGCGCGATTTCACGCAGTTCCTGCGTCGCTTCGTCGGCGTACGTTCTTCTGGCCATTGTGGAACCTCCGCGACAGGGTTTTGCCATCCTTTCCGAACGTATCCTTTTGATGCGTTGCTGTCCACGCCTCAAAGAGGGACCGTCGCGTCCTCCCGCGTTGTGTCCGGAAGGGCCAGCGGCAGGGTCACGGTGAATACGCTGCCTTCTCCGGGACGGCTGGCCAGCCGCAGCCGGCCGCCCATGCTCCGGGCCAGCATGGCGCTTACGGTGAGCCCCAGGCCCGTGCCGCCGAAGGGGCGGGACGTCGCGGCCCCGTCGGCCTGGGCGAAGGGCTCGAAGATCCGCGCCTGCTTTTCCGGCGGGATGCCGACGCCGGTGTCGGTCACGGCGAAACACAGCCGCGGCGTGTTCGCCGCGTCCTGTTCCCGGCCGATGTCCAGGCGAATCACGCCTTCGCGGGTGAATTTCACGGCATTGTCAAGGAGGTTGTCGAGGATCTGGCGTATCCGCGCCGGGTCGCCCACGGCGGCTTGCGGCGCGTCCGGCGCCTCGACGAAGGAGAGGCGCAAGCCCTTGGTCGCGGCACGGTCGGCATAGGCGGCCAGGGCCTCCCGGGCCAGGGCGCGGGGATCGTAGGCTTCCCGCGCCAGGTGCAGCCGGCCGGACTGGATGCGCGACACGTCCAGGATGTCGGACAAAAGCGCGAGCAGTCCTTCCCCGGCCTGCTCCAGGGCGGCGAGGAACTCTTCCTGACGCGGGGAGAGGCCCGAGTCGCGCAGCAAATCCACCATGCCGAGGATGGTGTTCATGGGCGTGCGGACTTCGTGGCTCATGACGGAAAGGAAACGCAGCTGGGTCTGGCTGGCTGCCTCGGCTTCGTCCTTGGCCAGGAGCAGGGCGTGTTCCATGGCCTTTCTGTCGGTGATGTCCACGATGACCGACAGCATGCAGGGCTGGCCGTAGGCTTCGAGGGTGATGCCGGAAAAAAGCACGGTGCCGCTGCCGCCGTCCTGTCTGCGGTAGTCGAGTTCGATGTTCTGGATCAGCCCCTCGCCGGCCAGGGCTTCCTCGATGCGCGCGCGGTCGGCCGGGGCGACGGAGAAGCCGAGCTCCTCGGGGGTGCGGCTGAGGACCTGCTGGCGCGAGTAGCCGGTGCCGGCGAGAAAGGCTTCGTTGACTTCCAGGTAGCGGCTGTCGGGGTAGGTGGCGATGGCGATGCCGACCGGGGTCAGGCGCAGGATCTTGGCCAGACGGTCCCGGCTTTCGGCGAGCATCTGGCGGCTGGCGAGCTCCCGCGTGACGTCGCGGGCATAGACGGCGAGCCGGCGCGCGCCGCCCGCGTCCGGCGGCAGGGGGTGCAGGACGTTTTCCAGGGTCCGGCCGACTCGGACGTCGCGGAAGGCGACAGGCCGCCCCGTTTCCAGGGCCTGCCGGTAGCGTCCGCGCCGGGATTCCACGATGGCCGGATCTGTCAGGGTGAGGATTTCGCGGCCGATGAACGCGTCCACCTCGCAGCCGAAACGGGCGGCGGCGGTGCGGTTGGCGGAAACGACCCGGAAGTCCTCGTCGAGGACCAGGATGGCGTCGCTCGTGGCCTCGAACACCGCTTCGAGCAGGCCGCGCCCGGCGGCGAGTTCCCGCAGCAACTCCCGGTCGCGACGCGCCCGTTTGAGGCAGCGTAGGCGTTGCCAGGCCACGAGGCCGCACAGGAGCAGGAAGGCGGCGCCGGCGACGAGCAGCGCCGCGGGGTGGTCCGTGATGCCGTCCACGGCGACGTCCGTCGCGGCGCGAACCGGCCCGGGCGCGGCGAGAAGGCCGACGAGGAGGGCCGCGGCGCACGCCCGGAAGACCCGCGCGCCGTGGCGGGCGACGGCGGGCCGGGCAAAGAGGGCGGCGATTACATGAAGACGTAGGAACCGTGGCCGTGCTGCTGGCGGCGTACCCGTTCGATCACTGCCGAACGGTCGTCGCTGACGTTGCCGCCGGGACTCGTGGCGCACACGAGCTCGGCCGGGGTGAACCGGTAGCCCTGGGTGACGACGAAGCGGCGGCGCTCCCATTTGTTGCGGCACTCTCCAAGGGCCCAGCGAAAAGCCTGATCTTCGCGGAGCCGGTTGACGAATTCCATGGCGCTTTGCAGGGACATGATGCTTCCTCCCAAGAAGTAAGCGAGAAGAAGCAAGAATCGTGCCGGAAACGAAAATCCGTATTGCTTCGAAAAAGTCTTGTTGGCACAGTGTGTTGCGTCGTGCCCTGTCGCCGTGTTTCCTGTCGCCCGAGCCCGAACCGGTTAAACGGATGAAACGCCGGGGCTCCGGGGAATCACTGCGCTAAACAACGGCCCGTCACTCCGGGTAGTTGGTGTTGCAGTATTTGACGCACCAGTTGTAGGCGGCAAGCACGGTCGGGCCGCAGCCGATGAATTCGTTGGGCACGTACTGGCGGTCGTAGACGGTCTCGCAACCCTTGGCGCAGTCGGCCCGGGAGGCGTGTTTGGACGAGAGCACGTCGGTGTCGTACTCGTCGCACAGGGTGATGGTGTCGCAGGAGGCTTTGCGGCCGAGCGTGGTGTAGCAAAAGCCCCGGAATTCCGAATCGGTCAGCGGCCTGTTGACGGAGCAGCCTGCAAGGGCGGCGGCGAGGATGCAAAAAAGCGGCAGTGCGAACAGCTTCATGGACGAACCCTCCTCCGGGCGCGGGGGCATACTCTTCCGGTACGGCCCGGTCTCCCCATGCCGCCACGATATACCGCCCGGGCGCGGCTTGGAAGCCCCTACGCGCGCCCGGCAGGGATCTTCGTCGCCGCTCAACCGGCGGGGGGGGGTACAAGGGCTTGTACCCCCCTTGGCCGGCTTGGCCGGACCGGTACAGGATCCTGTACCGAAATCCCCGTACCTGACGTCGGCGCGTAGAGTGAATGACTTTCTAATACTTTGAAATGTAGCGATAAAAAAATAAATGCGCTCGCCGTGCGAGGTTGGCCCGCCTCTTGCTATAAGCTAGGCATCCTTCCTCCAAGAACTTCAAATTTAGGAAAAGGACTCCAGGGATGGCGACCCGGGAGTCCTTTTCCGCTTTTTGGGGTTTTCGTTTTCGGCCTGCGCGCGCGACGCCGCGCCGGCCGGCCGGCCGCGCGGCTTTGCGCCTGTGTCGGGCGATTGCGGCGCATTGCCCCCTCATAACAAACGCGCCCGCCGGGATTTCGTTTCCCAACGGGCGCGTACAAAACCTTTGACTACGCTTGCCACAACGTGCGGAGCTCTCCCCCCTTTCGGGGTGGTCCAGGAGGGGCCCTCGGCCCTCCTGGACGCCGGAGGCATTTCTTTTCCTTCTTCCCCTCTTTCGTCTACCGGCCCCCGGCCTTGGCCCAGGAATCCTTGAGGGCCACGGCGCGGTTGAAGACGCGCTTTTGCGGCGTGGAGTCCTTGTCCACGCAGAAGTAGCCCAGGCGTTCGAACTGGACGCGTTCGCCCACGGGGAGCGCGGTCAGGCTCGGCTCGACAAGGGCCTCGGGGATGACTTCCAGGGAGGCGGGGTTGAGGGCGTCCATGAAATCGCCCTTGCCTTCGGTGGGGTTTTCCTTGGTGAAGAGCCGGTCGTAGAGGCGCACTTCGGCCGGCACGGCATGGGCGGCGGACACCCAGTGGAGCGTGCCCTTGACCTTGCGCCCGTCGGAGGACCAGCCGCCCTTGGTGGCCGGGTCGTGGGTGCAGCGCAGCTCGGTCACCTCGCCCGTGACCGGGTCCTTCACGACGCCCGTGCAGGTCACGTAGTAGGCGTAGCGCAGCCGCACCTCGGCCCCGGGCGCGAGGCGGAACCACTTCTTCGCCGGCGTTTCCATGAAGTCGTCGCGCTCGACGTAGATTTCCCGCGTAAAAGGCACCTTGCGCGACCCTAGCGAGGCGTCCTCGGGATGGTAGGGGAAGTCGATCTCCTCCACCTGCCCTTCGGGGTAGTTCTCGATGACGACCTTGAGAGGCCTCAGCACCGCCATGACGCGCTTGGCGCTGCGGTTGAGGTCCTCGCGCAGGCAGTGTTCGAGCAGGGCCATGTCCACCATGTTCTCGGCCTTGGAGATGCCGATGCGCTCGCAGAAGTCGCGGATGGCCTCGGGGGTGTAGCCGCGGCGGCGGATGCCGCTTAGGGTCGGCAGGCGCGGGTCGTCCCAGCCGGAGACGACCTTTTGCGTCACGAGCTGGATGAGCTTGCGCTTGCTTAAGACCGTGTAGGAGAGGTTCAGGCGGGCGAACTCGATCTGTTGCGGATGGCAGGGCACGGGCAGGTTGTCGAGCACCCAGTCGTAGAGCGGCCGGTTGTTCTCGAATTCCAGCGAGCAGATGGAGTGGGTGACGCCTTCGAGGGAGTCCGAGATGCAGTGCGTGTAGTCGTACATGGGGTAGACGCACCAGGCGTCGCCCGTGCGGTGGTGCTCCACGTGCTTGATGCGGTAGAGGACCGGGTCGCGCAGCACGACGTTGGGGCTTTGCATGTCGATTTTCGCGCGCAGCACTTTGGCCCCGTCCGGGAACTCGCCGGCGCGCATGCGGCGGAAAAGATCCAGGTTCTCCGCGACGGAGCGGCCCCGGTAGGGGCTGTCCTTGCCGGGCTCGGTCAGGGTGCCGCGGTAGGCGCGGATTTCCTCCTGGGACAGGTCGTCCACGTAGGCCAGGCCCTTTTCGATGAGCGTCTCGGCGAAGGCGTAGAGCTGGTCGAAATAGTTCGAGGCGTAGAACATCCTGTCGTCCCAGGTAAATCCGAGCCAGCGCACGTCTTCCTGGATGGAATCGACGTATTCCACCTCTTCCTTGGCCGGGTTGGTGTCGTCGAAGCGCAGGTTGCACTGGCCGCCGAATTCCTTGGCCAGGCCGAAATTGAGGCAGATGGACTTGGCGTGGCCGATGTGCAGGTAGCCGTTGGGTTCCGGCGGGAAACGGGTGTGGACGCGTCCGCCCCATTTGCCGGTTTTCATGTCCTCGTCGATGATCTGGCGTATGAAATCGCGGCCCGGGGCCGGGCCGGATTTGTCCTTTTCGTCCGCTTCGGGTGCGGTCATGGCTGGACCTCGTTGCTGGTGGGGTTCAGGCGGCCGGCATGGCCGCGAGAAACAAAAAAAATAGGCCAAAACCGGCAAGGGGTCAAATGGTCCCGGCCCCGGGAGCCGTATCCGTATCGCGGATCAGTAGATGTTGTTCGTGTTGACCCAGCCGTAGAGGTTGAGGCTCGGCACATGCGCCAACGCCCAGCCTTCCCGGTCGTCGATCAGGATGTTGATCTGGTCGCCGAGGGCCATCTTGCCCAGCACGCCGCAATAGAGGCCTTCGCAGTTGCGAAGCGGCAGGCCCGTAAATCCCGCCTTGGCCGTCCGTTGGGGCGTCAGCGTCCAGGTCTCGGCCAGGATGGCCTTCTGTTGCGACGTCATGGCGTTTTGCGGCATTGCCTGGGCCCGGGCAACGCCGGAGTATGCAAGGACAAAGACAGGGAGCAAGAAAGCGAGGGCGAACATCGAAGCGATGCGTTGCAGTTTCATAAAACCTCCTTTCATGTTGGTACGCCGCCGGGCCGGCGCAAGCGCGTCGTCCCGGACGCTGCGGCGGTCCTGTCCTCCCAGGAGGAGAGACCCGCAGTATTGTAACTATACCCCCTGATTTTCATCCGTCAACGCCGATTTCCCCTTTTTCCGACCCGGAGCGTTTTCGGCGACCTTGGCTTCCGACAACGGGACGAGATTATTAACTAAAATGTAACATGGTCACGCATTTTACAGGTTAGTCGTTTGATTTCAATAGGTTGACATTGAAACGTCCCTGTTGCAAAGCATCGGAAGTCGTTTCAGAGGCGAAATATGGTTAGCGATTCCCCGGGCTCTTTTCTTCATGTCCCCGACGACGCCTTTCGTCGCGTGTTCCAATGCTCCCCCAACGCCGCCGTGCTGCGCGACGCCGACGGCGTCGTGCTGGCCGTCAACGCGGCCTTCGAGGCGCTTTTCGGCGTGGAGGCGGGAGAGGTCGTCGGCGAGGATCTGCGCGCGGTGGTGCGCCCGGTGGAGAGCCGCACGGGCGAGGACGGCGAGGTCTGGAGCCTCTCCGGCGCGGCTTTTTTGCGCCAGACCCGCTGGAGCGCCGGCGAAGGCGACGTGGCGGACGTGAGCGTCTCCCAGTTCGTGGTGGGCGCAAACGCCGGCAAGCCGGTCACCTGCATGCTCTTTCGCGACATCTCCAGCCGCCGCCGCGCCGAGGAGCAGCTGCGCGCCGCCGAGCGCAAGTACCGCTCCATCTTCGAAAACGCCGTGGAAGGCATCTTCCAGACCACGCCCGAAGGCCGCTACCTGGAAGTCAACGGCACCCTGGCCCGCATCTACGGTTTCGACTCCGTGGCCGAGATGACCGAGCATTTCCGCGACATCAAGAACCAGCTCTACGTCGTGCCGACCCGGCGCGACGACTTCGTGCGCCAGCTCGCCGCCCACGACCAGGTGCGCGATTTCGAGTCCGAGATCCGCAAGAAGGACGGCACGGTCATCTGGATTTCCGAAAACGCCCGGGTCGTGCGCGACGCTGCCGGCCGGCCGCTCTATTACGAAGGCACGGTGGTGGACATCACCGACCGCAGGCGCGCCGAAGAGGCGCTCGCGACCCAGCGCGCCTATTTCTCGCAGCTGTTCGCCAATTCGCCCCAGGCCATTTCGCTGATCGACATGCACCGCAACATCGTGGACGTCAACGCGGCCTTCGAGGGCCTGTTCGGCTTCCGTGCGGCGGACGTGCAGGGCTTCGGCATGCGCGCCTTCATCGTGCCCGAGAGCCTGCTCACGGAATGCGAGAACGTGCGCGGCGCGATCCTGTCCGGCAAGTCCGTGGAGCGCGAGACCATGCGCCGCCACCGCGACGGCCGGCTGCTGCCCGTGTCCATGATCGGCTTCCCCATCGTGATCCAGGGGACGACCCAGGGCATCGTCTACATCTACCAGGATATTTCCGAGCGCAAGGCCTTCGAGGCGCAGATCACCCACCAGGCCTTCCACGACGCCCTGACGGGCCTGCCCAACCGCAGCCTGTTCGCCGACCGCCTGGAGCGGGCGCTCACCCGCGCCGCCCGGCGCGACGACTACCAGTACGCCGTGCTCATGATCGACCTCAACAAGTTCAAGGGCATCAACGACACCCTGGGCCACCAGGCCGGGGACGCGCTGCTGGTCGAGATGGCGCAGCGGCTCGGCCGCTGCGTGCGCGGCATGGACACCGTGGCCCGGCTCGGCGGGGACGAGTTCGCCGTCATCCTGGAAGAGCTCAAGTCCAAAAAGGAAGTCATGGCCGTGGTGGACCGCATCAGCGCGGTCCTGGCCCAGCCTTATACCCTGTGCGGCTCCGTCGTCACCCCGGGGGCGAGCATCGGCATCGTGCTGCGCACCCGCGGCTACGCCTCGGCCGAGGACATCCTGCGCGACGCGGACATCGCCATGTACCGCGCCAAGGAGCAGGGCCGGACGTCCATGATCTTCGACCGCAAGATGCACGAGGAGATCCTCGAGGCCATCAGCCTGGAGGCCGACCTGCGCCAGGCCCTGACCGCCGGCGAGCTCCTGCTCCACTATCAACCCATCGTGGACGTGCAGCACGGCGGCATCGAGGGGTTCGAGGCCCTCGTGCGCTGGGATCACCCGACCCGGGGGCTGGTGCCGCCCGTGCAGTTCATTCCCCTGGCCGAGGAAACCGGACTCATCCTGCCGCTCGGGCGCTTCGTCATCGCCGAGGCCTGCCGCCAACTGCGCGACTGGCAGCGCGACTATCCCGCCGCGCAAGGGCTCTCGGTCAGCGTCAACGTCTCCTGCCGCCAGTTCGTCAAAGACGGGCTGGTGGAGCACGTGGCGCAAGTGCTCGCGGACACCGGCCTGCCGCCGGAGTGCCTCAAGCTCGAGATCACCGAATCCGTGCTCATGCACGACGCCCAGCACACGGCCAAGGAGCTGTCCCGGCTCAAGGCCCTTGGCGTCAAGATCGCCATCGACGACTTCGGCACGGGCTATTCCTCCCTGTCCTACCTGCGCCAGCTGCCCATCGATCACCTCAAGATCGACCGCTCGTTCATCAGCGGCGAGGACTGCGAGGGCGAGAGCCAGGAAATCGTCAAGTCCATCATCTCCCTGGCGCGCAGCCTCGGCCTCACGGTCATTGCCGAAGGCGTGGAGCGCGAGGACCAGCTCGACCGGCTGCGCCGGTGCGCCTGCGACAAGGCGCAGGGGTTCATGTTCTCGCGCCCCCTGGACAAGGACGCCGCCGGCCGCCTGCTCGGCCGGTCGAACGACGGCCGCTGCGCCTGCGCGTAGCGCCGCGTCCGAACCGGCTCCCTTTTCCTCCCGCGCCGCTTTTGCGGCAGCGTCTTTTTTTTCTTGGCTGTGTAACCAATGCAGTAATTATTCGTCTGGCGATCGGCGCGTTGTCGTGGCTGGTCCCCGGTGGAAAATGACCGTAATCTTCGGTATGCCTGGGGAGTCGCGTTGCGAAATGCGCGACGTTGTAGTCACAGTTGCATTGGAAGACGGTTCTTTCTCGCTTCGGATACAGTTTTTTGTTGAAAATAAAAAAATATTATTATGAAAACGGCCCTAAGTATCCGAGACGCAGGGCCGATAGGGAGCGGAAACAAGGAGGCCAGCATGGCAGCCATCAGCTCCCTCTCGTCGTACGTCGGCACGGCGTCGGCCTACGGTACGTTCAGTCTAGCCGGAACCGGCAAAACCGACTCCGACGCCTCTTCGGGCTCGTCGAGTTCCTCCGGCGACACCGTGACCATTTCCGACGAGGCCAAGGCAATGTATTCCCTCTCCGCGTCCCAGACGACGACCACGGCCAGCAACGCCAATGCCGCGACCACCACGGCGTCCTCCACGGACACGGACAGCGCCTCGACGGACGCCGCCGCGAGCGACGCGACCGCGTCGCAGGGCGCGTCGGCCGCCTCCGCCAAGGGCATGTCCGCGGGCAGCGCTTCGGGCGGCTCCTCGGAGAATTCCGACAGTTCGGACAATTCCGACGACACCCTCGACAACCTCAAGGAGCAGATCCAGCAGGTCCAGGCGGAAATCGAGAAGCTCGACAGTCAAAACCTCTCCGAGGACGAGAAAAAGGCCCAGTCGATGCAGCTCGAGTCCGAACTGGCCCAGCTCCAGACGGAATACGCCCAGGCCCTGCAGGAGCAGAACTCCTCTTCCAGCGCGAGCGGCACCGGCGGCAACACCGCGGCGACCACCTACGGCGCGGCGGGCTGACCCTATGCCGGGCAAGGACGACGCGGCGGCGAGGCGCATGGTTTCGCCGCCGCCCGCCGCCCCGGGAGCGGTTGACAAGGCGGCGCGGCGGGCTTAAAGCCGAACGACCCCGAAAACCCTTTTGAGGAAAAAATGGACGATCCGTACAGTAGTTGTCGCGAAAACCAAGCGGTTTTGCACGTGCTTTTGAGATAGCGCCCCTGCCCAAAAGGCCTGCGCCGACGTCCCTCTCCCCCTGCGGAGACGGGTCGCCTCCGCCAGCCCGCCGGTCAGGCGGCGGCAGAAAAGGAGGCGCCCGATGAACACGCCCTTCATCCGGTCCCACAGCGTCGCCTCGCGACCCCTTCCGAACGCCTGTCGCTCCCTTGCGGCGGCGAGCTTTTTTTCGTGTCAGCGCCGGTACTGCGCCGCGCGCGCGACAAACGCCCCGGAACCTCCGTCATCTAGCCCCCTGCCCGCGTCGTAGAACCCGGCGGCCCTGCCGCCTGCTTCGCGTTTTACCCGATTGTTCCATGTGCTCCCGCCGCGCTTGCGCGGCGGCGATCGCCCACATGGACGCCCGCAGCGGCCGCTTGCGGCCCTTTCGCGGCGTCCGTAGCAGGGGAGGCTTGCCATGAGCGAACTTTACGTCAGCGCCGTGCTGGGGCGTCCCGTCATCGATCCGTCCGGCGCGACGCTCGGCCGCCTGGACGACCTGCGCCTGGTCCCGGGCGAGACCCTGCCCGTGGTGTCCGGGCTTTTCATCCGCGCGCAAGGGGAGCGACGCTTCATCCCCTGGCGGGCCGTCAACCTCTTCACCCCGGTCGTGGTCTCGGCCGATCCCGCCGCCGCCGGCCACGCCGACGCGCCTGCCGATGCCGCGCCGGACATCCGGCTGCGCCGCGACATCCTGGACCGCCAGATCGTGGACGTGGACGGGGCCAAGGTGGTGCGCGTCAACGACCTCAAGCTCGCGACCAGGGGCGCAAGCCTCCTCGTCGCCGCCGTGGACGTGGGCGTGCGCGGCATGGCCCGCCGCCTGGGCCAGCTACGTTTCTGGAACTGGCTGGCCGGGCTTTTCGGCGCGAAACTCCCCGCCCGGGAGATCGACTGGCGCTTCGTGGCCCAGCTCGATCCCAACGCCGACCGTCTGACCCTGACCGTGGCCCGCGAACGCCTGACCGACATGCATCCGGCCGACATCGCCGAGATCCTCGCCCAGCTGCCCCACAAGGAGGCCGGCACCGTGCTCGGGTCGCTTGATCCCGAGACGCTCGGCGAAACCATGGGCGAGCTCGACACCGAACTCGGCGTCAAGGTCATAAGCCAGCTCGACAGCGAGCAGGCCTCGGACATCCTGGAGGAAATGGAGCCCCACGACGCGGCCGACCTCCTCGGCGACCTGCCCGAGGAAAAGGCCCGCGAACTGCTCGGCCTCATGGACGCCGAGGACGCCGAAATGGTGCAGGAACTCCTCGAGCACGAGGAGGACACCGCCGGCGGCCTCATGAACAACCTCTTCGCCTTCGTGCCCCCGGCCATGACCGCCGAGGAAGCCATCAACTACATCCGCCTGGTCGGGGCGGAGATCGACAACGTCTACTACGTCTACGTGATCCGCGGCGACGAGACGCCCCTTGGCGTGGTCACGCTCAAGCGCCTGCTGCTCGCCCCGCCGAGGACCCCCGTGGCCGAGATCATGACCGTGGGGCTCAAGTCCGTGCACGTGGACGCCTCGCCCGCCGAGGTCATGGAGCTCCTCGCCAAGTACAACCTGCTCGCCGTGCCGGTGGTGGATGACGCCGGACACATGGCCGGCATCGTCCCGGCCGACGACGTGCTGGAAATGTTTTTGCCCGAATCCCTCACCAAGAAACGTTTTGCCGCCATGTAGGCCGGCATCCGCATACGGGGAACGCCTATGACCGCCGCCGCTGCCGCCGCCGCCGCGCCGCAGAAAAAATCCTTGCGCAAAAGCCTGTTCCTGTTCCTGGCCCTCCTCGGTCCGGGCATCATCACCGCCAACGTGGACAACGACGCCGGCGGCATCACCACCTATTCCCTGGCCGGGGCGCAATACGGCTATTCGCTCCTGTGGATGCTCATCCCGACCACCGTCTCCCTGGTCGTCGTGCAGGAGATGTGTGCCCGCATGGGCGCGGTCACGGGCAAGGGGCTTTCCGACCTGATCCGCGAGTCCTTCGGCCTGCGCACCACGTTTTACATCATGGTTGCGCTGTTTCTGACCAACCTCGGCAACACCATTTCGGAATTCGCGGGCATCGCCGCGGGCATGGAGATCTTCGGCGTCTCCAAGTTCGTGTCCGTACCCATTGCCGCGGCGCTCGTGTGGCTGCTCATCGTCAAGGGCTCCTACCGGATCGTCGAGCGCGTGTTCCTCTTCGCCTGCGTGATCTACCTGGCCTATCCCCTGGCCGCGCTATCCGCCGACGTGCCCTGGCTCGAGGTGGCCAAGGCGTCGGTGACGCCCACATTTCGGGCCGACGGCGGCTACGTGGCCATGATGATCGGCCTCGTCGGCACGACGATCGCGCCCTGGATGCAGTTCTACCAGCAGGCCGCCGTGGTGGAGAAGGGCATCACGGCCGAGAACTATGGCTACACGCGTCTGGACGTTGTGGTGGGCTGCTTTTTCGCCGTGGCCGTGGCGCTTTTCATCGTGGTGGCCTGCGCCGCCTCGATCTACGTGCACGGCGAGTCCGTGGAGACCGCCGCGGACGCGGCCCGGGCGCTCGAGCCGCTGGTCGGGCGCTACGCCTCGGGGCTGTTCGCGGTGGGGCTCATCAACGCCTCGCTGTTCGCGGCCGGCGTGCTGCCGCTGTCCACGGCCTACTACATCTGCGAGGCCATGGGCTGGGAGCTCGGCATCGACAAGGATTTCCGCAAGGCCCCGGAGTTCTTCTGGCTGTTCACCTTGAGCGTGGTCGTCGGGGCGCTCACCATCCTGGTCCCGGGCATGCCGCTTCTGGCGGTCATGTACGTGTCCCAGGTGGTCAACGGCGTGGTGCTGCCCTTCGTGCTGATCCTCATGCTGCTGCTCGTCAACGACAAGCGGCTCATGGGCGCATTCGTCAACGGCCCGGTCTTCAACACCGTGGCCTGGGCCACGGTGGCGGGGCTCATCGGCCTGACCGCGCTCATGACCCTGGATACGGTCTGGCCCGGGGCCATCGGCAGGATGGTGTCCCTCGTCGCGGGATAGTCCTCGAGGCGGCGTCGCGCCCGCGAAACGCGCGCGGCGCAGGGGAGGGCGGCGGGCGTTACGCGCCTGCCAGGGCGTCGATGGCGGCGAGCAGCGAATCGAAGGAGGAGAGGCTGAAGATGATGAGCACCTCGCCTTCGATGAGGTGGTCCTTCATGCTGAACTGGGTGCGGGCGACGAGAATCATGCCCGTGCCCTGGCCGATGATGCCGGAAATGTCGTCCTCGATGAAGTCCGGCGGGGAGTAGCGCAGGGGCTCGCGCAGGATGTTGGCGATGGAGCCCATGACGCCGTTTAAGACGATGTTGCCCACTTCCTGGAGCGTGCCCCGGCGCATGGCCTCGTCGTCGGACAGGGCCTCGTCCTTGCCGAGCACCACGGCCACGAGTTTGGAGGCGGACTCGGGCGGGAAGATCAGGGCGCTGACGCCGGCGAATTCGCCGGTGAATCCCAGCTGGACCGCGGAAAAGACGGAAGTGGGCCGCTCGGCGTAAAGCTCTCCCAACTGGGTCTGGGTCAGCACCCGCAGCACCGGCACCTGGAGCTGGATGTGGGTGTTGACCATCTGGTTGAGCATGCCTGCGGCGCGGCCGACGCCGATGTTGATGAGCTCTTGCAGGATGTCGAGTTGTAAGGGCGAAAGGGGCATGGCAGTGTCGCGCCGCCGGGTTCTAGCGGCCGAAAGGTTCCAGGGCTTCGCGCAGGGACGCGGCGTCCACGGGTTTGTTGAGGAAACAGGCTGCGCCGAGTTCCAGGCAGCGGTTGCGCGTGGTTTCCTGGATGTCGGCGGTCACTACGATGACGGCGATGTGCGGCAGTTCCTTGGACAGGATTTCCATGACGGCAAGGCCGCCCGGGTCCGGCATGTTGAGATCGAGCAGCACGGCCTTGGGCTCGTGTTCCCTGGCCTGACGCAGGCATTCCTGGCCGTCTTTGGCCTCGATGACGTCAAACCCCGCTTCCTTGGCCACTTTGGCCGCCTGGAAGCGTTGGAACATGGAGTCGTCGGCGATCAGCAATAGGGGCATGGCGGGCATCCTGTGCCGCTGCCGTGAAGGTGCGGCGTTAAGGGTTTTTCCTCTCACCTTGGACGCGGTGCGTCAAGGCTTGGCCGCCGCGTCGGCGACGGCGTTGCCGGCCCAGCCCAGCCGGGACAGCAGGTCGGCCAGGACCGCCTGGTCCGTCCCGGGGTCGGCGGCCGCGGCTTCCAACTTCCTGGCCAGATGCAGGCATTCGCCCGCCCCCATGGTCGCTGCCGTGGACTTGAGGGTGTGGGCGTGCAGGCGCAGCATTCCTCTGTCCCCGGCGGCCAGCGCCGCGCCGGCTTCCTGGAGCCGCTTGGCGAATTCGTCCAGGGAGGTGGCCAGGATGGGTGCGAAAAGCTCGGCTGCGATGCCCAGGCGCGCCAGGGCCCAGGGCACGTCCAGGACGCCGCTCGGACCGTCGCCGGCCCTGGCTGACGCGGGGGCGGCGTCGCCCTGCCCCGGCTGCGCCGCGGCGAGCCGTCCGATGGTGGCGGCCAGTTCCTCGAGATTCACGGGTTTGCCCACATAGGCGTTCATGCCGGCTTCGGCGCAGGCTTGGCGCACCTCCTCGGACACGTGGGCCGTCACGGCGACGATGGGCACGTCCTTGTTGCGGATGGGCTGCTGCGGGCTGCCGCCGGCGCGGATGATGCGCGCGGCGGTCAGGCCGTCCATGGCCGGCATCTCGATGTCCATGAGCACGAGGTCGAAGGACTCCTCGGACAGCCGGCGCAGGGCCGCTTCGCCCGAGGTGGTCGTGACGCTCGCGTAGCCGAGCTTGTCGAGGTGGATGGTCATGAGCTTGGTGTTGACCGGGTTGTCCTCGGCCACGAGCACGCGCAGCTTCCGGTTGGGCGGGGGCGGGGCGGCCTTGGGCCGTGGGGCGGGGGCGGCCTCTCCGGCCACGGGCAAGGGCGCGCTGAAGACGAAGGTGCTGCCTTGTCCCGGCATCGAGGAGACGCGGATGTCGCCGCCCATGAGCCCGGCCAGTTCCCGGCTGATGGCCAGCCCCAGGCCCGTGCCGCCGTACTGGCGGGCCGTGGAGTTGTCGGCCTGGCGAAAGCTGTCGAAAATGGCTTCCTGCATGGCGGGAGGAATGCCGATGCCGGTGTCGGACACGGCAAAGGACAGGCGGTTCTCGCCGCTTTCGGCCCGGACCGTGGACAGGCGCAAGGTAATCGCGCCCTCGTCGGTGAACTTGATCGCGTTGCCGATGAGATTGACCAGGATCTGGCGCACCCGGCCCTCGTCGCCCCAGACGTACCCGGGCACGCCCGGCGCGCTTTCCAGGGACAGGCGCAGCCCCTTGGCCGCGGCTTCCACGCCCAGTGTCCTGACCACGGCCTGGGCCAGGGCCGCCGGGTCGAACACGGTGGCGTCGAGCGCCATGCGCCGGGCCTCGATTTTGGAAAAATCCAGGATATCGTTGAGGATGCCAAGCAGGTGCCGCGCCGCGTCCCGCACCGTGTCCAGGTATTCCCGCTGCTCGCCGGCGAGTTCCGTGCGCAGGACCACCTCGGTCAGCCCCAGGATGGCGTTCATGGGCGTGCGGATCTCGTGGCTCATGCTGGCCAGGAAGCGGCTTTTGGCCTGGTTGGCCTCCTCGGCCTCCTCCTTGGCGGCGCGCAGGGCGTCTAGGTTGCGCCGGCGCTCCACGCCGAGCGCCAGCTGCTCGGCCACCGAGAGCATGAGCTCCGCGTCCTTGCGGCCGTAACGGCCCGCGTCGCTGAAATGCATGACGCCCATGACCCCGAGCACTTCCTGGCGCACGCGGATGGGCACGCCAAGGAGCGCCTCCGGCTGGCGGCCCGGACAGGACAGGCCGGTCAGGCGCATGCCCCGGCGCGTCACGAGCAGGGGGTGGGCCGTGCGCAGGATCTCGATGAGCGCGTCGGCTTCGTGGTAGTCGTTGATGTTGTTGCGCGTCACGGGCGTCAGGCGTCGCGCGAGATCGGTCACGGGGGAAAGCGGCGGCTGGGACCCGCTCACGCAGTGGACGAATTCCAGGCAGTCCTTTTCGTGGTTCACCAGGCCGATGAAGAATTCCCGTGCGTCGATGGCCTCGCCGAGGATGTTGCGGATGGTGCGGTAGAGGCTGTCCATGTCCTCTTCCGAGGCCACGGCGCTCGACACCCGGTAAAGGATGGAGGTGGTCTTCTCGCTTTCGCGCAACTCCTCCACGGCCAGCCGCGTCTCGGTCATGTCGCGGATGTTGGCGACGACGCTTTTGACCCCGTCCTCGTCGGTCCAGGGGGCATAGCGTACGCTGAGATAGCGGCGGCCGAGCGCCGGCAGCTGGGTCCAGTTCTCGAAAGTGACGGTTTCCCCGGCCATGCAGCGGGCGAGCCTCGGCGCGATCCGCTTGTCGTAGA
Organism: Pseudomonadota bacterium; assembly: GCA_023399375.1. Taxonomy (GTDB): domain Bacteria; phylum Desulfobacterota; class Desulfovibrionia; order Desulfovibrionales; family Desulfovibrionaceae; genus Solidesulfovibrio. The sequence continues at coordinate 2,767 of JAEWPX010000058.1, read as the reverse complement.
ACTCCTTGCCCAGGAACTCCGAGGCGTGCCGGCCGACGATGGCGTTGCGCGTCAGCCCGTAGGCCGCCGTGTAGGCGTCGTTGACGAACAGGTAACAGCCGTTCCCGTCGATGAGCGAGACCATGTCCGTGGAGGCGGCGATGATGCGGGAATAGCGGCGCAGGTACTGTTCCGCGCTGGCCATGTCCTGGAGGTCTTCCACGAAGGCTTCGTAGTACTGGATCGCGCCGTCGGCGTCGGCCACGCTGCGCGCCTCGCAACGGGCGATGAGCGAGGAGCCGTCCCTGCGACGGCCGCCGGCTTCGAAACCGGCGATGTGGCCGGTTTCGACCAACCGTTGCCGCAGTTGTTCGAAACGATCGGGAGCGGCGTGGAGTTGCTTGCCGAAATGCGTCACTTCCCGGCACATCTGCTGCGGCGTGTCGTACCCGAAAAGCCTGGCCAGGGCGGGGTTGGCGTCGAGTAGCGCGCCTGTGGGCGCGATATGGCAGATGCCCGTGGGGCAGTGCTCGAAGGCTTCGCGGTAGCGGCGTTCCCGGACGGCCAGGGCGTCTCTCTCCCGGCGCAGCCGTTCCTTGGCCCGCTCGAGCTTGGCCGAGCGTTCCTGCACCTTGCGTTCGATGCGCGCGGTTTCGCCGTGCATGATCCGCGTCAGGCGCACCCGCTCGGAAATGTCGATAAGCACGCCGAGCGCCAGCCGGCCGCGGGCGTCCACGTTGCGCAGCATCTCGAGGACCAGCGTGCCCTGGCGGGTTTCGCCGTCGTGGCGCAAGAACGTCGTGCCGAGTACGCGCCGGTCGCCCGGGGATTTGAGCGCGGCCAGGGCCGCGGCGACGCCTGCGGCTTCGGTCGCGAAAAGCCCCAGCAGGAAACCCTCCACCGGTTCCAGACGGGATTTTCCGGAACAGCCGAGCAGTCGGCGCAGCGACGGCGCGGCCCGGACCATGCCCGTGTCCGGGTGCAGGCCGAACACGCCGAGCCGGGAAGAGGAAAGGCTCTCCGCCCCGAAGCGTTCCGCGGCCGCGCCCTCACCGGATTCGGCAAAAAGAAACAGCGACGCCGGCTCCACCTCGAGCGCCCGTTGCAGGGCTTCGATGGCCGCAAGCGACGGCGCGGCCGCGCCCCGTTCGATCTTGTTGAGGTGCTCGAGCGACATGCCGGACCGTTCGGCCAGCGCGGCCTGGGTCAGATCCGCCAGGCGGCGCACTTGGCGCAGCCTGCGGCCGAATGCTGTCGCGAAATCATTTTTTTCCATACGATCGGGGATGGCCATCCCATCCGTGCGGTATCAAAACACGTAATGGGATTACGTGTAAAGGGTGTCAAGCATGTTTTGCACGCCATGTCATATTTAATATAATCATTCGATTTTACTGCCAATTGGGAGTCACTCCTGGACGAAAATCGTGATTCTTGATAACCATGGCGAAAACACCCCGGGAGGTTCCGCCATGCTCCGCTTCCGTATCCTCTGCCTCGCCACCCTCTGTACCCTGTGCGCCGCCACGGCCCTGGCCGGCCCCAAAGTGGAGGCCGGCTACGGCAACGGTCCCAAGACCTTCACCCTGGCCACCGGCAGCCCCGGCGAACTGGGACTGCTCGAACAACTCGGCCAGGCCTACTGCGCCAAGGCCGGCTGCCGCCTCGACTGGATCAAAGCCGGTTCCGGACAGTCCCTCGACATGCTCAAGAGCGGCGAAGTGGACATGATCATGGTCCACGCCCCCGCCGCCGAGAAAAAAGCCGTGGCCGAAGGCTGGGCCGGCTGTCCCACCCTCATCGGCTCCAACGAATTCTTCATCGTCGGCCCCGCAAACGATCCCGCCGGCATCGCCAAAGCCAAATCCGCCGCCGACGCCTACAAGGCCATTGCCGACGCCAAGGCGAAGTTCTACTCCCGCGGCGACAACTCCGGCACCCACAAAAAGGAACTGGACACCTGGAAGGACGCCGGCATCACGCCCGCCGGCGACTGGTACATCGTCACCAAAGAATTCATGACCGCAACCCTCAAGCGCGCCAACGACGAGGGCGGCTACTTCATGACCGACAGCAGCACCTGGGCCGCCGAACAGAAAAACATGCCCAAACTCAAAATCCTCTTCTCCGGCGACAAGAAACTCGTGAACACCTACCACGCCCTGTGCGGCCAGAAAGACGGCAAGCCGGCGTCCGAAACCGCCGTCGGCTTTATCGCCTTCGTCGCCTCGCCCGAAGGCCAGAACATCATCCGTACTTTCGGCAAGGACAAGCACGGCGAAGCCCTCTACAACGACGCCGTCTACGCCAAGAAGTACGTCGATTAACTGGACCCGGGGCTCTGCCCTGGACCGCGCCGGGGCGCTGCCCCGGACCCCGGCAGGGCTCTGCCCTGCACCCGCCGGGGGGAGTCACTCCCCCCGGTCCCCCCGGGCGGCGTGGTGGCTCGGGGGAGGCTGCGGGCACCGGGAGGTCCAGCGTTGGCGCTACGAAGATGGGGCCGGAATTTCCCCTGCCGCTGCCGCCGCTTTCGCGGCAGGCTCGGCAGGGGAAATTCCGGCCCCAGGCCGTCGCCCGTTCAGGGCGAGTTTGAAGGAATTTACTGACCCAATTTCTTAAAATGCGGCGCTTCGCCGCTGGCGCCCGTGGTCGCGGAAATGGGGGCAACGTGCTGGCCGGCTTTGCGGCCTGGGGGTTGCCCAAAATTCCGTCACCAATCGGCCTGACGCCCACCGGCCATGCTTCCATCCGCTTGCCGTCTCCCCGTCCAGGGGGTCCGGGGGGGATG
>JAEWPX010000072.1 GCA_023399375.1 Pseudomonadota bacterium | reverse complement strand
CCCCTTTGGGGCGAGATTGAAGGATTTTTTACTCTGGGAAGGATGCGGCCGGGATGGTGCGCGGCCGGCCGCGTTTGCCTTTCAGGAAATGGAATGCGTGAATGATATTGACAATGAGATTCGTTATCATTAAATCATATTGCCATGAGGACGGTTGGCCGTCCGGAAATAAGCATCACGGGAGTATGCCATGGGAAAAGCGCTTGTCGTGTTCGGCTCCACCACCGGCAATACCGAAACCGTCGCCGAAGTCGTGGCCAAGGTCCTGGAAGAGTCGGGAATGGCCGTTGATCTCAAAGACGCCGCCACGGTCAAGGCGGCGGGGCTGACCGAGGGCTACGATCTCGTGCTGTTCGGCTGCTCCACCTGGGGCGACGACGCCATCGAGCTGCAGGAGGATTTCATTCCCCTGTACGACGACCTGGACGCGGCCGGGCTCGGCGGCCGGAAGGTCGCTGTCTTCGGCTGCGGCGATTCGAGCTACACCCACTTTTGCGGCGCGGTGGACGCCATCGCCGAAAGGGCCGCTTCCCTGGGGGCCAAGGTCATCGACATGCCGCTCAAGATCGACGGAGAGCCGGATGCGGCCGAGGCCCGGAATTGGGCCAGGGAAGTGTTGCGCAGCGCGGCATGAAGCCCCCGCCTGGCGCGGGAGCGGATGGCGCAGGATGCGGTCCCTGCCGGGAGAGGGAGACGGTTTGAAACGAGAAACGATACGGCGCGCGCGGGCAGGCGCGTCGCCTTTGCCGGGCGGTTCTCGAAAGGGGACGCCTGCTTGCCTGGAGGCTTTTATGGCTTGCACCAATGGAAAATGCGAACTTTCGGCCAGCGTGCGGCAGCTGCGCGAGGCCGGCATGGAGGCCCTGGAGCACGGCGACCTGGAAGGCGCCGAGGCGCTGTTGCGCCGTTCCGTGGCGCTTTCGGAAAAGGGCGGCGGCGTGGAGACGGCCACGGCCCATTCGGTATTTCGCCTGGGACTGGCCCTGCACGAGGCCGGACGCAGCGACGAGGCGGCCGAGGAATTCGAAAAGGCCCTGACTCTGGTGCGCAATCGGGCCGGATGCGGCAGCAAGCTCTACCAGAACATCCTGGGGCATTTCGCCGCGATTTTGCCCGCGCGGGCTCCCGCCTGGGAATGCGCGGCGGCCGTGTAGAAACGACGGGCGAAAGCCCTTCGCGAGGCGCGCCCCGTCCGGACTGGCGGTTTCCGGCGGGGCGTGCTTTTTTAAAACACCCGCATCCTCGTTTCCTTCAGGTACTTCTCTTCCAGCACGGTGCGGATGCGCTTGACGATGTTGCGCCGGATCTCCAGGTCGATGGGCAGGTTGGGGTCCTGGTGCGCTTCGTTGATGCGCGCGCCCACCACGAACTCGATGGAGTCGCTGTCGAGCAGAATTTCGTAGAGTTGCGTGGCCGGATTTTTTTCCCGCGGCACCCCGTCGCGTTCCAGCAGCTGGGCCGTGCGCGTGAGCGTCAGGATGCCCTCGGTCACGAGGTCCACGCCCTCCATTTCCGCCGCCGGCGGAATGTCGCAGCTCGCGCCCTTGGCCGTCAGGCAGTCGCGGATGGGCCGCCCGAGTTCCCGGGACACGATGTTGGCCGTGGTGCCGCCGCAGATGATCTTGCGGCCCTCGAAGTCCTCGAGCGCCTCGGCGAATTCCTTGTCCCGGCCGGCGGCGTAGGGCGGACCGGTCAGGATGATCGTGCGCCGGGGGCGGCGCAGGTAGATCACGGCCGCGGTCATGTCGTCGAAGGCCCGCTGGAACGGCTCCTGGCGCAGGCCCTGGGCGAGGATTTTCTGGGAAAGGGCGCGGGCCGAAATCTTCGGGTCCTTGGCCACCTGCTCCAGGGCGAATTCCCGGCAGCCCTTGATGCGCCAGCCCAGGCGCAGCCGCTCGGACCCGAGCCCCGCCTGGGTGATGCCGTCGGAAGTGAAAATCAGCCGGTCGCCGGGCCGAAGCGCCATGTCGTAGACCCGGATCACCCGGTCGTTGTAGCGTGGCGAGGAGACTTCCTCGAATTCCAGGTTCACGGCCAGCCCGTCGCGCACGAGCGTGATCGGCGGGTTGTCCATCTCCACCACACGCGCCCCGCCGTTGGGGTGGATGTCCACCACGGTGAAGGTGGCGTAGCTGATCTTGCGTACCTGGCACACCGGCAGCGCGTCCATGATGACCTCGGCCGCGCGCACGATGTCCGTGTCGCAGGCCGTGTACTTGAGCGCCATGGTCGCGGTCATGAGCGACAGGATCGAGGCCTTGACCCCGTGTCCGAGCCCGTCGGAGAGCACGGCGATGGTGCGCCCTTCGTCCGGAAGGCGCAGGGTCTTGAACGCGTCGCCGCAGATATCCTCGCCGTAGCGGTTGCGCTGCGCCGCTTCCACCTCGACGAAGACCTCTTCGCTCGTCATCCGCGCCGACCTCGCAGTTCTTTTTCGGTCAGCGCGTGCGCCCCGCTGGAAAAGCCTTCGGACAGCGAACGCAGGAGGATCTCGGTGTCGGCCATGTTCTCGCCCAGGCGGCAGGCGATCTCCTGCACGGTCTCGAGGTTCTTGCGGATGATTTCCCGCGCCCGCTGGGCGATTTCCTCGCGGCGCAGCTCCGAGCCCGTGACGTCGAAAATGACGCCGCCGATGACGCTGCGCGGCTCGATGGTGAAGATGGTGACGCTGAACACCCGGTCGTCCTGGCGCAGCGCGTCGCGGTGGATGTCGGTCTCGGTTTCGAGCGCCCGGCGGAACAGGGCGATAAACGGCACGATCTTTTCGAGCGCCGCGCCCTCCATGCCCGGGCTCGCCTCGAAGGCCATGAGCGTTTCCTCGCCGAAAAGCCGCGCGAAGTGCTCGTTGCACTCGATGATGTGCAGCTTGTTGTCGGCGATGACCACGCCGGCGGGAATGCAGCGCAGCAGCGCGTTGGCCTTGCGCATGGCGCGTTTTCTCAGAAAATGCACGCACATCGACGGTTCGGCCAGCCCTTCGAGCATGGCCCGCGCCAGGCCCCGGCAGGTTTCGTGGCCGCAGCCGCCGCAGTTGATCTCGTCCTCGGGCGTGAATTTGCCGATCAGCCGCAGCACCTTGACGTACTGGTCCTCGCTGTAGACCGGCAGGTCCACGGGGGCGGGGTTCTTGCGTTCGCCGATGGGGACCGCGGGCGCGCGCACGGGCGTGTCGGGCAGGGGCTTGACCGCGCGGTTGAAGACGTCGAGCTGGTCGAGCAGGCGCGGCCGGTGGCTGGACACGCATGGCCCGCGCACGCAGCCGCCGACGCAGGCGAGCATTTCCACGAACACCGGGCGCGGCAGCACGTGGTTCTGGATGCCCTGCAACGCGGATTCGATGGTCGGGATGCCGGATAAGGTGGTGAAGCAGACCTGCGTGTTGCCGGCGTAGGCCTTGATGGTGTCGGACATGCCCCCTTCGATGGGATAGAGCGCGCCTTCCTTGGCCGGGTAGGGCATGAACATGTCGGCCGGTCCCGGGACCAGGGCGGCGGGATTGATGCTTTCCTGGCGCAGCATGGCGCGCAGGTCGGTGAAGGTCATGGCCGCGTCGAGCAGGCCCGGGTGGTTGTCGGCCTCGGTCTTTTTCGCCACGCACGGCCCGAAAAAGACCACGCCGATGTCCTGGCCGTAGTTGCGCCGCAGCAAACGGCAGTGGGACAGCAGCGGCGAGAGCAGCGGCGAGAGGTTGGGCACGAGTTCGGGCATGTAGCCCCGGATGAAGTCCACCGAGGCCGGACAGGCCGTGGAGAGCATGAGGCGCGGTCCGCCCCGGGCCAGGGTCTGGGCCACGGCGGCGGAGACTTCCTGCGCCCCGAGCGCCGTCTCCGACACCCCGGAAAAGCCCAGCTTGCGCAGGGCCGCGATCATGGCCTGGGGCGAGACGTCGGGAAATTCCGCCACCCAGGACGGGGCCAGGGAAACGTAGGCCGGACGGCTCGAGCGCAGGAGCTTGAAGACCGCGAACAGGTCGTTGCGCACCTGCTTGGCATGGGCGGGGCAGGCGGCCACGCACTGGCCGCAGGCGATGCACAGTTCCGGCACCACCGTCGCCCGCCCCGATTCCACCTGGATCGCCTTGACCGGGCACTGGCGCAGGCAGCGGTAGCAGTCCTGGCATTCGGTCTCGATGGTATAGATGGGATAGGGCCTGAGCATGCCGCCTCCCTGGGTTGCGGTCTCGGGCAAGCTGGTCGGCATTGTCTGCTTCCTGGGGGCGTTAGGCAAGGGAAGACACGGAGGGGGAGAGCGCCGTGTTCGGGATTATTGGGAAAGGTGGCGGCTTAAGAGTTCCATCAGGCGCTCGCCGTCGATTTCGCCGTAGAGCTGGCCGTCGATGCGGATGTTCGGCCCCGTGCGGCACTGGTCCTCGCAACGGCTGCCCGTGAGCACGACGCTGTCGGACAGGCCGTGCTCGGCCAGATATTGCTCGATCATGAGCAGGTGTTTCTTGTTGCCCCGGGCGAAACACGAACTGCCCATGCAAATGACGATTTCATGCTTCATGCGGTTGTGGGCCTTGTTTTGTCCCTTTTTTCACAAGTTAACCGCAAAAAGAGCGCCCCGCAAGCGAAATCGCAACATCCTTCCCGGTCGGGGCCGACCGGAAAGGGGATTCAGATCACGGCGACGGCTTCGATTTCCACCACGAAGGCGGCATCGACGAGCCCCGCGACCTTGACGATGGTCGTGGCCGGCCGGATTTCGCCGAAGGCTTCGCCATGGGCCTTGGCCACGGCGTCGAAGTCGGCCATGTCGGTAAGGAAAAGCCGCGTGCGCACGACGTGCGTCAGGTCCGCGCCGGCCTGCGCCAGGGCGTCGCGGATGATTTCCAGGGCGCGCTTGGATTGGGCGTACGCGCCTTCGGGCACGGAGCCGTCGGCAGCCGCGCCCACCGTCCCGGAAACGTAGACGGTGTTGCCGGCGACCACGGCCCGGCTGTAGCCGAGCAGGGGTTCCCATTTGGAACCGGAGGAAATGTTGCGGCGCTGGGTCATGACTGCTCCTTCTGGTGGACGCGGCGAAACGCCGCTGGCCCGGACGATAGCCGGGAAGCGCTACGGGTGCAACCGCGCCGTATTTCCTGGGAAACACGGCGCGGCGGTCCCTCGCGGGGGCGACGGGACCTTACGCGATGCAGGTGCAGACGTATTTGATCTCCAGGTACTCGTCCATGCCGTATTTCGAGCCCTCGCGGCCGATGCCCGACTGCTTGAACCCGCCAAAGGGTGCGACCTCGTTGGAGACGAGGCCCGTGTTGTGTCCGACGAGCCCGTATTCCAGGGCTTCGGCCACACGCCAGGCCCGGCCGGCGTTTTCGGTGTAGAAGTAGGCGGCGAGGCCGTATTCGGTGTCGTTGGCCGCCGCCACGACCTCCTCTTCCGTGTCGAAGCGGAAGATCGGGGCCAGGGGGCCGAAGGTCTCCTCCCGGGCCACGCGCATGGCCTGCGTGACGCCCGAAAGGATGGTCGGTTCGAAGAACGTGCCGCCCAGGGCATGAGGCTTGCCGCCGAGCACCACGTTCGCGCCTTTTTCAAGGGCGTCGGCGATGTGGCTCTGCACCTTTTCCACGGCCCGGGCGTCGATCAGCGGCCCGATGAGCACGCCCGGTTCGGTGCCGCGCCCGACGGGCATGGCGGCGACGGCCTCCGCGAGTCTGGCCGCGAAGGCGTCGTGGATGCCGGACTGCACGTAGAACCGGTTGGCGCACACGCACGTCTGGCCGGCGTTGCGGTATTTCGAGGCGATGGCCCCGGCCACGGCGGCGTCGAGGTTGGCGTCGTTAAAGACAATAAATGGCGCGTTGCCGCCGAGTTCGAGCGAGATACGCTTGACCGTTGGGGCGCACTGCGCCATGAGCGCGCGCCCCACTTCCGTGGAGCCGGTGAAGGAGAGCTTGCGCACGACGGGGCTCGCGGTCAGCAGCGCACCGATGCGGCTGGAGCTGCCCGTGACCACCTGGAGCACGCCGGCCGGGACGCCGGCCTGGACGGCGAGCTCGGCCAGGGCCAGGGCGGTAAACGGCGTCTTGGCCGCCGGGCGCACGATCATGGCGCAGCCGGCGGCGAGCGCCGGGGCGGCCTTGCGCGTGATCATCGCCGCAGGGAAGTTCCAGGGCGTGATCGCCGCGCACACGCCGACCGGTTGTTTGAGTACGAGCAGGCGCTTGTCGGCCGTGGGCGCGGGGATGACGTCGCCGTAAACGCGCCGGGCCTCCTCGGCGAACCATTTGAGAAACGACGCGGCGTAGGCGATTTCACCCTTGGCTTCGGCCAAGGGCTTCCCCTGCTCGGCGGTGAGGATGGCCGCGATCTCGGCGGTGTTTGCCACGACGAGTGCGTGCCAGCGTTCGAGCACGGCGGCGCGTTCGGGCGCGGCCTTGGCCGCCCAGGGCCGCCAGGCGGCGTCGGTGGCGGCGATGGCGGCCTCGATTTCGGCCTGGCCGAGGTCCGGCACCTGGCCGACGCGCTCGCCGTCGGCGGGATCGGTCACGACGCTGACGCGGCCGTCGGCGGCCTGGATCCACTTGCCGTCAACGAGACAGGCTTCGCGGAAAAGGGGGCTTTCCTGGGGTTTGGGCATGGGGGCCTCTTTGTTGCTGGAGGTTGGACGGGGCGGGCGCGCGGACACGTCCGCCCCGGTGCGGCTCTTGTCGCGCCCTCGAAAAAAGGCCTGCTTTTTCGAGGGTAATATATTTGAATAATTATTTTTCCTAAAAAAATACTGACGTATTTTTTTAGGGGTGCAGCACTAATCGTAGAACGCGGGCGCCTGCTTGACGGATTTCCAGGCTTCGGGATCATGGCCGGTCATGACGGTCACGCCGTGGGCATCCTGAAGGTGGCGCATGCGGTTGACGCTGCGCACGGTGTCGCCGGCGTTCCACATGAGCCCGGGCAGGGTGCCGTTTTCCAGGTTGTCGCTGGTGTAGCAGGAATCGGCGGCCAGGAACGTGGGGCCGCTGTTTTGGAGATGGACCAGCGCCGACTGGTGGCCGGGGGTGTGTCCGGGGGTGAAGCGTATGGTGATCGCGCCGTCGCCGTAGAGGTCGAAGCCGTCGTCGCGCCAACCTTCGAGGATGAGCCAGGGCACGTCCTTGTCGAAGTCCTTCCGGATGTAGGCGAGCTTCATGTAGGGGTCGGGCACGTAGGCGAAGTGCAGTTCGTCGCGCTGGACCACGTACTGTGCGTTGGGGAAATGGCCCACGCCGCCGGCATGGTCGAGGTGCAGGTGGGAGAGGACGACGTAGCGGATGTCCTCCGGCGCCACGCCGATCTTCTTGATCGCGTTGACGCACCACTGGTCCTCGCGCATGACCGGATCGTAGGCGGCGAGGATCGCGCCCCAGTGCTTTTCCTTGTCGTGCACGGTCTCGTAGGCGTTGCCGGTGTCGAAGAGCACCTTGCCCTTGGGGTGGTCGATGAGCGCGAAGGGCACGGGCACGTCGAAGGGCGCGCCCACGCCCTTGTTGAGCGTGAAGAAGTGCTGTTGGCTTTTGAGGATTCCCGCTTCGAACATGTACATTTTCATGGGGACCTCCCAAAAAATACGTCAGTATTTTTTATAAAAAACAACTAGTCAACGACATTGCCTTGAAGGCATATCCACGGTGCTTCGGGGACACGGCTAGAGCGCCTGGCGGTAGATGGCCTCGGCGTCGTCGCGCGTGAGCTTGCGCGGGTTGTTGGCGAGCAGGCGCGTGACCAGGAGCACGGCGTCGGAGAGTGCGGGCACGTGCTCCTCCTTGACGCCGTACGCAGCCAGGTGCTGCGGTACGCGCAGGTCCTCGGCCAGTTCCGTCAGGGCCGCAACGGCCGCCGTCGCGGCCTGGCGGTCGGTGAGCCCGTCCGTAGGCACGCCGAAGAAATGCGCCAGTTTGGCGAAGCGCCTCAGGTTGCCCGTCTGGTTGAAGCGCATCACCGGCACGAGCATGATGGTGTTGGCGATGCCGTGCGGGATGTGGAATTCCGCGCCGATGGGATAGGCGAAGGCGTGCACGGCCGTGACCCCGGCGTTGGCGAAGGCCATGCCCGCGAGCATGGCCCCGCGCAGCATGTTCTCGCGCGCGGCAAGGTTCGCGCCGTTGGCGTACGCGGTGCGGATGTTGTGGAAAATGAGCTTGATGGCTTCCTTGGCCAGCATGTCCGTGGTCGGCGTGGCGTTGATGGAGGTGTAGGCCTCCACGGCGTGGATCAGCGCGTCCATGCCCGTGGCCGCGGTCACGGCCGGGGGCAGGCCGAGGGTCAGCTCGGCGTCGAGCAGGGCGCAGGCCGGGAAGAGGTGGGGGCTGACCACGCCCTTTTTGAGCTTCTCGCCGTGGTCGGACAGGATGACGATGGGCGTGACCTCGCTGCCCGTGCCTGCGGTGGTGGGGATGAGGATGGTCGGCAGGCCCGGGCGCGGCACGAGGTCGATGCCGAAGTACTTGCCGACCGGGCCGTCGTTTTGCGCCATCACGGCCGTGATCTTGGCCATGTCCAGGGACGAGCCGCCGCCGAGGCCGACGACCAGGTCCGCGCCGCTGGCTTGAAGCGCCGCCAGGGCGTCCTCCACGATCTCGTAACGCGGGTCGGCCTCGACCTTGTCGAAGACCGCGACGCCGAGGCCCGCGTCGTTAAGCAGCGCCGTGAGGCGTGCGGCGATGCCGGCCTTGACCACGCCCGGGTCCGTGACGAGGAGCACGGATGCGCCGCCCAGGCGCTTCACTTCCTCGGGCAGGCGCGCGACGCAGCCGCTGCCCATGACGATGCGGGGCGTGGTGGAGAAGATTTCCATTTTCATGATAACGACCTCCTTGCGGGGTGTGTGCTTTTGGTGCGGGAGCCGGCCCGGCCGGCTCCCGCGCTGTGTGGCGAAGGGTTGGGGGGAATGCGCTCAGGACGGCGGGGATTCGCCGGCCAGTTCGTCGGCCTCGGCGTCCAGCGCCCGCTGGAGATCCTCGGCCCAAAGCGGGGCGGAGGCGGTGTCGCCCCGGAAGAAGTCCATGGCGTAGACGATGAAGCAGGCGACAAGTCCCGCGC
>JAEWPX010000046.1 GCA_023399375.1 Pseudomonadota bacterium | reverse complement strand
AGCCTGGAGCGCAGCGACGGCATCGCCGGCCAAATTCCGGCCTCGCCGACGCACTCCCGCCCACGACCACGCCTCCGCCCGTTCCCGCCCTCCCCCATCGAGGAGGTCCAGGAGGGGGTCACCCCCTCCTGGCCGCCGGAGGCATCTTCCTGTTCTGCTCTACTCCGCTCCCTTTTCCATTCTCATCGTTAATTGATGAAAACGTCGCGGAAGCGGAAGCGGTCTTCCATGGCCCGGCCGGTGCCGCGCACGACCGTGGTCAGGGGGGCGTCGTCGAGGAGCACCGACAGGTTGGATTCCTGGCTGATGCGGGCGTCGAGGCCTTTGAGCAGCGCGCCGCCGCCGGCCAGGAGCAGACCGTTTCGGGCGATGTCGGCCACGAGTTCGGGCGGCGTTTTTTCCAGGGCTTTCATGACCGCGCCGACGATGATGTTCACCGGCTCGCGGATGGCTTCGCGCACGTGCGTGTCGGTGATGGTGACGGTGGTCGGCGTGCCGTCGATGAGCGACTTGCCGGCCACTTCGAGGGACAGGGGTTCGGGCAGGGGCATGGCCGAGCCGATCTTGATCTTGATTTCCTCGGCCATGTTTTCGCCGATGAGGATCTGGAATTCGTCCTGGACGAAGCGTTGGATGGTTTCGTTGAGTTCATCGCCGGCCACGCGCACGGATTCGGCGTAGGCGATGGCCGACAGCGAGACCACGGCCACTTCGGTGGTGCCGCCGCCGATGTCCACGACCATGTTGCCCGAGGGCTTGTCGATGGGCAGGCCCGCGCCGATGGCTGCGGCCATGGGCTCCTCCACGAGCTTGACGTCGCGCGCGCCGGCCATCTGCGCCGATTCGACCACGGCGCGTTTTTCCACCTGCGTGATGCCCGTGGGCACGCAGATGACGATTTTCGGCTTGGCGAAACGGAAGCCGGCCAGCACCTTGCGGATGAAGAAAGCGATCATCGCCCGCGTCACCTCGAAGTCGGCGATGACGCCGTCCTTCATGGGGCGGATGGCGCGGATGCGTTCGGGCGTGCGGCCGAGAAACTCTTTGGCCTCGGTGCCCACGGCGATGAGTTCGCCGCTGCGGGTGTCGATGGCGACCACGGAAGGCTCGTTGAGCACGATGCCGTCGGTAGGGGTATAGAGGAGGGTATTGGCCGTGCCCAGGTCCATGGCCAGGTCTTTCCCGAGGAACCGGAAGAATTTGCTGAAGAACATGCCCACGCTCGCATTGAAGTTCGGGATGCCGGGGAACTTTTGACCCCACGTCGCCACGATGGCGGCATGGTAGATGGCGCAGGCGGAAAAGTCTACGCCGAAGACGCGGCGAGACGGGTGCGCAGATGCAGGTTCTCGAGGAAAAGAGCGAGGTTTTCCGCGACCATGGACGCGAAAACCTTGAGCTCCTCGCTGACGGGCAGGGGCCTCGGGTCGGCCAGGGTCAGGACGCCCCTGGTTTTTTTGGAAAAGCGGATAGGCAGGCAGAGCACGCTCTTGCACTCGGCGGCCGGCATGTCCAGGCCGAATAGCGGCAGCCCCGTGGTCCCGGCGTCGTCCTTTTCCCCGGAATAGACCGGCGTCTGGTTCTTGAACACCCAGCCCATCAGCCCCTGGCCCACGGCGAAACGCATGGCGGCGTCGCGGCCGCCATGGAACGGGTCCTCGTTGGCTCCCTCCAGGTAGTACGACCGGCCCGATTCGTCGCGCACGGCCAGCAGGCAGTAGCGGTAACCCGTGGTCGCGGCGAGCAGTTCGAGCAGGCCCGTGCGGAAGGACTCCCATTTGGGCCGGCTCTTGTGCAGCGTGGCGATGAGGCGCAGGCACTGGTAGAAACGGTGTTCGTAGAGGCTCGTCTCCACTTCGCGGGCGCGGGCCAGGTGCGTGCCGGCCATGGCCGCGAACTGGGAGAGGATTTTGAGGTCTTTTTCGCCGAAGGTGTAGGTCTTGCGGCTGTCCAGGCATAGCGCGCCGCCGGTATGGGGCACGGGGTGGCCCATGAAGGCGCGGATGCGCGCCTCCTCGCCGCCCCGGTAGTAGCCAAGCACGCCCCGACGCTGGTCGAAGTTGCTGATGAGAAGCGGCTTGGATTCGCGGATGATCCAGCCCACGAGCCCCATGCCCGGGGCGATGGCCACCTCGCGGTCCAGGGCGTCGCCCAGGCTGAAGGAGGCCGCGGCGCGACAGACGTCGCCGTCCGCGCCGGGCAGAAAGAGCACGGCGGAATAGGCGTCGAAGACGTTGCCGACGATTGCCAGGAGCTGGTCGTAAAACGATGGCTCGGTCATGGCAGGACGCGGGGGGGCTTGCGGGAGACTTCGCGGGACGCACGCCTGCGCCGGCGCGCCCCTGCCGCGGATTGCGGCGCGACCGCCGTGCGCCGCGCGAAACGGATGCGCGCCATTGCCCCTCCCTTTGGCCGGGCCCCTGCGGTCCGGCGGTTGCGTGTCGGACAATATACGGGGCCGCTCCCTTCGCGTCAAACAAGGGAGGGTGAAGGGCGAGAAAGGGGCGGGGACGGGGCCGCCGTGGGGACGGATGCCGTGCGGCGGGCGCTCAGGCCGCGCGCGGCCGAGCCCGTGGGCCTTTTCCCCGGCCGGTTTTCAAGGGCCTTTATAAAGTTTACGGTTTAGGGTATGTAATGCTTTTCCCGGTCGCGGCCCGAAGCGCCGCCCGGCGGACAACCTCAGCATCGCGGTAAGGACCATGGCTTTCGACTGGACCAAAGCCTTCAGCCAGGTTGAAGAAGCGCCCTTCCTCTTCGGCGGAAACCGTCAGAAGGAAGGCGCGATTCTGCGCGTCCAGTCGCTGCCGGACCTCAAACGCTTCCTCGACTGGGTCCACATCAGGCAGTGCCTGCTCAAGCCCTACGCCGAGCACGCCAACTACCCGGTGGTGGACTTCCGCGAGCTTTTGCCCTCCTTCGAGGCCGACGCCTTCGAATACAAGGAACTGCCGGGCTTCTCCATGGTCGCCCTGGGCCGGCCCCTGCGCTATTTCCAGGAAATCTTCCAGTACGACATCCTGCACTGCCTGCTCGACTACACCGACGAGACCTACCGGGACCAGTGCCCCCTGGAGACCTCCATCTTCGGCCAGAACACCCGCGCCTTCTGCGCGCGCCTGCCGAAGACCGCCCAGGACCGCTTCCGCAAGGAATTTTCCGACGTCGACGTGACGAGCCTGGAAAACTACGCCGCGCTCCTGCCCACCATCCTCGACATGGACCGGGCCCACGTCATGTCGCTCGACACCCAGAACGACTTCTACCTGTCCGGGGTCTACTGCTCGTTCCCGTCCTACCTGGACACGGAACTCAAGCGCTTCGGGCTCAACATCAAGAAATTCGTCGTGGGCGACGACCGGCGCTACGAGCGGCATCGCAGCTTCGTCTACCAGTTCCTCATGGAGCTCTACGGCTTCCCCATCGTGTCCGAGCGCCGGACCTCCTCAGCGCTTTTCGCCCGGCGGCTTTTCCGCATGGGCGAGAAGTTCCTCGTGCGCGTGCTCGGCCAGACCGACCGCGCCATCACTACGCTCTATTCCCATCCCGAGGCCCGGTACTATCCGCGCGTGGAAAAAATCGCCCTGGTCGCCGTGGACAAGACGCAGACCGAGGCCATCCGCGCCCTGGCCGACGGCGGCTACTTCGTCGATCCCGACCGTCGCGTGGTCATCACCCGCGTGGTCTATCGCCAGCACAAATACGACCCCAACAACGTCCGCCAGGACCGCGCCCTGTCCGTCGCCAGCCAGGAAGTCATCCACCCGATCACCGGGCAGACCTACTACCGGCTCAACCTGGTCAAGGACACCTACAGCCTTTTCCTGCGCTTAAACGACATCGTGCGCGGCGAATACAACGGCCGCATCGTCTACAAGCGCAACGAAATCGTGGAAAACACCGACACCCACGAGAAAAAACTCAAGTTCCTCTACGCCTGGCTCTCCAAACATCAGCGCCGCATCATCGGTTATTCCGACGAGTTCTATTCCAACGTCGTCAAGGTACTCGACAACTATCTCCTGAGTGCGGACAACTACGACGATTTCAACGCCATGCGTGAACTGCACCAGGAAGTCTGGAGCAAATACAATTACATCCAGCAGGCGCGCAAGGTGAAGATGCTTGAGGATCTCCAGGATCGCAACTACAAGGGCGAGAATCTGACCTACCTGCGCATGCTTTCGCTTTTTACAGAAATATTGAACGACCTCAAGTTCGAAATCGTCAACTACTTCGACACCCTCGTCGAACGCGTCCTGTCGCTTGGCGACATGATTTTAAACGACCGCTATCTGCTGCGCAATTACATCCGCAAAAAGGATACGGAACTTTCACCCTACGGCCAGTCGGTCAAAAAGACCTACGGCCGCCTCGTGGCCCTGCTCGACGAATTCCGTTCCATCCGCAAGGCCAAGAAGGACAAGGGTATCGTCGTCCCCATGGTGGCGCAAAACTGACGCCGGCCATGGCGGCCCTACGGCGCATCGTTCACGCGCGCCCGGCGCGCACACCCCGAACCAAGGCGGAGCAACCCGTGGAAAACCTCGTCAAGACCCCTCTTTCCGACTGGAACAGAAGCCACGGCGCCAAGATGGTCCCGTTCGCCGGCTTCGACATGCCTGTCCAGTACGCCTCCATCCTCGCCGAGCACGAGCAGACCCGCACCAAGGCCGCCGTCTTCGACATCTGCCACATGGGCGAATTCTACCTCTCCGGCCCGGGCGCTGCCGTCGCGCTCGGCACGGCCGTCACCCACGACCTCGACACCCTGGCCCCGGGCAAATGCCGCTACGGCTTCCTGCTTGCCGCCGATGGCGGCGTGGTGGACGACCTCATCATCTATTGCCTGGCGCAGGACGAATACATGCTCGTGGTCAACGGCGCGCGCATCGCCGTGGATTTCGAGACGATCCTCACCCGCCTGCCCCAGGGGCTCAAGTTCGTCGACGCCTCGCCCGAGACGGCCAAGATCGACCTCCAGGGGCCGCTTGCGTTCGACGTCCTGGCCGCGCGCGTGCCCGGCGATTTTTCAGGGCTCAAATACTTCAATTTCGCCTTCACCGACTTCGCCGGGGCAAAACTCATGGTCAGCCGCACGGGCTACACCGGCGAACTCGGCTACGAGCTGTTTCTGCCCGCGACCAAGGCCGTGGCCCTGTGGGAGGCGCTCGTGGCCGACCCGCGCGTGGCCCCGGCCGGGCTCGGCGCGCGCGACACGCTGCGCCTGGAAATGGGCTATCCGCTCTACGGTCAGGACCTCGACGAGGCGCACACCCCGGCCGAGGCCGGCTACGGCTGGCTGCTCACCTCCCCGGCGGCCTACGTCGGCAAGGAAGGAGCCGGAACCGTGCGGCAAAAGCTCGTCGCCCTGGAGATCCCCGGCCGGCGTAGCGCCCGCCACGGCGACGTCGTGTGCGACAGGAACGGCGCGGAGGTGGGCGTGGTCACCAGCGCTTCCTTCGGCCCGAGCCTGGGGCACGCCGTGGCCCTGGCCTACGTGGACGCCGCCGCGGCCGAGGCCAAGGACTTCCGTATCCGCGCCGCGCGCACCGAGCTTGCGGCGACGCGCCGCGCCCTGCCCTTCTACAAGGCCGGCACGGCGCGCAAGAGCGTCGGGGCATAGGACGTGGAAAAGAAAAGAGAGAAGATGCCTCCGGCGGCCGGGGGGGATCATCCCCCCCGGACCCCCTGAATGTCCGGTACTGGCATGGGGAGGCTCGATGCTTTTTTTCTGCCGCCGGAGGAGTTTCAAGAACCTTTCGTTCTGACCGGCGGCGAGGCGCACCACTGCGCACGCGTGCTGCGCAAGGCCGCGGGCGAGCAGGTGCGCGTCTTCGACGGCGCGGGGCGCGAGGGCGTCTTCACCATCGACGCCGTGGGCAGGGACCGCGTGGCCCTTTCTCCCGTCTCCCTGGCCGCCGTCCCGCCGCCGCCAAACGCCGTGCACCTCGCCGCCGGGTTTTCCCGTTCGGCGCGACGCGATTTCTTCCTGGAAAAAGCCGTGGAACTCGGGGCCGCCGGCATCCTCTTCTGGCAGGCCGCACGCACTCAGGGCCGCATGCCGAATGCGCCCAAGGACGCCTGGACGGCCGGCCTCGTCGCCGCGGCCAAACAGTGCGGCGCGGCCCGGTTGCCGGGCCTCGAAGTCGCCCCGGGCGGCGCGGCCGGGCTCGTCGCCGCCTGCCGCGACCGCTTCACCCGGCGCTATCTCCTCTGGGAAGACGCTTCCTGCCGCAGGAGGCTCCGCGTGGACGACGTCGCCGCTCCGGGCGAGGCCCTGTTCGTGCTCGGCCCCGAAGGCGGGCTCACCGACGCGGAAGCGGCGCTTTTCAGCGGCGCCGGCTATGTGCCGGTCAGCCTCGGCAGCCGCGTCCTGCGCTGGGAAACCGCCGCCCTGGCCGTGCTTGCCCTGGGACTTGCCGCGGCCGACGCCTGAGCGTGCTCCGCAACCGGCAATCCCGCCCCGCAGCCCAGGGGCTTTATTAACCCGGCCGAACCCGTTATAGGGGAATGGTCGCGCGAGACGCCTTCACGCGAAAAAACGCCGGTACGCCGTTTCAGCCGGCGAGCGAGGAACCGCATGGGAGAGGAGAAACGCCGGCGCAGCCGCGTCTGCGCCCACTTCGACGCCTACGTTTACATGGATGGCGAGAAGATTCCGGTCAATACGGAAAACATCAGCATGAAAGGGGCGCTCTTTGCCTACGAGCCGCGTCTCGCCGCAGGCCGGGACTGCACCGTGGTCTTCACGCTGAGCAAGGACGTCAAGGTCCGGCTCAAAGGCACGGTCGTGCGCTCGGAAAGCGACGGCACGGCCATCGATTTCGAAAGCATGGACGAGACCGCCTTTTTCCACCTGCGCAACATGGTGCGCTACTCCGCCGCGGACGCCGACAAGATCGACAAGGAGCTGCAGGTGCCGGCTTTCGAGCCCGTGCGCGAGGAGAAGGACGACTGATGCGCCGTATCCGCCTCTCCCGCCTGCTCGCCGCTGCATGTGCCGTCGCCGCGCTGGCCACGGCGCATGCCGCCCCGGCGGGCGGCATCGACCAGGCCAAGGCCGGGCTCGACGCCCTGGCCGCCGGCGACGACGCAAAGGCCGTCACGCTTCTCACCGACGCCATCGATTCCAACGAACTGCCCGAAGAAAAGGCCGCGCTCTTCTACGCCGCCCGGGGGCAAGCCCGCGCCGCCCAGGGCGACTATCCGGCCGCCGTGGAGGATTTCAGCGCCGCCCTGCAAAAGCAGCCCCACGACGCGGCCACGGCCTACAACCTGGGCAACGTCCATTACGCCATGCGCCTCTACGATCAGGCCATCGACGATTATTCGCGGGCCCTGGACATCGACGTGACCAACGCCAAGGCCCTCAACAACCGCGGCGCGGCCTGGTTCAAGAAGGGCAACCTGCAAAGCGCGATGGCCAATTTCACCCTGGCTCTCGCCGTGGACGCCGAAGACCCGGACATCTTCCTCAACCGGGGCAAGGTCTACGAAGCCATGGGCGAACCGGAAAAGGCCCGCGAGGATTTCCTGCAGGTCAAACGGCTCGATCCTTCCGCCAAAACCCCGCTGGATTGAGGCCGCCCGGTCCGGTCTGCCGGCTGCACGACAAAGCCCGCCACACAACGGGCAGCGGAACCGACGCGCCCTTAGAGCAGTCCCGCCAGTTCCGGAGCGGTCATGCTCGGCGTGAATTCCACCACGTCGTAGCGGGCCGCGCCCTCGCAAGCGAAGGGGTCCCGGGCCAGGACGTCCAGGAGCGCTTCGCGGCTCGGCGCACGGGCCAGGATGACGCCGCCCGTGCGCGGCTCCTTGCGGCCGGACAGCAGAAACGTGCCCGTGGCATAGTGTTCCTCCAGAAAGCGTACATGCGCCGCAAGCAGCCCGTCCACCACATCGAGTCCCTTCACATAGGTCAACAGCACCACAAACATGCAATTCCCCCGTTTTTTGGTCGGCGGGATACGCCAAGGAACGAATCGGGTCAACGCGCCGCGCTTTCCCGGCCGTGCCGACTTTCCAAGCGTGGCATCCTTGGGTAGAGCCTTGGGGGGCTATTGCCCTCATTGGCATAACCGCCCGCCCCAAGGAGACGCTATGGAAAACGAGCCGACCGAAGCGCAACGCGCCGCCGTGGCGGCGCTCCTTGAAAGCCTAGCGCTCGGCGCAGCCTTCAGCCCGCAGGAACGCCTTTTTCTGGCGGGGTATCTGCGCGAATACGCCTTTCCGGCCGGCACGGTCGTCATCCAGGAAGGCCGGCGCGCGACGTCCCTGGCTTTTATCGCCGCAGGCGTCGCGAGCATCCAGAAGGAGAACACGGATGCGCCGGAACGCCACATCATCGAACTGTCGCGCGACGCGGTCATTGGCGAAATCGCCTTTTTCGACAACGAACCGCGTTCGGCCACGGTGGTGGCCAAGACCGACCTGCGGCTTTTGGTCATGACGCGCGAGGATTTCGACGCATTGGCCGCAGCCGCGCCGCAACTCGCCATACGCATCCTTTTTTCCATCGGCCGGGTCCTCAGCCTGCGCCTGCGCCAGGTCACGGGCCGGTTCGTCGGGCTGCTCGCCTGACCGCGCCTCTCCCGATTCACGCCGCCGCAACGCAAAGGGCCGCGACGCATGCGTCGCGGCCCTGATTTTTGTTACGGCAAGACGGCGGGCGTCAGGCGGCAATGGCCGTCTGTCCGGACATGCCCTCGGACTTGAGCCCCGCGACCACGCTCTCCAAGCCTCTGGCCTGTCCGCCGAGCGCGCCCACGGCCTTGGCCGATGCGGCCATGGCCTGGAGCGTGTCCATGGCGATGCGGTTGATCTCCTCCATGGAGCGCCGCATCTGTTCGGTGGTCGCGGCCTGCTCCTCGGCCGCCGTGGCCATGGACCGGATCTGGTCCGAAGTCCGGGCGACGATGCCCACGATCTCGTGCAGCATCTCTCCGGAATCGTTGGCCTTCTGCGTACCGAGTTCGATGGCTCTCGTCGTTTCGTCGGTCTTTTCGATGTTCTTGCGCGCGCTTTGCTGCATGGCCGTGATGAAGCCGGCCACGTCCTTGGTGGCGGTCATGGTCTTTTCCGCGAGCTTTCTCACCTCGTCGGCGACCACGGCGAAACCGCGCCCGGCCTCGCCGGCACGGGCGGCCTCAATGGCAGCGTTCAGGGCGAGCAAATTGGTCTGGTCGGCGATGTCGGCGATGACGCCCATGATCTTGCCGATGCCTTCGGCCTGCCCGCCCAGTTCGCCCATGTCGCGCCGCAGTTCTCCGGCCAAGTGGTTGACGTCCCGGATGGCCTCGACCACGGCCGTGACCATGTTCGCGCCGGTTTCGGCCTTGTCGCGGGCGGCCTTGGCCAGGGTGTCGGCATCGGCGGCGTTGCGGGCCACGTCGGTCACGGCTTCGCTCATGGCGTCCATGGCGGCGGCCGTCTCGCCGATGCGGTCCTTCTGCTGCGTCGCCCCTTCCTCGACGGAGGCCACGCGCCGGGTCAGATCCTCGATTTCACTGGCCAGACTGTCGGCGATGGCATTGGCTTCGCGTGCGGTTTCGCGCATGCGCTCGGTCTGTTCGAGCATCATCGCTTCGCGGCGACGCAGTTCGCTGAAGTCGGAATAGACGCACAGCGACCCCATGAGCTTGCCGTTGATGGCGTTGTATAGTGGCGTGGCGTCGATGAGTACGTTCCTGCTGCTGCCCTTGCGGGAAATGAGCTCCACTTCCTTGCTGATGGCCCGGGTCTCGGCCATGGCCACGCCGAGTACAGTCTTGCGACTGGCATCGCCGTAAAAAAACTGGGCCACATTCTGTCCGTAATGGTCCTCGGGCCGGCCTGTCTGCTCGAGCAGTGCCATGAGTTTTTCGTTGGTCAGGCGCAGGACTTCCTTCTCGTCGACCACCACGAAGGGCGTGGCCATGCCCCGGACGATGCCCTGGTAATAGCCCAGAGAGTCTTCGAGATAATGGACCATGGACGCCAGCGAGTGGGCGATATGCGCGAATTCCCTGGGCAGTCCCGAGGCGGGCTGGGTGGAAAAATCCCCCTGGCCGATGGTGTCGGCGTAGGTGACGATGGCCGCTGCGCCCCGGGTCACGCCGCGGATGAGCATGCCGATCAGCGCGACGAGCAGCACGACGGAGACGACGGCCATGATGAGGAAGATGCGAAATACAGTGGATTCACCGGCCTCGATGGCGGAAAGATTGGCCTTGGAGATAACCTGCTGCTTGGAGACGCAGGCCAGAGCGGTTTTCTTTATCTCGCGCCACAGCGGCGTCTCTTCGCCGTTGAGCATGACGACGGCTTTTTGCATGTCGCCGCTGGCTGCCAACTGCATGATCCGCAGTTTGAGCTCATGGCTGGCGTTCCACTTGGGCTCGATTTCCTGGAGCAAACGGGCGATGTCTCCCTTGGCCAGTTTTTTTGCCGCTCCGAGGGCGTCACGAAATTCTCCGTCGGCCTTGGCGTAGTTGTCACGCGCCTTCTGGTCGGAAGGATTGAGCAGGACGTTGCGCGCGGCCTGCTCGGTCTGCAGCCCTTGCGCATAAATGTCCTGCAGATGAAACAGGAGCGGACCGTCCACGGTGGAAATGTCGTCGAGGTGCCCGATCATCCTTGTCTGCTGCACATACAACAGCACAAGCGTCAAGGTTGCCCCTAGTACGCTGGCAATCCCGAGAGTCATCAACAACCATCTGATACTGAATCGGTTCATGAGGCACCCCGCAGCGATGAGAAAGCCACTAAGGTGTTGCAATTCCGTGCGACTCCAAAGGGTTTGTAAAAAAACCATGACGAATTAAACAATTTTATTACATTCAAATGATCATTGCAAGAATTAAATCACGCTTTCCTACGGCTGCAATTTGAGAATTGAGTCACAATGCGTAGTTCAATTTTCTTGCATGTTCAGTCTTTCATTGTGACAAATGGAACAATCAAGACGCGCGCTTTCCACCAGCCCCCTCCCGCTTGTCTCGCATATGTTCCGCCCCAACGCAGCCGTCATGGAGAATGGATGCCGGAAGGAGAGAAAAAACGCTTTTCGTAGGACGCGCCAAACGGTATGAATAATTGACGCCGAAGCGGCGGCGCGTGACGCCGCCACAGAGACCACGGGCCGGGAGAGCCAAACGCCGGTCCGCGACTGCAAGGAGAACCGATCATGCGCCGTATCCTGCTGTTGCTTGCGCTGCTTGTGTCCCTGGCCGCCGGCTGCACCAAGCCGCCCTACGCGAGTCCGGGGAAGGACTTGGCGGCGGTGGAAGAGGATTATACCGACTGCTTCACCAAGGCGTCGCTTTCGGTCAACACGCCGCCCTTCCCGGGCAATCCGGTCGCCCAGTCGGACAAGGACGCCGACGCCTGCATGAAGGAGCGGGGTTACACGCCGCACATGCGTTTCAATTAGGATGTGGCGAGCCCTTGCCTTTGGCGTGAAATGCGTTATCTTGAATTTCCGACGGGGGCGCCCTGGTTTCGACGGGGATAGCAAAGCCCTGGTTGCAGGCCGAGGTGCCGCGAGGCCTCGTAAAACACGCGGCAACTGGTTAACTGCCAACGATTACGATTACGCCCTGGCTGCTTAATGACGGCCAGCGTCCCCTTGGCTGACGCCTGATACGCCAAACCGGGACGCCACCCTTATCAGGCTGGTGCAACCCCTCGTCCGGCGGGGCGAGCACGAGACACTAGTCGGACTGGCCGGAGGCGGCCCGGCCGAAAGGCCTGCCCGAGGCGAGATTGTTTTTCGGTCTAAGCCTGTAGACGCTAGGAGTGGCGCATTCTCGGACGGGGGTTCGATTCCCCCCGCCTCCACCAAAAGAACTTCCAACACGGTCCGATACGATCCAAAAGACCAAAGATTTCAGCATGAAGCCGGGCTAGAGATAGTCCGGCTTCGTCTTTTTAGGTCCGTTGACATCCAGTATTTGACCGGATAGCAAACCGGATAGGCGACACGTGACCGCTTGGAAAACCGGATATCTGACGGAATGCCCGGCCGTGCCTGCCTCCGGAGGATATCCGTATGGCCTTGACCGACGTCGCCGTAAGGAACGCCAAGCCCGGCCCAAAGACTATCCGCCTCAAGGATGAACGCGGACTTCATCTTGAAATCAGCCCCAAGGGTGGCAAGTGGTGGCGTCTGCGCTACTGGATATCCGGCAAGGAACGCCTCATTTCCTTGGGCACCTATCCGGATATCTCTCTCAAGGACGCCCGGGAACGCCGCGACGAAGCGCGCAAGCTCATCGCCAACGGCATCGACCCGAGCCAAGCCCGCAAAGAAGAGAAAGCCGAAGTCGCCGCCGACGCCGTGACCTTCGAGAAGGTGGCCCGGGAATGGTTCGCCAAGTTCAAGGAGAACTGGACGCCCGGCCACGCCGCCAGGACCATGCGCCGCTTCGAGATGGACGTGTTCCCCTGGATCGGCGCGCGCCCTGTCCGCGACATCCTGGCCCCCGAACTGCTGACCACCATTCGCCGCATCGAATCCCGGGGAGCCATCGAGACGGCGCACCGCACCTTGCAGAACTGCGGCCAAGTCTTCCGCTACGCCGTGGCGTCTGGCCATGCCGACCGCGACATATCCGGCGACCTGCGCGGAGCCCTCTCCCCTTCCAAGGAAAAGCATCACGCCTCCGTCACCGACCCCAAGGACGTGGCGTCCCTGCTGCGGACCATTGAGACGTACCAGGGCTCTTTCGTGACCATGAGCGCGTTGCGGCTGGCCCCCATGCTGTTCGTGCGTCCCGGCGAACTGCGCCATGCCGAATGGAGCGAGATCGACCTCGACAAGGCCGAATGGCGCATCCCGGCCGCCAAGATGAAGATGCGCGAGCAACATATCGTGCCGCTCTCCCGGCAAGCCGTCGCCATCCTGCGTGAACTGCATCCCCTGACCGGAGCCGGCCGGTACGTGTTTCCATCCGTGCGGACCTTGGCAAGGCCCATGTCTGAAAACACGGTCAATGCCGCCCTACGCCGCCTGGGCTACGCCAAGGATGAAATGACCGGCCACGGTTTCCGCTCCATGGCCTCTACCCTGCTCAATGAAATGGGCTGGAACCGTGACGCCATCGAGCGCCAGCTTGCCCACGCCGAGCGCAATTCCATTCGAGCGGCTTACAATTTCGCGGAGTTTCTGCCCGAGCGCCGCCGCATGATGCAGGCATGGGCGGACCACCTTGACGCACTCAAGGCCGGGGCGAAGGTGACGCCGATCCACGCGACGGTCGGGGAATGATCGCCACCATGGAGGAATCCGTCCACGTCGGGCGGACCTTATAAAATCGCCCCCGGCTGGGAGACGCGACCTCCTGGCCAGGGGCTATCACAGCTAGCCTGAAAAGGAGGCTTGGCCATGACTGAGACGGCCATATCGCACGGGCACAGGACCAGCAAGCGGCCCCGGTGCGCGGCATGTCGCTGGAGGCTTGACAATTCCTGCCACAAGCGTTCCCCGTGGATTGTCGCGGGACAGGTGACGGGCGGGCACGGGCATGTGGGCGTCTGGCCCGAGGTGCCGGCGGATAGCTGGTGCGGCGATT
>JAEWPX010000176.1 GCA_023399375.1 Pseudomonadota bacterium | reverse complement strand
TCCCCTCCTGGACCACCCCGATGGGGGGGAGGTTCAGGAGATGTTGCGGGGGTGTGACCACAAAAGCGGCGGGAGGCCGAGGCCTGCCGCCGCCGGAACAAGCGAGGAAACGGGGTCTACCAGTCCTGGTCCTGGGGTTTGGCCTCCTGCTGGGCCTTGATGACCTTGAGGGCGACAAACACGGCGATGAAGCCGAACAGCACGATGAGACCGGAGAAGTCGAATGTCACGGCGAACCCCCTGGACGGATGTATTTCGTGAAAAAAATCCTTAACCCCAAAGGCGTATCATGTCCAGAAGCAAGCGCAGGAAAGCGGGTATGTCACGGATAGCCCGCCTCGCCGCCCTGGGCGCCCTCGTGCTGGCCTTTTACGCCGCGCCGGCCCGGGCCGGCGTGGTCGCCATCGAAAACGACGCCTACAGCCTCGACGGCGGCAGCCCCGTGACCGGAGCCTGGGAAGTGGCCGAGAAAATCGCCGTGGCCAGGGACGTCGCCGTGGTGGTCCTTGGCAAGAACACCCGCCCCGCCACGGTGCAGACCCTGCTCCAACTGCTCGAAAACCTCCACGTGCCCACGCTTTTCACCAAAAAGGCCGATTACAAAGCCCTGCGCGATCGCGGCGTGCTCAACCCCACGCGCACGCCGACGCATCCTTGACACCTCCCCGCGCCGCGGCTACTGCCCGGAAACGACCTGGGCGCCCCTCGGGGCTCAATAGGGAATCCCGTGCGAATCGGGAGCGGACCCGCCGCCGTCAGTCCCCCAAAAGGTCGGCTTCCACGCGCGCCACTGGGAACCTTCCCGGGAAGGCCGAAGCCGATGGGACGAGCCGGAAGACCTGCCCGGTCACAGGCCATCCCGTCGGCAACGAGGGCTTTTGCCGGCCGGACTTCGGGAAAAGGCGCGCGTCCCGGGCCGGGACGCCGATCTTTTCCTTTCCTCAAGAGCCCTCCATACCCGTGGAGGTTTTCCCAACATGCCGCGTCTCAAACGCGTCTTCCCCTGTCTGCTCCTGTGCCTTCTCCTCGCCGCGCCGGCCATGGCCGGCCACGACGCCAAGAAGGAGCCCAAACGCGCCATCGTCGTGGCCGCCTTCGGCACCACCGTGCCCGAAGCCGCGCCGGCCATCCAAAAAATGGTGGAACGCGTCAAG
Organism: Pseudomonadota bacterium; assembly: GCA_023399375.1. Classification (GTDB taxonomy): domain Bacteria; phylum Desulfobacterota; class Desulfovibrionia; order Desulfovibrionales; family Desulfovibrionaceae; genus Solidesulfovibrio. Next base: position 29,552 of record JAEWPX010000176.1, on the reverse strand, counting down.
GCCGCCTATCCCGGCGTACCCGTGAGCCTGTGCTACACCGCGGCCATGATCCGCCACAAACTGGCCAAGCTGGGACAGGTCGTGCCCTCCCCGGCCGAGGCGCTCGCCGCCCTGCCCGATCAGGGCGTCACGGACGTGGCCCTTTTCTCCCTGCAAACCATCCCCGGTCACGAGTTCAACGACCTTAAGCGCCTGGCCCAGGCCTTTTCCGGCCTGCCCAAGGGCCTTGCCCACGTGGCAGTGACCGCGCCGCTCCTTTATGCACGCGAGGACTTTCCCCGCGTGGCCAAGGCGCTGCTGGCATCCGCGCCCAAGGACAGGAAGCCCGGCGACGCCCTGGTTTTCGTCGGTCACGGCACGGACCACCCCGCCGACATGGCCTATCCCGCCCTGCAGTACACGCTGTGGCGCGAGGACAAGAACGCCTTCGTGACCACGGTCGAGGGCACGCCGAGCTTCGAGGACCTCATGGCCGAACTCAAGACGCGCGGCGTCAAAAAGGCCTTCCTCGTGCCGCTTTTCGCCGTGGCCGGCGACCATGCCAGAAACGACATGGCCGGCAAGGAGGACGATTCCCTGGCCTCGACGCTTAAAAAGGCCGGCATCGCCAGCGAGCCCGTCATGGCCGGCAATGCCGACCGCGAGGCCGTGGCCGCTGTTTGGATGGACCATTTGAAGGCGACCTTCGACGCCCTGCCCGGGAAATAATGCCCGCCGCACGCGCCCTGCGCGGCCGTCTCGCCGCGCTCCTTCCCGCCCTGGCCGGGCTGGCCGCCCTTGTCGCGTCCTGCCTGGCCGGGGCCTATCCCGCCACGCCCTCCCAGGTCGCGGCCGTCATCGGCCACACCCTGGGCCTGCCGGGCGTTTCCGACGCGGCGACGACCGCCGATCCGGCGCTCGCCGCCGTGGTCCTCGACCTGCGCCTGTGGCGGGGGGTGCTGGCCTACGGCGTGGGCGCGGCCCTGGCCGTGGCCGGAGGGGTGTTCCAGGGCGTGTTGCGAAACCCCCTGGCCGACCCGTTCACGCTTGGCGTCTCGGGCGGCGCGGCCTTCGGCGCGGCGCTTTCGCTGACGCTCGGCCTGGCCGCGGCCACGGGGGCCCGGCTAGCGACTCCCTTGTGCGCCCTGGCCGGCGGCGGCGCGACGCTTGCCGCCGTGCTCGCCCTGTCGCGCGCGGCCGGCGGCCTGCGCCGGGAAACCGTAGTCCTTTCCGGCATCATCGCCGCCACGTTCCTTTCCGCCCTGCTTTCGCTCGTCAAGGCGCTCAACGAGGAATCCGTGGCCGGCATCGTCTTCTGGATCATGGGCGGCTTCCAGGGCCGGGGCAAGGCGGAGCTCGCGCTCTTTCTGCCCTGCCTGGTCGTCGGGCTCGCCGTGGTGCGCCTTTTCGTGCGCGAGCTCGACATATTGCTTTTAGGCGAAACGCAGGCCCGCCAGCTCGGCGTGGCCACGGGTCGGGCGCGGCTGTGCCTGCTCGGCGCGGCAAGCCTGCTCACGGCCGGGGCCGTGGCCGTGTCCGGGGTCATCGGCTTTGTCGGGCTCATCGCGCCCCATGCCTGCCGCCGGCTGTTCGGGGCCGAGCACAAGGGCATGCTTATACAAAGCGCGCTGACCGGCGGGGCGCTGCTCGTCCTTGCCGACGTCGCCTCGCGCACGATCCTGCCCGGCGGCGCGGAACTGCCCGTGGGCGTGGTCACGGCGCTGCTCGGCGGCCCGTTTTTCGCCTTTTTGCTGCTCGCCCCGCGCGCCGGGAGCCGACCGTGATCCGCATTGAGGGCCTCGTCGCCGGCTACGGCGACGCCGACGTCCTGCGCGGCATCGACCTGTGCGTTACCCCGGGCGAGATGGTCGGGCTTCTCGGCCCCAACGGCGCAGGCAAGACCACGCTGCTGCTCGCCGCAACCGGCATCCTGGCCCCGCGCGCGGGCACGGTGCGCCTGGACGGCCGCGACGCCGCATCACTCTCCGCACGGCAGCGCGCGCGCCTGGTCGCCGCCGTGCCGCAACGCGCCGAAAACGCCGGCGAGCTGCCCGTGCGCGCCCTGGTGCTCATGGGCCGCTATCCCTACCTGCGCTTTCTCGGCGGCTACGGCGAGGACGACGAGACCGCCGCGCGCGCGGCCATGGAGGCCGTGGGCGTGGCGCATCTGGCCGCAAGGCGTCTGGGCGAACTTTCGGGCGGCGAATTCCAGCGCGTGCTCGCGGCCCGGGCTCTGGCCCAGGACGCCAAGGCGCTGATTCTTGACGAAGCCTCGGCGGGCCTGGACATCGCCCGCAAAATGGAGCTTTACAGCCTGCTCGCCGCTCGAAACGCCGCGGGCGCGACCATCGTCGCCGCGCTGCACGACGTCAACCTCGCGGCGCTTTACTGCAACCGGCTCATCTTCATGAAAAACGGCAACATCGCCGCCGACGGCCCCGTGGCCGCGGTCTTCACCAGCGAAACCCTCTCGAGGATCTATGACACCGACATCCTGGTCGTCGCCCACCCGCGTAACGGCCTGCCCCAGGCTTTGGCCGTGCCTGGCCCTGTGCCTGCTCGTACTTCTTGCGACGTCCCCGGCCCGAGCGACGGTCTCCGTCACCGATGACGCGGGGCGCGAAGCCGTCCTGCCCCAACCGGCCACGCGCGTGGTCGCGCTCTACGGCGCGTTCAACGAGATCCTGGCCGGCATGGGGATGACGGACCGCATCGTGGCCCGCACCGAGGCCGACGCCACGCCGCCGTCCATCGCCGCCCTGCCGGTGATCGGCACGCACATGCGGCCAAACCTCGAGCGCGTGCTCGCGGTCAAGCCCGACCTCGTGCTGCAAATGGCCGGGCGCGGCGAAGCCGAACAGGCCGTGGAGGCCCTTTCGCGCCTGGGCGTGCCCGTGGCGGTCTTTTCCGTCACGGATTTCCCGGGGCTCTACGCCGCCATCCTGCGCATCGGCACGCTCACGGACGCGAAGGAGGCGGCAGGCCGCCTCGTCGCCGGCCTGCAGGAGCGCCTGGCCGCCCTGGCGGCCAAGGCGGCGGGCAAGGCGCGGCCCAAGGTCTTTTTCGAGGTCCGCTCCGGCAGCCTGCTCGCCGCGGGCAAGGGCTCCATGGTCGAGGCGGTCATCGCGGCCGCGGGCGGGGAAAACGCCGTGACGACGGAGAAAAAGATCGTGCGCCTGTCCGACGAGGAACTGCTGCGCCTGGCCCCGGACGTCTGCCTGACCCAGCGCGGCCCCATGAACCCCGAAGCGCGGCCCATGACCGAGCGGCCGGAATACGCCGCCCTGCCCTGCGTCAAAAACGGCCGGGCCTTCCTCGTCGACGAGGCGCTCTACTCCCGTCCCGGCCCAGGCAGCGTGGACGCGGCCGAGGCGATGGCCGCGCTCCTTGCCGGCGACGCCAAAAAGGAGGCGCAGCCATGACCGCGACTTCCTGCGGCACGCTCTACGGCATCGGGGTCGGCCCCGGCGACCCCGAACTGCTCACATTCAAGGCCGCCAAGATCCTCGGCGGCGGCGCGACGGTCTTTGCCGCCTCGTCGAGCAAGAACGACTACTCCATCGCAGAGGCCATCATCCGGCCCCACTTGCCCGCAGGCACGGACGTGACCCGGCTGCCTTTTCCCATGACCCGCGACGCGGCCGCCCTGGAAGCGGCCTGGGCGCAAAACGCCGCGGCCATGGCGGCGGAGCTCGCCTCCGGGCGCGACGCCGCCTTCGTCACCCTGGGCGACCCCATGCTCTACAGCACCTTCGGCTACGTGCTGCCGCGCCTGCGCAGGCTCCTGCCCGGGCTTCCGGTCGCCATCGTGCCGGGGATCACCTCGTTCCAGGCAGCGGCCGCGGCCACGGGCGACGTGCTGGCCGAGGCGGGCGAGAACCTGCTCGTAGCCTCGGGCATCGACGACAACGGCCGGCTGGAGCGGGCGCTTTGCGCCGCGGACAACGCCGTGATCCTCAAAGCCTATCGGAACTTCCCCCGGCTGCGCGCGCTGCTTGACGCCCTGGGCCTGGCCGGGCGCACGACCTTCGTCACGCGCCTGGGGCATCCGGGCGAAGCCGTGGAACGCGACTTGGAAAAAGCCCCGGAAAAGCCGCACTACCTTTCGCTGTGCCTGGTCAAGCGCAAGGGCTGAGACGCGTTACACGTGCCGCACCTCTTTGACAGGTCGCGTCCTTGCGTATACATCCGGCCAGACAACGCACCAGCCGGCGACGCAACGGACCGGATTCCGGCCTGCCCACGGAGGCGCGGCCGTTTCCGCATGCCCAGCGCCTTCCCGTATGCAACGCCGCTTCTCCAGGATGCCCGCCCCTATGCAACAGCAGCCGCTGTGGAAACGATGCCTCCGCGATCCGCGTACGAGCGCCGGTGTCTTCCCGCTGCTCCTGCTGTGCGCCGCCGCCTTCTTTCTTTGGCGCAACTGGGGCCGCTTTGGCGACATCCAGATCGATTTCGGCCGTGAACTCTACATCGCCTGGCGCATAAGCCAGGGTGAAGCCCTCTACCGTGATCTGGCCTATTTCAACGGCCCTCTTTCACCCTATATCAATGGGCTGGCCATGTTCCTGGCCGGTGCCAACCTGACGACGCTCCTCGCCTGCAACATCGCCGTCCTCGGCGTCGCGTCCGTGCTCCTTTGGCGTCTCATACGGCGCGTGGCCTCGCCGGCCTGCGCCAGCGTCGCGCTGTATTTCTTCCTGGCCACGTCGGCCTTCAACGCCGCCCTGGAGATCGACAACTACAACTGGGTGACGCCCTATTCGCACGAATTGACGCACGGCCTGCTGCTGCTTTTCATAGGCCTGACCCTGGTCCTGCGCTTCGCGCAACGGCCGTCGCCCGGCAGGGGCTTTTGGTGCGGCCTTGTCGTTGGCGCGGGGCTGCTGACCAAACCCGAAACGGCGCTCGGCATCACGGCCGGGGTCGGCGTCGGGCTCTTTCTCACCCTGGCGCGCGCTCCCGAAGTCCGGGGAAAAGCGGGAAAAGCGCTCGCCGCCACAGGGCTTGGCGCACTGCTCCCGCCCGTCGTCGTGCTGGCGGCCCTGTCCCTGGCCATGCCGGCATCCGAGGCCGTCGCCGGCATGTGCGCCATGTGGAAAATGGCCGCGAACGCCTCCATCAGCCAACTGCCCTTTTACCAGCGCGTCACGGGAATGGACGCCCCGGTCCAAAACGCCCTCGCGGCCGGCGTGGCCGTCCTGTTGCACCTCGGCCTTGCGGCCTATTGCGCAAGTCTCGGACTGCTCGCCTCCAGGATGCGCCCCCTCTGGCTGCGCGCCCTGTTCCCCCCGGCGTTTCTTTGCGCCACCTACGCCCTGCTCTCCCCCGCGCAAAAGACCTCGTTGTTCCTGGCGCTCCCGAGGGCCTGGCCGTTTCTGCTGCTCGTGTTCCTGCTCTCTCTGTGCGTCAGGGCCCTTGGCAGAAAAACGCCCTACGACGCCGCCCTCGTCGCGACGGCGGCCCTATGCGCGGCCGCGTCGGCGCTGACCTTGAAAATTTTCCTCAATCCCAACCTGCTGCACTACGGCGCGTTGCTGCTCGTGCCGGCCGCCCTCGTCTTCATCGTCGCCGCAGCCAGGTATTTTCCCGGGCTGTTCCCGGGCGCCGCCGCGGGCCACGGCGCGGCGGCGGCCGCCATGGCCTTTTGCCTCGTCCTGCCCTGGCCGCTGCTCCGCTTCTCGGACGCGCACCTGCGGCAACAAAACGTCCCGGTAGCCGGCCCTCTCGGGACGATGCAGGCCGGCCAACGCGGCCCGGTCATGGCCCAGACCCTGGCGTTTCTGCGCCGGGAAGCGAAAGCGGACGACACCGTGGCCGTGCTGCCCGAGGGCGCCATGCTCAATTTCCTGGGCGGCTACGCCAATGCGACGCCCTACAGCACGCTGATGCCACCGGAGTGGCTCCAGTACGGACAGGACCATATTCTCGCGACGTTTCGCGCCCACCCCCCGACGTGGATCATCCTGCTCCACCGCGTGACGGCCGAATACGGATATGGCTTTTTCGGGAAGGGGTATGCCCGGGAGCTCGCGCAGTTCCTTGCGGAGCATTACGAAGAAAGGGCGGTCATCGGCGCGCGTCCCATGACGGACGACCGTTTCGGCGCATGCGTCTACCGCCTTGCCGCCCGGCCCCCCGGCGAAACGCAGGCAGCGGACGCGCCGCACGCGCAGTAACGTCCTGCCGCCGGGCGCTTAGGGCAGCTTCTCGACGTCAGCCCGCGCCTCGTAATAGGGCGTGCCCTGGCCCACGGCGCTGACCATGTCCGGGATGACGCGATTGACGCCCTGCCCGGCCTTAATCCAGCCGCCGCGCTCGCACACCACCACGTCCGCCCGCAGGTCCGGATCGTGGCGCACCACGACCTCCATGGCCCCCACTTCGCTCGTCAGGCGCGCCGGACCGCCATCGGCGATCCCCAGCCGCGTCGCCTCGTCCGTGGCCATGGCCAGCTGTGCCGGGCCGCCGTGGTCACCGGGCACGCGCTCGGAGCACAAATGCCCGGCTCCGCCCGGGGTTAGCAGGTGGTAGGGATAGCGCGCGCCGTGGCGGCAGTCCGAGCAGCCCGTGATGTCGGCGAGCAGCTGGAAACGGCCGTTTGACGTGGCGAACGTCCCGTCCCGCCACGGCGTCATGGGCGCGTCCGGAATGCGCACCGGGCCGTGCCAGAGGTCGTCCCAGGCCACGCCTTTTTCCAAAAGCGGCCGGAGAAGCAGGCGCAGCCAGTCCTCGTCGCTCTTGACGAAGTCGCCCGCAAACGGAAACCGCTTGGCGAGGTCCATGAAGATGTCGAACTGGGAGCGGCACTCCCCGGGCGGCGGCGCGGCAGGCGAAAGCGGCCCCACGTGGTTGTGGCCGAAGCTCGCCACGATGTCGCGCTGCTCGAAAAAGGCGGCGCAGGGCAAAAAAAGGTCGGCGTGGTCGGCCGTGTCGTCGAGAAAAAGATTCATGTCGACCACGAAGGGCACGCTGTCGAGGGCCTTGGCCACAAGATCCGAATTGGGGGCCATGCACACAGGATTGGCGGCCGTGATCACGGCCACGGCAACGGGCGGGTCCTTGGCGTCGAGGATCTCCCGGCCGATCTGCGGCATGAGGAACGTGCGCCGCTGCGGATGGAGCCCCTCGCCCCACAGCTCGGGGTCGTAGGGTCCCCACTCCTCGAACCCCTGGGACACGCCGCCACCGGGCAGGCCGATGTTGCCCGAAATCGCGCCGAGCGCGTCCACGGCGCGCACCATCTCATGCCCGAGCGTGAAGCGGTGCAGGCCCCAGCCGAGCAGCGTGGCCGTGGGCCGGCCGGCGACGTAGGCCTCGGCCAGCGCAACGATGTCGGGCACGGCGATGTCGCAGGCCGCGGCCAGCTCCTCCAGGGTGTAGCGCCGCGCCAGGGCGTAAAAGGCCTCGACGTTGTCGCAGCGGTGCGACAGGAACGCCCGCTCTTCCAGTCCCGCGTCCAGGATGTGCCGCGCCGCGCCAAGGGCCAGAAAGGCGTCTCGGCCGGGACGCACGCGCAGGTGCATGTCGGCGAGCGTAACGGATTCGCTGCGGCGCGGGTCGATGAGGAGCACGCGCGCGCCGCGTTTTTTCGCGTCGCGTAAATGCGGCAACAGCCCGGGCTGGGTGGCCACGGGATTGCGGCCCCAAAGCACGATGGTGCGGGCGTGTTGCAGGTCCAGGGGATCGTGGGAGACGCGCGGGCCGAAATCCAGGCTCTGGGCCGCGTAGCCGGTGCCGCCACAGAGCGTCCCGGCAAGGGTGGTCACGCCGCCGAGCAGGTTGAAAAAGCGGGCGTTGACGATCTTGAGCGCCGTGCGCTCGCCAAAGCCCATGTAGTAGAGAATCGATTCCGGGCCATGGCGCGCCACGGCGTCCTTGAGCTTGTCGGCCAGTTCGTCCAGGGCTTCGTCCCAGGAGACGCGCGCCCATGCGCCGTCGCGGCGGCGAAGGGGCGTCGTCACCCGTTCGGGACTGTAGAAACGGCGCAGGAAGGCCGGAGCCTTGCGGCACAGCGTGCCCCGGTTGACGGGATGGTCGGGATTGCCGGTCAGCCGGACCACGCGGTCGCCATTAACATGGGCGAGCAGGCCGCAGGCGCTGGGACAATCGCGGGTGCAGGTGACGGGAACGGCGCGGTCAGGCAGGGACATGGCTCCTCCGGCGGCGCGTGACCGTGACGGCCGCACGCCAAGCGCGGAAGATAGCGGGCAATGCAAACGGGTGCAACCGCGCCCGGTCACGCCCCCAGCGCGGCCGGGCCGTGGGCGCGGGGCAGGGTCAGAACCACCGTGATGCCGCCGTCCGCGCCGGCGAGGGCCTCGAATCCGGCCCTGCGCCGGGCCATCATGGCCCGCACCAGGGCGAGGCTGCGGTCGATGGGGAAGCGTGCGCCGTCGTCGCGCACGACCACCTCCACGGCTTCGCCGGCGCGGCGGATCATGACGTCGATACGCCCCTTGCCCCCCTTGCCGGCCAGCTTTTCCCGGATCGCCCGGGCCGCGCGCACCAGCAGCACCAGCAGCGCCCGGCCCAGGTCGGCCGGCGGCATGACCACGGCCGGCAGATCCGGCTCGATGTCCGTCGCCACATCGGCCTCGTATTTCCAGACGCCGCGCGAGAGGGTCAGGACGTCCTCCAGCACGGCGGCGACGTCCACGGTCCGGGGCGTCGCCGTGTCCTGGCGGGCGAAGTTGCCCAGGGACTGCAGCAAGGCGGCCACGCGGTCGAGCCCTTCCCGGGATTCGCGGATGGCCGCCGGCGTCTCCTCGAGCAGAAAACGCAGCTCCTCGTCGTCGAGCAGTTCGGCCAAGGCCGCGGCGAGCCCGCCCTCGTCCTGGCCCAGGCGCAGGGCGGCCACGCTCAGGCCGTCCAGGGACTCGACCATGCGGGCGAAAGTGTTGGCCAGAAATTCCAGGTTGCCGCCCACATACTGCACGGGCGAGGCGATCTCCTGGGCGATGCCGACGGTCAACCGACCGAGCGATTCCATGAGCGCCGCATCCTGGCCCGCCGCAAGCCCCGTATCAGCGACCTTGCCGTTCGATGCGAAATCGGTTTTCGTCGCGCGGGCGTGGGCCTTGGCGTCGTGGCGCAACGCCTCCTGGCGCCGCGCTGCGACGAGCCCCTGGCGCAGGCGGGAGAGCAGCCGCAGCCGGGCCGCAAGCTCGGCCGCGCACACGGGCTGCCGGACGATTTCGTCGGCAACGCCCAGGGCGCGCGTCACGGCCGCGTCATCGGCATCCCCCCCGAGCACGGCCACCACCGGAACGGGCAGCGGCGCGCGCGCCTCGCGAAACGCGCGCACCGCCTGCGCATGGCTCTCGAGCATGCCGGCCAGGGCGACAAGCCCGTCGAGGTCGCCGGCCAGATCGGCAGGCCCCGCGATCTCGCGTGCGGCCACGCCCTGGGCCGCAAGCCTTCTGGCCAAATCGGCCGTCGTATTCTCCGCAAGCCAAAGGCCGATGACGTCCATGCCCCACTCCGCTTCCGACCAAAATACCCGGGCATTGCCTACCGCAGCCCGTTTCCCCTATAAGGCACGAGTTCTCCCCGATCGCAAGCCCTAACCGCAAGGAGATCCCCGATGACAGCCCTGCTCGCCGTTCTGGCCTTGTGCATCCTGGCCGGACTGTGGTGCATCGCCGTTTACAACGGCCTCGTGCGCGCCCGCAATCTCGTCGTCGAAGCCCGCAGCGGCATGGATGTGCAGCTCAAGCGCCGGACGGACCTCATTCCCAATCTGGTGGAGACCGTCAAGGGCTACATGGGCCACGAACGCGGCGTTCTGGATTCGGTGACCGGGCTTCGCGCCAAGATCGGCGCGGCCGCCGATCCCGACAGCCGGCTGGCCATGGAAGGGCAGCTCGGGACAGCCCTTTCCCGACTGCTCGCCGTGGCCGAAAACTACCCGGCGCTTCGCGCCAGCGAAAACTTCCTTTCCCTGCAACAGGAGCTCGCCGCCGTCGAGGGCGAACTGCAACTGGCTAGGCGCTATTACAACGGCGCAGTGCGCGACTTCAATACCCGCATCCAGTCTTTTCCCGCCAATCTCGTGGCAGGGAGCTTCGGGTTCACCGCCGCGCCCTCCTTCGAGATCGAGAATCCGGCCGACCGGGATGCGCCCAAGGTGCGCTTCGACGGCGGAGCGGGTTCGTGATCCGGCGCGGCAGCCGGATCGGGGCGGCGCTGGCCGCCCTCCTGTTGTTCCTGGCCGCAGCTGTCGTCGCCGGCGCGGCGCAAGGCGAGGCCATCCTGTCCTTCGACAGCGTGGTGGACATCGACGCGGACGCCGGCCTGACCGTGACCGAAACCATCACGGTGCTTTCGACCGGCGAATCCATCCGCCACGGCCTCGTACGGGAGTTTCCCACCAGATACGACGCCCCCGGCGGACAGCGCGTCGAAGTCGGGTTTCGCGTCCTGTCCGTGCGTTGCGACGGGAGCAAGGAAGACTACCGCATCAAGGACGCCGCCAACGGCAAGATGGTCTACATGGGGCGCAAGGACGCGCTCCTGCCGCCAGGGCGACACACCTACGTGCTGACCTACCGGACCGACGGGCAGATCGGACAGTTCGCGGGCTACGACGAACTCTATTGGAACGTGACCGGCAACGGCTGGCGGCTGCCGATCGAGCGGGCCACGGCCCTCGTGCGTCTGCCGCCCGGGGCCGCGGTGCAACAACTCGCCGCCTACACCGGCCCGGCCGGTGCCAAAGGGCGGGACTTCACCGCGCGCCAGGACGACGGCACGGCGAGCTTCGCGACCACGGCGCCGCTGCCGCCAGGGCAGGGACTCACCGTGGCCGTGTCCTTTCCAAAAGGGTTCGTCCATCCTCCGTCCGCCGCCAAGCGCCTGCTGACGGGAGGGCCGTTCCTCGTCGCCGCCGGCGGACTCGTGGCCGTGGCCGTCTTTTTCCTGCTGGCCTGGCTGCGCCTGGGGTGCGATCCCAGGGCCGGAACCGTGGCGCCGCTTTTTGCGCCCCCGCCCGGCCTGGACGCTCCGGGAGCGCGCTATCTGCGCCGCATGGGTTTCGACGACAAGACCTTCGCCGCCGCGCTCGTGGACATGGCCGTTAGCGGCGGGCTGCGCCTTGCCGACGACGGTGACGCCTATGTCGTCTCGCGCGGGAAGGCGGACTTCGCACCCGGCACCTGGCGGCAGGCCGTGCGCGACGCCCTGCTTCGCAGCGGCGACGCCCTGCGCCTGTCGCAGACAAACCACGCGACCATTGCCGCGGCGCGCAAGGCCCTGCGCACGGACCTGGAACGCACCGTCGAGGGACGACTCTTCCACGCCAACACCCCCGCCTTCGCCCTGGGCGCGCTGCTCTCGGCAGGCGTCCTCGTTCTTGCGGCCTATGTCGCGGACAATGCGGAAATGGTCTGGGCGTCCATCGGCTGGCTGACGCTTTGGACCTACGCCATGGTCGTGCTGGCCATCCGCGCGGGTCGGGCGCTGACGCGCGCGCGGCGGCGGCCGGGCATCAAGACCGTGGCCGCGGCCGTCTGGCTCACGCTTTTCGCCGTGCCCTTCCTCGTCGGCGAAGTGGCCGGCGCGGCCTTCCTGTCCGTGGCCGTGTCGCTGCCGGCGGCGGCGGCGCTGGCCTGCATCGCCGCACTCAATGCCGTGTTCCGGCACCTGCTCAAGGCCCCGACCGTGGAAGGCCGCCGGGTCATGGACGCCTTGGAGGGCTTTCGCCTCTATCTCGCCATAGGCGAGCGCGAGCGGCTCAACCTGCTCAACCCGCCGGACAGGACGCCGGAACTTTTCGAGAAATATCTGCCTTACGCCCTGGCCCTGGACGTGGAGGTGGCCTGGACGGCGCAGTTCGCGGGGGTGCTGGCCAAGGCGGCCGAGCAGGGCTACGCGCCGGCCTGGTACAGCGGCCGGTCCTTTGATTCGGGAGATTATTCCGGCTTCGCCGGCGACCTCGGCGACGGCTTCTCCGCTTCGGTGGCCGCGGCGGCCACGGCGCCGGGGAGTTCCTCGGGCAGCGGCGGCGGCGGATCGTCGGGAGGAGGAGGCGGCGGCGGAGGCGGCGGCGGCTGGTAGCAGGACGCGACGCGCCCGCCGCCGGTGCGGGGAATACGCAGCCCATGAAACAGCGGGGAGCCCGAAGGCCCCCCGCTGCAACCGCGCCGGCGCCGCGCATTCGCGCGAGCGCCCTGCCCAGGCCGCGGCCGTCGGGAGCCCCTCCAGGTCGCGGCGCTCCCCAGTCACCGCGAGGCGGTCCGGCACGGCCGGCCCATGGTCCCCTGTCGGGGCTCCCGACGCGAATAGGCGTTGCACGCGCCGTGCCGCACGGGAAAACGCCTTCGTGCGCCGCATCGCGCCCGCCCCCCCTCCAGACTGCCTGCGGCAATCCTTGTGCGTGGCCGTCAACTTGCCGGCATGTCGGCAATATGTCGTGCCTCCATACCGGGCGTGCGCGGCCAAAGCCTCTTGGTTTCGGCGTGCGCCCATGTTACGGTGTCAGACGCGGGAATGCGCACCGTATTTTTCCCCGGCTGCATGGAAAAAGACGCCCCGCGACGCCCGAGGCGCTGCATCGCGCCAAAACAGCTCGCCCGGCGGCGCGGATGCAACAAAGGAGCGGCGACGACAAATCCCGGACGTCGCGTCGCACGGGCTTCGATCCTGCCCAAGTCTTGCAGGATGCCGCCGTACAGTTGCGCCTCACTCGGATACTCAAGCGCTTCGGCAACTGCGAGATACCATGGACCGTCGAGAAATCTCCATCGCCATCCTGACCAACAACCAGCACAATGCCAGTCGGGACCGGCAAAGCTGCATCAAGCTCAACGTCGCCAACGTGCAGGTGTTCGACGATGTCGAAGACGTGCTGGAACCGGTACGGCAAAACGCCGTGCAGCTCCTGCTCATCGACGCGGCGATCAAGGACATGGACGGCAGCGCCTGCCTGCGGGCCATTCGCAAGGCTTCACGGCCACAGCTGCTCCCCGCGATCATGGTCACCCGGGAAAGCAACCTCAAAAGCGTGCTCGGGGCCATCGCCGCCGGCTGCAACGGCTATGTGATCCGCCCCTATTCCCTGGAGACCCTCGAGCGCCACCTGCGCATGGCCTGCGACAGCCTCGGCGGCGACGAAATAGAAATCGAGCAGTTCGCAAGCGCCAACGAACTCGTGCGCCAGGGCCGCTTCGACGAGGCCATCGAGGAATTCACCGAGATCGTGGAAGAAGAAAACGAGGCCACAACCTTTTTCAACAAAGGCATGGACTACCTGCACCGCCGCAAGTACGGCAAGGCGATCCTGGCCTTCAACAAGGCCGTGGCGCTCAATTCCATGTACGCCGAGGCCTACAAGGGCATGGCCTACGCCTACAAGGGCAAGGGCGACGAGGCGAGCTTCCGCGCCTGTCTGGACAAGTCGGCATCCATTCTCGCCATGCAGGACCGCCTCGACGAGCTCAAGGAGCTTTTCGCCGAGATCCTCGAAGCCAATCCCGACGCGGTCAACCCCTACAACACCATGGGCATCGACCTGCGCAAGCGCGGCGACTACGCCGGCGCCCTGCACGCCTACACGCAGGCCCTGACGCTTACGCCGGAAGACGAGAACCTCCGCTACAACATCGCCAAGGCCTGCATCTTCTCCAAGGACTACGCCGCGGCCGCAGACCACCTGGAACAGGCCGCCGCGCTGCGCCCCGATTTCGAGGAAGCCAAAAAGCTCCTGGCAAAATTACGCGCCAGGCAATACGATGCGCTTGCAGACGCCCCGCAGGCGTCGCCGGCCTCCGGCAGCGACTCCGGCGGCCTGGCGAGGGACGACTGACCATGGACGGCGAAACCCGCATCTCCGGCATCTTCTCCCTCAAGGCCACGATCAAGGTCGGCTTCGGCACGACCAAGCGGGCCGCGCTCTCGGAAACCTACTGGTTCGTCAAGGAGCTCGAGGGCGACCGTTTTCGCGTGCAAAGCCTGGACATGGACTTCAAGCCCCAGGGCGAGCCGTTCGAGATCAGCCGCAAAAAGCTCTTCGAGGACTACCATCTGGAGCCGGACCTGAGCTACCGGCTCTTAAGCCAGCCCCTGCTCGTCGGCGACCACTACCGGGCCACGGCCAAGCACGCCAGCGCCGAACGGGAATACCTCAAGGTCAAGGGCATCGACGAGGAGAACATCCGGGCCAACTTCGGCCTGGGACTCGTCTACCTGGCCGTCGACAAGAAAGACAAGGCCGTCTACATCTTCGACCGCCTCGTCGGGCTGGAGGAAGCCTTCGAACCCCGGCACAAGCACCTGTTCAACGAATTCGGCATCAACCTGCGCAAAAAGGGCCTGTTCGACGAAGCCCTCAAATACTACTTCCGCGCCCGCGACCTGTCCAAGGACGACGACCACCTCCTGCTCAACATCGCCCGCGTCTACTACGAACAAAAGCGCCTGCCCGAGGCCGAAGCCGCCGCCCGCGAAGCCCTGGCCATAAATCCCGACCTCGCCGAAGCCAGACGCCTGCTCGCCCGTATCTGGGACGGCCCTCCCCGCGAAGCGCCCCTGCCGGGACTGTAGCCCCGACGTGCCCAGGGCGCGGAGACAAAGGGAACGCTTCCCCGCCGCCCGCCCCTTGCCGCGCCGTAACTCGACAACCGCGCATGGCCCGGCTATCGATGGTTTCCTTTTGCAACATTACAAAGACACGCGCGCGACGGCCTTTCCCGGGCGGCCTGACGCCGCAGGCCGGTCGGCCGTCCCGGCGCACCGCCGTGTCGCGCAACGGTAGCTTCATGCCTTCGCAATTGCTTCGCAACCCCGCTTTCAACCGGTTCTGGATCTCCCGCAGCGCTTCGGGATTCGCCTATCATATGACCGCCGTGGCCCTGGGCTGGCAGGTCTACGCCATAACCGGCGACGTGTTCGACCTCGGGCTCGTCGGCCTCGTGGAATTCCTGCCCCAGTTCCTGCTGACGCTCGTGGTCGGGCAAGTGGCGGACAGGCTGGACCGGGGGCGCATCGTCTGCGTGTGCCAGGCGCTCCAGGGCCTGGCCCTGACGCTGCTTCTGGCCGGCAACCACGGCGGCTGGCTGGGCGTTGGCGGCATCTTCGCCTGCGTGGCGCTGATCGGCGCGTCCCGGGCCTTTGAAACGCCTTCCATGCAGGCGCTTTTGCCGACGCTCGCCCCGCCGGCGCTCTTTCCGCGCATGCTGGCCTTTAGCGCCTCGGTCTGGAAAACGGCCATGATCCTCGGCCCGGCCGTGGGCGGTCTCCTCTACATGGCCGGGCCGGGCGCGGTCTACGGCGCAGGGACGGCGCTCTTCCTCGGCGGGGCCCTGGTCGCTGCCGGCATTCCCCGCGCCGGCAGGCCCGAAGGCCGCCCGCCCGCGACCCTGAGCGCCGCCCTGGAGGGGTTGCGCTTCATCCGCAAGCGGCCGGTGATCTTCGGCGCGATTTCCCTGGACCTTTTTTCGGTGCTGCTCGGCGGGGCCACTGCCCTGCTTCCGGTCTACGCCCACGACATCCTGGGCACGGGTCCGGCGGGGCTCGGGCTCATGCGCGCCGCGCCGTCCATCGGGGCGCTGGCCATGTCCGTGCATCTCACGCGCCGGCCGCTTTCCCGGCGCGTGGGCAGGACGATGTTCGCGGCCGTGGCCGTGTTCGGGGCCTGCACCATCGTCTTCGGGCTCTCGCGCTGGCTGCCGCTTTCCGTGGCCGCGCTGGCGCTGCTCGGGGCCAGCGACATGGTGAGCGTGGTCATCCGCTCGACGCTTATTCAGCTCGACACGCCCGACGCCCTGCGCGGCCGGGTCAGCGCGGTCAATGCGGTCTTCATCGGCACGTCCAACCAGCTCGGCGACTTCGAATCCGGCCTGACCGCGGCGCTTTTCGGCACGGTCGGCGCGGTGGTCGCGGGCGGCTGCGGCACGCTTGTCGTCGTCGCCCTGTGGATGCTCCTGTTCCCGGAGCTCGCCCGGCGCGACGCCCTGATCAGCGAAAAAGCCCCGACTTCTCCTTCCTGAGCCATGCGCGCCTCATAGCGCAGTCGGCACGGCATACAAAGCCGGCCGCCAGACATGGCCGACGGCAGCCGGCCGGACATGGCCTATGCCCGGAAACGGCAGATGCGCTCCGGCCACCCACGTGCCTTCCCGGTCCAGCCGGGACAGGAGCGCCTGCCGTGTGGCGATCGCCGCTCCCTGATCCACGTCGTAGTCGATGGACACTTCGGGATGCGGAAACTGCGCGGCCATGCAGTGTGCGATGTCGCCCCAAAACAGGATGCCCGCCCCACCGGATCGCACCGAGTAGCCGCACTGGCCGGGCGTATGGCCGGCTAACGGCACAGCTTTCACTCCCGCTGCGGGGGCTTCGCCCGCGGCGAAAGTCTTGAACCGGCCGGCGGCCTGATACGGGGCCAGAGCGGTCCGCAAGGCGGGCAACACCTTGCGCTGCCCCTCGGTGACGCGGCCTTCCGCTCCCGGCGACAGCCAATAGGCCGCATCCGCCGCATGCACGCGAACCGTGGCTTTCGGGAACAGCGCCTTGCCAGCGCCGTCAACCAGCCCCAAGGCGTGGTCCGAATGGAGATGCGTGAGCAGCACGGTGTCGATCTGTTCGGCCCCATATCCGGCGTCGCGCATGTTCGCGACCAGATGGCCCCCCTTGTCCCCGAAATACGTCCCCGCTCCGGTGTCCACCAGCACCACCCCGCTCTCCATCTTGAGCAGAAAGGCATTTATGGACGTGGGATACCGGCCATCCGGCAACTTCCAGCAGGACGCCTCAAGCAATGCGGTTATCTCTTGGGGCGTCAGCCCGTGCAGCAATTTCGGTTCGCTTAGCACCCCGCCGTCATAGAGCGCCGTCACTTCGATGTCGCCCACCATGAGCCGAAAATACCCTGGCGCCTGCCGGGATAAAGGCTCCGGCGTAGCAGCCGACGCCGGACGGGCCGCGCCGTCCAGCACCGTGCCCAGAGCGACTAAAGCCGCGCCCTTGAGCAGGAAACGTCTGTTGAGCATAATGAGTAGCCTCCTCTTCGCATGCGCCTTCCCCCGCCAAAGAGGCGGCGGGCGCGTCGGAAATTCCGGAAACACGGAACACCCGTTACCGCCCGTGCGCAAGAAGGCACTTTCCCCATACCCGGGCACCTCCGGGAATCCGGGTTTCCCGGCCGGCCCCAGCATGCCGCCGTGGCCGAAGCGCCAAAAAAGAAGGGGACCCCGCGCACGGGGTCCCCTTATCGTTTCGGGATGTTGCCGGAAGGTTATTCCGGGGTCGCGCTGGTTTCCACCAGCAGCGGGCTGTCCTCCAGTTCCTCCAGGAACCGGTCCGGACGCTCGGGCTGGCGCGGCACGGTGATCTCGCTGTCCATGTAGCGGCGGTAGCCGGTGCCGGCCGGGATGAGGCGGCCGACAATGACGTTCTCCTTGAGTCCCCGCAAGGCGTCGTCTTTGCCCATGAGCGAGGCCTCGGTGAGCACCTTGGTCGTCTCCTGGAAGGAGGCCGCGGAGATGAAGGAATCCGTGGACAGCGAAGCCTGCGTGATGCCGAGCACCAGCGGTTCGGCCATGGCCGGCTTGAGGCCCTCCTCGACGCAGCGCAGGTTCTCTTCCATGAAGCGGATCTTGTCCACCTGCTCGCCGATGAGGAAGTTGGTCTCGCCGGAGTCGAGCACCGAGACCTTCTTGAGCATCTGGCGCACGATGATCTCGATGTGCTTGTCGTTGATGGCCACGCCCTGGAACCGGTAAACGTCCTGGATTTCGTCGACGAGGTACTTGGCCAGGAACTTCTCGCCCTTGATCTTGAGGATGTCGTGCAGTTCGGGATAGCCCTCGGTCAGCAGTTCGCCGGCCTCCACGAAGTCGCCTTCCTGGACCGTGATGTGCTTGCCGCGCGGAATGAGGTATTCCTTGGCGTCGCCGGCTTCGGGGGTGACGATGATCTTGCGCTTGCCCTTGGTCTCGGGGCCGAAGGAGACGATGCCGTCGATCTCGGAAACCACGGCCATTTCCTTGGGCTTTCTGACCTCGAACAGCTCGGCGACGCGCGGAAGACCGCCGACGATGTCCTTGGTCTTGGACGATTCGCGGGGCTTGCGCGCGATGATGTCGCCTTCGAAGACCTCCTGGCCGTCGCGCACCATGAGCAGCGCGCCGACGGGCATGGAGAACACGGCCAGGCTGTTGGTGCCGGGGCGCGTCTTGGGCGCGTTGTGGTCGTCCACGACGGACACGGCAGGCTTGTACGAGGTGGTGCGGTATTCGATGATGGTCTGCGTCGCGCGCTTGGTCGCGTCGTCCACCTTCTCCTGGTAGGTCTTGCCTTCCACGATGTCGGTGAACTTGATGATGCCGGCCACGTCCGTGACGAAGGGTTCGTTGAACGGGTCCCATTCGGCCAGCAGCTGGTCCTTTTTGACCTCCTGTCCGGCCACGGCGTAGAGTTTCGCGCCGGAAGGCAGGCTGTAGCGCTCGCGTTCGCGGCCCTGGTCGTCGACCACCGACACCTGCCCGGACTTGCCCATGATGATGGTATGGCCCTGGCGGTTGACGATGGACTTGACGCGGGAAAGGGCGATGCGGCCGTTGTGCTGCGCCGTCACCGACGACTGGGCGATTTCGCGCGCCGCGGTGCCGCCGATGTGGAACGTGCGCATGGTCAGCTGTGTGCCCGGCTCGCCGATGGACTGGGCGGCGATGATGCCGACCGTCTCGCCCACGTTGACGAGGTGTCCGCGGGCAAGGTCGCGGCCGTAGCACATGGCGCACACGCCGTGCTTGGACTGGCAGGTCAGCGTCGAGCGGATGGTCAGCGAGCTCAAGCCCTTGTCCTCGATGATTTGGGCGTAGCCCTCGTCGATGACCGTGTTGGTGGGGATGAGCACCTCGTCGGTCTCGGGGTCGAGGATGTCGAACATGGTGACGCGGCCCAGCGCCCGTTCGTGCACGCGCTGCTTGATGTCGCCAGCCTTGACGTAGTGGGTGATCTCCAGGCCGTCCACGGTGCCGCAGTCGATCTCGGTGATGATGACGTCCTGGACGACGTCGACGAGGCGGCGGGTGAGGTAACCGGAGTTCGCGGTCTTAAGGGCCGTGTCGGCGAGGCCCTTCCGGGCGCCGTGGGTCGATATGAAGTACTGGGCGACCGACAGGCCTTCGCGGAAGTTCGAGGTGATGGGCGTTTCGATGATTTCGCCCGACGGCTTGGCCATGAGGCCGCGCATGCCGGCGAGCTGGCGCATCTGGTCCTGGTTACCACGCGATCCGGAGTGGATCATCATGAAGATCGGGTTGACCGAGGTGTTGCGCTCCTCGCGGCCGGTCTTCGGGTCCGTGAGCACGTCCCAGGAGATCTGCTTCATCATCTCGGAGGCGACGTCGTTGGTGGCCTTGGTCCAGACGTCGACGACCTTGTTGTATTTCTCGGTGCGGGTGATGATGCCCTCGCCGTACTGGATCTCGATGTCGTCCACTTCGTTCTGGGCGGCTTCGAGGATGCGCGCCTTGCTGTCCGGGATGGTCAGGTCCTTGACGCCGATGGAGACGCCGGCGCGGGTCGCGTACTCGTAGCCGAGGTCCTTTAAGCGGTCGCAGAGGATGACCGTGGCCTTGGTGCCGGCCATGCGGTAGGTGTCACCGACGAGCTTGCCGATGCTGCGCTTGTTGAGCACGGTGTTGACGAGCTCGAAAGGCAGGCCTTCGGGAAGCAGCTCGCCCACGATGATGCGGCCCGGCGTCGTCTGGATGCGTTGCCCATTGATGCGGCAGGTGACGCGCGCGTGCAGGCTCACCACCCCGGCGTCCACGGCGCAGATGACCTCGCCCGTGTCGGCGAAGATCTTGCCCTCGCCCTTGGCGAAGCTGCGCTCGACCGTGAGGTAGTAAAGCCCGAGCACGATGTCCTGGGAGGGCACGATGATCGGGTTGCCGTTAGCGGGCGACAGGATGTTGTTGGTGGACATCATGAGCACGCGGCACTCGATCTGCGCCTCGACCGACAGCGGCACGTGTACGGCCATCTGGTCGCCGTCGAAGTCGGCGTTGTAGGCCGAGCACACGAGCGGGTGCAGCTGGATGGCCTTGCCCTCGACCAGGGTCGGCTCGAAGGACTGGATGCCCAAACGGTGCAACGTCGGAGCGCGGTTGAGCATGATCGGGTACTCGCGCACCACATCTTCCAGGATATCCCAGACCACCAGTTCTTCGCGCTCGACCATCTTTTTGGCCGTCTTGATGGTGGTGGCGAGTCCCCTCTCCTCGAGCTTGGCGTAGATGAAGGGCTTGAAGAGCTCGAGCGCCATCTTTTTCGGCAGGCCGCACTGGTGCAGCTTGAGCTTCGGGCCGACGACGATGACCGAACGGCCGGAGTAGTCGACGCGCTTGCCGAGCAGGTTCTGGCGGAAGCGGCCCTGCTTGCCCTTGATCATGTCGGAAAGGGACTTCAGCGGCCGGCCGTTGGTGCCGGTGATGGCCCGGCCCCGGCGGCCGTTGTCGAAAAGCGCGTCCACGGCTTCCTGGAGCATGCGCTTTTCGTTGCGGATGATGATGTCCGGCGCGCCGAGTTCGATCAGGCGCTTGAGACGGTTGTTGCGGTTGATCACCCGGCGGTAGAGGTCGTTTAAGTCCGAGGTGGCGAACCGGCCGCCGTCCAGGGGGACCAGCGGGCGCAGCTCGGGCGGAATGACCGGAATGACTTCCATGATCATCCACTCAGGCTTGTTGCCGGAATCGAGGAAGGCCTCGACGATCTTGAGGCGCTTGATGATCTTTTTCTTTTTGGTCTGCGACTTGGTCGTCATGGACTCCTCGCGCAGCTCGGTGCGGATCTTGAGCAGATCCAGCTCCTCGAGCAGCGAGCGGACGGCCTCGGCGCCCATGCCCACCTCGACCGCGTCCTCGCCGCCGTAGTGGTCGATGACCTGGATGTATTGCTCCTCGGAGATGACCTGATACTTGGTCAGGTTGGTCTCCTTGGGATCGAGGACCATGTAGGAGTCGAAGTAGAGCACCTTCTCCAGGTCGACCATGGTCATGTCAAGCAGCGTACCGATCTTCGAGGGCAGAGTCTTCAAGAACCAGATATGGGCCACGGGCGCGGCCAGCTCTATGTGGCCCATGCGCTCGCGGCGCACCTTGGAGGCGATGACTTCGACGCCGCATTTTTCGCAGACGATGCCGCGGTGCTTCATGCGTTTGTACTTGCCGCAGTTGCACTCGTAGTCTTTGACCGGGCCGAAGATCTTGGCGCAGAACAAACCGTCGCGTTCGGGCTTGAACGTGCGGTAGTTGATGGTCTCGGGCTTTTTAACTTCGCCGAAGGACCATTCACGAATCTTTTCGGGCGCGGCAATCGAAATGCGGATGGATTTGAGCGACCGGCTGGACACGGCGGTCTGGCCGATGCCGCGCATGCTGAACAATTCGTCCAGGGACATACGGTTACCTCGTATGGCGGGAGGACTTCCCCGCAGCTGGCTGCGCCGCGGACACGGCGCAGCGGTTGGGACGCGAAGCTTATGTCGAAGGCCCTTGCGGCTGGGATGCGGCGGGTCCGGGGTCGACCCCCCGGCCCCCTCCCCCGCGCGAGGCAAGGGAGGGGCGGAGGGTTCCCGGACGCGGCGCTAGTGCCGCGGCGGAGCCTTAACGATCTTTTTCTCGTCCTGGATCAGGTCGACATCGAGGCCGAGCGACATGAGTTCCTTGACCAGGACGTTGAAGGACTCGGGCAGACCGGCTTCCAGGAAGTTGTCGCCCTTGACGATCTTCTCGTACATCTTGACGCGCCCGCCGACATCGTCGGACTTGACGGTCAGGAATTCCTGCAGGAGGTACGACGCGCCGTAGGCCTCGAGCGCCCAGACTTCCATCTCGCCCAGACGCTGGCCGCCGAACTGAGCCTTGCCGCCGAGCGGCTGCTGGGTGACCAGGGAGTACGGGCCGGTCGAACGGGCGTGGATCTTTTCGTCGACCAGATGGTGGAGCTTTAAGATGTACATGCAGCCCACGGTGACCGGACGGTGGAAGGCCTCGCCGGTGCGGCCGTCGTAGAGGGTGACCTTGCCGTCCTCGGGCAGGCCGGCCTGCTTGAGCCAGCCCCACATCTCGTCTTCCGTGGCCCCGTCGAAGACCGGGGTCTTGGCCACGATGCCCTTGCGCAGGGACTTGAGCGCCTTGCGCAGTTCGTCGTCGGTCATGTCGTCAATCAGCGCACCGGTCTCGGGATCGGAGAACACGGCCTTGGCGTCCAGGCGCACGCCTTCCATGGCCTTGCCGGAGTCGATGAGCTCGGCCAGCTGCTTGCCGAGCGCCATGCCGGCCCAGCCCAGGTGCGTCTCCATGATCTGGCCGATGTTCATACGGGAAGGCACGCCGAGGGGGTTGAGCACGATATCGACCGGGGTGCCGTCGGCGAAGAAGGGCATGTCCTCTTCCGGCAGGATGCAGGAGACGACGCCCTTGTTGCCGTGGCGGCCGGCCATCTTGTCGCCCACGTTGAGCTTTCTTTTGACGGCCACGTAGACCTTGACCATCTTGATGACGCCGGGGGGCAGATCGTCGCCCTCGGTCACCTTCTCGCGCTTCTGGTCGTAGACGTTTTTGACGAACTGGATGTGGCGGTCGTACTCGTCGAGGATCTCGGCCACGGCCTCGTTGGTTTCCTTGGAGGAGAAGATGCCGGACAGCTTCTTGAGCGGCAAAGCCTCCAGTACCTCGAGGGTGATGGGGTGGTTGGCCTCGAGCAGCACGTCGTTTTTCTTCGAGCCCTTGATGGTCTGGAAGACCGACTTGCCCTGGACGATGGGCCACAGGCGGCGGCGCATGTTCGCGGCCATGCCGTCGATGTGCTGCCCTTCCTTGGTGTCCAGGCGCGCCAGTTCGAAGTCCTCGATCTGGCGGGTGCGGTCGTCCTTCTCGCCGGAGCGGCGGTTGAACACGCGCACGTCGATGACCGTGCCCTCGATTCCGGGCGGCACCTTGAGCGAAGTGTTTTTGACGTCGCGGGCCTTGTCGCCGAAGATGGCGCGCAGGAGCTTTTCTTCCGGGGTCAGCTGGGTCTCGCCCTTGGGCGTGATCTTGCCGACCAGGATGTCGTCCGGCACGACCTTGGCGCCGATGCGGATGATGCCGCAGTCGTCGAGGTCGTTGAGCATTTCCTCGCCGACGTTGGGAATGTCGCGGGTGATCTCCTCGGGTCCGAGCTTGGTGTCGCGGGCGACGACCTCGAACTCCTCGATGTGCACCGAGGTGAAGGTGTCGTCCTTGACCGCCTTCTCGGCGATGAGGATGGAGTCCTCGTAGTTGTAGCCGCACCAGGGCATGAAGGCGACCAGCAGGTTCTTGCCGAGCGCAAGCTCGCCGTCGCGGATGCCCGGCCCGTCGGCCAAAACGTCGCCCTTGCCCACGCGCTGGCCCACGCGCACGCGCGGCACCTGGCCGAAGCAGGTGTTCTGGTTGGACTTGTGGTGCTTGAGCAGCTCGTAGGAACGCACGCCGCCGGTTTCGGGGGAAAACTCGCCGTCGTAGCAGACGATGACGCGCTCGGCGTCGGCGTAATGGACCACGCCCGGGGCCTCGGCGAGCAGGCACGAGCCCGAGTCCTTGGCAACCGGGCCTTCCATGCCCGTGCCGACCAGCGGCTGTTCGCAGCGCAGCAGCGGCACGGCCTGGCGCTGCATGTTGGAGCCCATGAGCGCGCGGTTGGCGTCGTCATGCTCGAGGAAGGGAATGAGCGCGGCGGAAACGGACACGATCTGGCTCGGCGAGATGTCCATCAACGTGACCTGCTCGCGCGGGGTCATGATGAGGTCGCCGCGGATGCGCGCGCCTACCATGGGATGGACGAAGTGGCCCTCCCCGTCGAGCTCGGCGTTGGCACCGGCGATGATCTCGTCGATCTCGCGGGTGGCGTCCAAGTAGACCACCTCTTCGGTGACGCGGCTGTCGCGCACCACGCGGTAGGGCGTCTCGATGAAACCGAAGTCGTTGACCTTGGAGTGGGTGGTCAGGGACACGATCAGACCGATGTTCGGACCTTCCGGCGTTTCGATCGGGCAGATACGGCCGTAGTGGGAGGTGTGCACGTCACGGACTTCGAAACCGGCGCGCTCGCGCGTGAGGCCGCCCGGGCCAAGGGCCGAAAGGCGGCGCTTGTGGGTGACTTCCGAGAGCGGGTTGGTCTGGTCCATGAACTGCGACAGCTGGGAGGTGCCGAAGAATTCCTTCAGCACCGCGGCCACGGGCTTGGGATTGATCAGGTCGTGGGGCATGAGCGTGGCCACTTCCTGGAGGCTCATGCGCTCCTTGATGGCCCGCTCCATGCGCACGAGGCCGATGCGGTACTGGTTCTCGACCAGCTCGCCCACCGGACGCACGCGGCGGTTGCCCAGGTGGTCGATGTCGTCGGCCGGTCCGTGGGAGTCCTTGAGGAAAGTCAGATGCTTGACGGCTTTCAGAATGTCGTCGTTG
This sequence comes from Pseudomonadota bacterium, assembly GCA_023399375.1. GTDB lineage: Bacteria > Desulfobacterota > Desulfovibrionia > Desulfovibrionales > Desulfovibrionaceae > Solidesulfovibrio. The sequence goes on along the minus strand of JAEWPX010000176.1, from coordinate 5,136 downwards.
GACAACGTGCGGAAGTCCAGCGGCTGGTCGATGCGCAGTCTCGCGTTGAGCTTGTAGCGACCCACGGGCGACAGGTCGTAGTAGTCCGGATTGCGGAAGAGATTTTCGAAGAAATTGGCCGCGATTTCCGGAGTCGGCGGCGAGGACGGGCGCAGCCGGCGGTAGATTTCGACCTGGGCCGTGATGGTGTCCGTGGTCTTGTCAAGTACGAGCGTGTCGCGGATGGACGAGGAGGTATCCACGCCTCGGGTGTGCAGGGCCGGGAGGTCGCTGATACCGGCGTCCTTGAGCTTTTCCACAACGTCCGGGGTGAGTTCGTCCGCAGCCTCGGCCAGGACCTCGCCAGTGGCCGGGTCGGCGATGTCCTCGGCCAGGAACAGGCCGGTCAGCGTCGCCGGATCGACTTCCAGGCGTTCGATGCCGGCTTCGAGCATCAGCCGCCAGGAGCGCTTGGTGATGGGCTTGTCCACGGCCACGATGGTCTTGCCGTCGGCGTCGCGCACCTCGGCGTAGGCTTTTTCCTTGCGGTAGAATTCGGGGCGGACCTGGCGGTAGACGCGCGGCCCTTCGACGAGGAAATGCTCGATTTCGTAGAAGTAGCGCAGGATGTCGACGCGCGACATGCCCATGGCCTTGAACAGGATGGTGGCGGGCATCTTGCGGCGGCGGTCGATGCGCACGTACAGGATGTCCTTGTGGTCGTAGTCGAAATCGAGCCAGGAACCGCGCATGGGGATGACGCGGCAGGAATAGAGCACCTTGCGGCTGGTGTGGCTCTTGCCGGAGTCGTGCTCGAAAATGATGCCGGGCGAGCGCTGGAGCTGGTTGACGATGACGCGCTCGGTGCCGTTGATGATGAACGTGCCCTTTTCGGTCATCAGCGGCACGGTGCCGAAATAGATGACCTGTTCCTTGATGTCGCGGATGGTGCGGTTTTCCGTCTCCTCGTCCACGTCGTAGACGACGAGGCGGACCTTGATGCGAAGGGGTGCCTCGTAGGTGAGGCCCTTGGCGATGCACTCGGGAACGTCGTATTTTGGCTCGCCGATCTCGTAGCTGACATATTCAAGCGAGGCGGTTCGATTGAAGTCCTCGATGGGAAAGACCGAGCGGAACACACCCTCAAGCCCGGCGTCCTCGCGACTGGTCGGCGGAACGTCCTTTTGCAGAAAGAGCTCGTAGGAGTCGATCTGCAGGTTGAGCAGATGGGGAATGGTCAGCGTTTTGACGATCTTGCCGAAATGTTTGGTCAGCTGGGCCATTTTTTCCTCTGTTGCAGGGCTACGACGTTGGAAGATCTCGGGCCTCGAAAACGCCCGTCATCGGCCTTGCGCGGCGCGGCAGCGCCTGTTTCGCCCGGTATGCCGGCGGCCTGGCCGGCTGTGGGCCTCGAAAAGCGGTGCTAAGACAAAAAAGGGGAAAAGAGCGCCCCGCCCCTGCACGGAGGGGGCGCTCTTTTCCGTCGAGAACGAAAGCGCAGGGCGCTTACTTGATTTCGCAGGTCGCTCCGGACTCATCCAGCTGCTTCTTGGCTTCCTCGGCGTCGGCTTTGGACACGGCTTCCTTGATGACGGAAGGCAGTTCGTCGACCTTGGCCTTGGCTTCCTTGAGCCCGAGGCCGGTCAGGGCGCGCACGACCTTGATGACGGCGATCTTGTTGCCGCCGGCGTTGGTCAGCACGACGTCGAACTCGGTCTTCTCTTCCTCGGCCGGAGCGGCGTCGCCGCCGGCGGCGGGAGCGGCCATCATCATGCCCATGGCCGGGGCGGCGGCGGAAACGCCGAACTTCTCCTCAAGCTCCTTGATGAACTGGGAGAGCTCGAGGACGGTCATATTGGCAATGAAATCGACAACCTGCTCTTTGGTGATCTCGGACATGGATCGGTTCCTCCTGAAACGTTGGCTTTGGCGGAAGTCCCGCGATTACGCGGCTTCCTTTTTTTCCTTGATGGCCGAAAGGGCGTACAGCATGCCGCGAATGGTGTTCGCGAACAGGCTGACCAGGTTGGTGGGGACGGCGTTCATGGTGCCGAGCGCCTTGGCCAGCAGTTCCGGCTTGCTCGGCAGCTTGGAGAGATCGGCGACGCCCTGGGCGTCGATGATCTTTCCCGAAAGGCTGGCGAGCTTGACCGCGAACTTCTTGCTGGTCTTGGCGTAATCCACAAGGACCTTGGCCGCGACGACGGGGTCGTCGTACCCGAAGGCGATCGCGTTGTTCTCCTTCAGATGGTCCTTGAGTGCGTCGTGGACGCCGTCTTTCACCGCCAGGCGGGCCAGGGTGTTCTTGACGACCTGATAGTCGACACCCGCGGCGCGGAGCTTGACGCGCAGATCCGTCAACTCCTCGACCGTCATGCCCCGAAAGTCGGTGACCACCGCAATGCCGGCCCGGTCCGCCTTGGCGCGCACTTTTTCGATGATCTCGTTTTTTTGCGCACGTTGCACGGTACCTACCTCCACATGCGGGTTGGAGGGCCTTCAAGTGAGCCAAAGCCGGGTCTCGGCGGGAAATTAAGGGGGACATCCCCACCCGCTGTCTTCGACTCGCTTTTCATGCCCTGTTTTATATCGAAAAATCGTCCCAGGCCAAAGGACGTACCTCTGGCCGGGGACAATTGCGAGCTTTTTGTGAGGGCGGACTAGCCCTCGAGCAGTTTGCGCACGGACTGGGTGTCCACCTTGATGCCGGGGCCCATGGTCGTGGCCAGAGCCATGGCCTGGAGGTAGGTGCCCTTGGCCGCGGACGGCTTGAGACGCATGACGGTGTCGATAAGCGCCCGGAAGTTGTCCAGGAGCTTCTCGGGACCGAAGGAGCGCTTGCCGAGCGGCACATGCAGCACGCCGGCCTTGTCCACCTTGAACTCGACCTTGCCGGCCTTGAGTTCCTGCACGGCCTTGCCGATGTCGAAGGTGACGGTGCCGGTCTTGGCGTTGGGCATGAGGCCGCGGGGGCCGAGGATCTTGCCGATCTTGCCCACGGTCGCCATCATGTCCGGGGTGGCCACGGCCTTGTCGAAGTCCAGGAAGCCGCCCTTGATCTTCTCGATCAGATCGTCACCGCCTGCGAAGTCGGCGCCGGCCTCGCGGGCCTCGGCCTCCTTGTCGCCCTTGCAGAAGGCGAGCACGCGCACGGTCTTGCCCAGACCATGGGGCAGCGACACCGCGCCACGCACCATCTGGTCGGAATACTTGGGGTTGACGCCCAGGCACAGGGCCACGTCAACGGTCTCGTCGAACTTGGCGACCCCGGATTTGACCGTCAGGGCCATGGCCTCGTTGACGTCGTATTTCGCCTGCAGGTCAATGTCCTTGACCGCTTCGCGATATTTTTTTCCATGCTTGGCCATCTCGAAAATTCCTCTTGCGCGCGCGCCGGTTAGACGATCTCGATGCCCATGCTGCGGGCGGTTCCGGAAATGGAGCGGCAGGCCGCTTCCAGATCGTTGGCCGACATGTCCACGAGCTTGAGCTTGGCGATTTCCTCGATCTGGGCCTTGGTGACCTTGCCCACCTTGGTCTTGTTGGGCTCGCCCGAGCCCTTCTCGATCTTGGCGGCCTTGACCAGAAGCACGGACGCCGGAGGAGTCTTGGTGACGAAGGTGAAAGAGCGGTCGGCATAAATGGTGATCAAGGCCGGGATGATGGTGCCCTTCTGGTCCATCGTCTTGGCATTGAACGCCTTGCAGAATTCCATGATGTTGACGCCGTGCTGGCCCAGCGCCGGACCGACCGGGGGGGACGGGTTGGCGGAACCGGCCGGAAGTTGCAGCTTGACCTTGGCGGTGATCTTCTTGGCCATTGTAAATATCCTTGAAAAAGAGGCGAAGCCGCCCCTAGTTTTTGCTCACCTGCACGAAATCCAGTTCCACCGGCGTCTGGCGGCCGAAAATGGAAACCGATACGCGAAGCTTGCCCTTGTCGTAGTTGACGTCTTCGACCACGCCGTTGAAGCCGCCGAAGGGGCCGTCGATGACGCGGACATCATCGCCCCGCTCGAAATGGTATTTGGGACGGGGCTGTTCCTGGCGGCTGACCATGAGGCTCAGGATCTTGTCCGCCTCGCTGTCGCGCATGGGCGTCGGCTGGTTCTTGCCGCCGATGAAGCCGGTGACGCGGGGAATGGACTGGACGAGGTGCCAGGAGTTGTCGTTCATGGCCATCTTGACCATGACGTATCCCGGGTAGAACTTGCGCGTGGAAGTCTTTTTCTCGCCCTTGACCAGCTCGATGACCTTCTCGGTGGGGACGACCACTTCCTCGATGCTCCCGCCGTCCTGGCCCGTGCGCATCATCTCGCGGATGGTCTGTTCCACGCGATTCTCGAAACCGGAATACGTGTGGACGATGTACCACCGCGCGGGTGCGCGCTGCTCGTCGCCGGAGCCTTCGTTCGTTGTCATGACCGTTCCCGTTAAGAGAGGATGAACGCCACAAGCCTGGAAAGGGCCATGTCGACGACGCCGAGGTAAATGGCCATGACGACACTGAACACGAGAACCGCGATGCCGGTCTTGACGGTCTCCTGGCGCGTGGGCCAGGTGACCTTCTTGAGTTCGACCTTGGACTGTTCGAAGAAATCCTTGGCCGAATCGATGCGCGCCATAAGGCCCGTGCGCTGCCCCGCCGCAGCTTCGACGCCCTTGACCCCGGCCTTGGCGGCTGCCTTGGCCTTGGCCGGCTTGTCGCCCTGGGGAGCGGCTTGCGCGGACGGATTCGCCTGTGTCTTTTCTTTGGCCATGACCTACGCCTTGTTCGAAAATGGCAGGGCAGGAGGGATTCGAACCCCCAGCCCTCGGATTTGGAGTCCGATGCTCTACCGTTGGAGCTACTGCCCTGCGTTTAAACCCGGCGCCTTGCTACTTCGTTTCCCGATGGACCGTATGCTTGTGGTCGAACGGGCAGTACTTCTTCACTTCGAGGCGGCCGGTGGTATTTTTCTTGTTCTTTTCCGTGGCGTAGTTCTTGCGCTTGCACTCGGTGCACTGCAACTGGATGTTGATTCGCATCGCTTACTCCACGATTTCCGACACGACGCCGGCGCCGACGGTGCGGCCGCCTTCGCGGATGGCGAAGCGCAGGCCCTTTTCCATGGCGATGGGGGCGATCAGTTCCACGTTGAACGTGGCGTTGTCGCCG
>JAEWPX010000168.1 GCA_023399375.1 Pseudomonadota bacterium | reverse complement strand
ACTGCCATGCCGCAGGGCGTGGCTGCCAGATGTGCAACCTGGATGCCCGTGCCCACGGTAGTCTGGCCGTCTTCCAACAGGCCCTGCACCACTTCTACGGCCGTGGCCTCCATCCAGGCCACCATCATGGCCGTGGAAAAAACGTCCACCAAACCACTGCCCACACTGCTGGCCAGCATGGCCGGGGTCACCACCAGTTCTTTGCGGCCGTGCAGGCCGGGGACCAACTTGCTCATGCGTCACTCTCTTTGGCTGAAAACGGCGGGACTACCCCCGCCTGGCGTTCCAAGCTCATTGCTGTTGTAGCCCAGGCCCGGCCCGCGCCACAAGGGGGGCGCCCCATGCCCCAGCCCACAATCGGGGGGGATACTCCGTCCAAAGACGGCAGCGCTGCGGTTTATATCCGGCTCTCTGGAGACAATATCCCTGTCTTTCAGGCAAAGCGCCCTGCGCGGTTGCGGGGGAGAAACGTTTTTTACAGCATGGGGCGTGTGGGGGGAGGGAGCCATCCCCCACAACTCTTCTGATTTTGTCACGCTGCCGCGTCCGGCACGGGAAAGACCAGGGCTTCATACCAGAAAAGGCGCGCGCCGGGTTTGCGCCAGGAGTCCGGGGGCAGGCCAGCCTTGCGGCAGAGGTTTTCCAGATAGGCGGCGCGGTCCCAGCCTTGTTCCACGGGCACTTGCGGCAGGAACACGCCACTGTGACCGTTGTACTGGAGCACGAGACCGTGGCGGCCTACCTGCACGGCCTGCGGGTCGGGGCAGAGGGTTGGTTCATCCAGAACAGAGATTTCCAGGTGGGTTTGGGGCCATTCCGGGGCGGTGAGGGGTGGAAAGCGCGGATCCTGAAACGCCGCTGCGGCGGCCATGTGCCAGACAGTGGCGTAGAGGGCTTCGTGCCCGATGATATTGCCGATGCAGCCGCGCAAGCCGTGGTTGATGGTGAGGGTGACAAAAGCCCCCAGGCTGCGGGCCAGAACGTCGTCGGGCAGGCCTTGCGGCGGCGCGGGCGGCGTGGAGGAATAAACGCCTGCCAGCCCGGCCTCAATGGCGGTGCGGGCCTGGTGGCCCAGAAATGTTTTGTCCGCAGGGGTAAGGCTGAAGGAGAGGGGCATGTGACCTCCTTGCCGCGGGCGCAGGGGGAAGCACGGGCGGGTTTGCCGAATCTGCGTCAAGGGTGGGGCAAACGCCGTTGCAAGGTTTCTCTGAGCGAACATTGCGCCCGCGCGACACGCCCGACCTGCGGCGGACGGATGGACGGAGCGCCGCGAGTGACGGGGCAGCGCAGGCCCGCTGCGCTGCAAGCAAGAAATGCCACAACAGGGTTGCGGCATCACTTGTAAAGGGCTCATCAACAGGTGCAAGACCGCCAGGCCGGTCCGGCCTGCGCTGCACCTGTGTAGGCCGGACGCCCCCGCGCAACGCCGGGGTATTCCGCCAACAATCGCTTGTGCTGCGGTTACGTCCGGGCCGTGCCTGGCGGCCGGATTTTCCTGGAGCGTCCCCAGGGCTCGCTAGTCTTCGCCTTCAGCGTGGCTCTGCTTGCCCGCGCCCTTGAGGCCGTACATGGTGGTGGAGCCGGAGGACCAGAATTCCAGCACCTCTTCGTTCACCAGCTTGGTGAGCACCTTTTTGACGTCGCGGGGGCCTTTGTCCGGAAAGAGCTCCAGAAAGTCCTTGAAATAGAACTTGGACTTGGCTGCGGATTTGCTTTTCAGAAAGTCGATAACAACGTCTTTGTCGTCAGCCATGATGTTCTCCTGTCCCGGCGGCGCTGGTGCGCCGCCGGGGTTAGAGGGATAAAGCCTAGAACTTGAACTGCGTGCTCTGCCGCCAGGTGTAGTAGGCAGGGTCACGGAAGTCGTCAATGAGGTGGTGGGTGAACTCCAGGCCGGTGAGCTTGAAGAAGGTTTCCCAGCCGATGCGTTCCGCCCAGGAGCCCAGGCGTTCGTACTTATTGGCGTTGGCCGCATAGACCTCGACAATGTGCTTCACGGTCTTGGTCAGGGTAGGCCAGCGGGGCGGTTCGTTGGGGATGTAGCCCACGACCACCTTGGAGAACTTGGGCATGGTGATGCGGTTGGAAACCTTGCCGCCCACCATGATGGCAATGCCGTCGCCCTCGCCGTCAGAAATGGGCAGGGCAGGGCACATGGTGTAGCAGTTGCCGCAGTACATGCAGCGGTCTTCCTTGATGGCGATGGAGTTCACTTTCTTGCCGTCGTGTTCCACCTTGGTGGGGCGCACGGCGGCGGTGGGGCAGGCGGCCACGGCCAGCGGAATTTCGCAGAGCTGGTCGGCCCACTCATGGTCCACCATGGGGGGCTTGCGGTGGATGCCCACCAGGCCGATGTCGGAGCAGTGCACCGCGCCGCACATGTTGATGCAGCAGGCCAGGGCGATGCGCACAGGGGCGGGCAGGCGCATGCTCTTGAAGTCTTCAAACACGGTGTCCATGACGGCCTTGACCGGGCCGGAGGCGTCGGTGGCCGGGGTATGGCAGTGCACCCAGCCCTGGGTGTGGACCATGTTGCTGATGCCGGCGCCGGTGCCGCCCACGGGGAACTTGAAGGAGCCGCCGTCAAACTTGCGGCTGTTCAGGTCGTCGCGCAGGGCCTTCATGGCGGCTTCGTCTTCCACCATGAATTCGATGTTGTTACGGGTGGTCCAGCGCAGGTAGCCGCCACAGTACTTGTCGGCGATGTCGCACAGCTCACGGATGTGGGTGATGGACATGGTGCGGGTGCCGCCCACGCGGACGGTGTAGCACTTGGCGCCGCCTTCGGCTACGTGCAGCAGCACGCCGGGCTCAAGAATTTCATGATAGAGCCACTTGCCGAAGTTGTTTTTGATGACCGGCGGAAAATAGTCGTCGTACTTGTGGGGGCCGATGTCGGTAATGCGGCCTTCCATCGGTTTTTCGGGATTGTACCCGGAAGAAATAAAAGCCATGTTCTTCTCCCCCTTTGACTAGCGTTGATGGCGTTTGCGGTAAGCGGCGAGGTCGCGTTTCCAGCCGCCGGGCACTTCTTCTTCTTTGAAGAAGATATACGGGTTGGAGCGCGGTTCTTTCACATGGTAGGCGGCGGCCGGGGTGTCGGTCACTTCCAGCAGCTTCTGGAAGGAGAGACGCTTCATGGTTTCGCCCACGCGTTCGCGGTTTTTGCCTTCTTCCATCCACCAGTCCCAAATCTTTTCGATGACTTCTTTGACGTCATCGTAAGGGGCTTCACAGGAGATGAAGGGCACCAGCAGCGAACCCATCTGCGCGCCGTCCACCACCGGGGCCTTGGCGCCCACCAGGATGCTGGCGCCGCGTTCGTCGCCGATGTGCAGGGCGCGGGGCATGGTGTTGATGCAGTGCATGCAGCGCACGCAGTCGGCGGTCTTGATGCTGAGCTTGGAGCCGTCCCACTTCATGCACTTGCTCGGGCAGAGGTCGACCACTTCCTTCTGGATGTCGAACTTGCCCCAGTCGCGTCCGGCGTGGGCGCCGGCATTGGGAGAGAACTCGCCGGCCACATAAGCCTTGACGGCTTCCTGGTCGATTTTGATGTCGTCCTTCCAGGTGCCCACCACGGCGAAGTCGGAACGCGCCATGGCGCACACGCAGCCGTTGGGGCAACCGTCGAACTTGAACTTGAACTTGTAGGGGAAGGCGGGACGGTGCAGCTCATCCTGATAATCAATGGTGAGCTGGTAGCACATGTCCTGCGTGTTGTAACAGGCGTACTCGCAGCGGGACATGCCAAGGCAGGCTTCGGGCGTACGCAGGTTGGAGCCGGAGCCGCCGAGGTCCACATGCATTTTGTGGGTCAGCTCGTGGAACACTTCCTCAAGCTGGGGGGTCTGGGTGCCCAGCAGCACGATGTCGCCGGTGGAGCCGTGCATGTTGGTCAGGCCCGAACCGCGCAGGTCCCAGATGTCCATGACGCCGCGCAGGTATTCGGAGGTGTAGTACTTGCCGGAGGGCTGGGCCAGGCGAACCGTGTGGAAGTGGGCCACGCCGGGGAACATCTCGGGCTGGTCGCAGTAGCGTCCGATGACGCCGCCGCCGTAACCGAAGACGCCGACGATGCCGCCGTGCTTCCAGTGGGTCTCCTTGTCCTTGAAGGAGAGTTCCATGACGCCCAGCAGGTCGTCGGGGCAGTCGACCGGGACCTGGTAGTCCAGGCCGTCGGGATTGGCAGCCCGGTGAGCGGCTTCCTGTTTGATGTCGGACACGAAGCTGGGCCAGGGCCCGCTTTCGAGCTGGTCCAACAAGGGGGTTTGGTGTTTCGCCATTTGCTTCCTCCAGTGGGGTTTGAAGAGTTACCGCCTTAACCAATCGACTCGCGCCGCCGGCGGCGGGGCCGCCTGGACGCTTCCCCTCCGGTCGACCCTGCTCGTCGACGGGCGGGGTGTTATTCGCTCGGGGGTCTGGATGGAAAGTGAACTATTGCACAATCGCTCCCGTACTAAAATGACGACAGTTTTCTGTCAACGGGAAAACGCGCCGACAACGGTCCGATGTGCATCCCCCCGTATACCACCGCACCCTCTTCGATGCAAAGCCCTTTTGCGCCGACGCCCGCTGGCCGCGCCGGCGACCTTGCCAAGCGGCCCGTTTTGCTCCATGCACGGCGCATGCGCGAAGCCGTCCCCACCTGCCGCCGTTGCGGCGCATGCTGCCGCCAGGGCGGACCGTCCCTGTCCCGGGAGGACCTGCCCCTGCTCGCCGCCGGCATCCTTTCCCCGGCAACGCTCATGGTCCTGCGCCGGGGCGAGCACGTCACGGACAACGTGGCCGGCGGCGTCGTTCCCGCGCCCGTGGAGCTGGTGCGCCTGCGCCCGGTGCAGGGCAAACGGACCTGCCTCTTCTTCCGCGAGCCGGACGCCTGCGCGATCCATGAAAATCGCCCCCGCCAGTGCCGCGACCTCTTCTGCGACGCCCCGCAGGCCGTGGCCGACGCCTACCTCGAAGGCCGCCTCTCCAGGCGCGACATCCTGGGGGAAGCCTCCCCCCTGGCCGCGCTGTGCGCCGCACACGAAACCGAAACCGACCTCGTGCGCCTGGCGGCGTTGTGCCGCCGCGCCCTTTGCGGCGACGCCGCCGCGCGCGAAGCCGTGGCGCAGGCCGTGCGCCTGGACGCCGCGTACCGGGAACTGCTGCCCGCCCGTGCCGGCGTGGCCGAAGACGAACTGCCCTTCTATCTCGGCCGGCCCCTGGCCCGCGCCCTGCCCGCCGTGCGCGCCGCGCTCGGCTGCGGCGGCCTTTACAACAAGGCACCGAGCGCCTAAACAGGCTACGCCGGTAAGTCTTATCGCCGGGAGGAATACATGAAACGACTGTTTTTGACCTGCCTCCTCGTCCTGGTCGCCGCCAGCGCCGCCTGGGGCATGAACCTGCGCCAGGGCTTCGGCAAATACCGCTACGGCGACTCCTGCGACACGATGTTCGCCAAGCCTTCCTTCGCCGTGGAACGCGCCCGCCCGATCTGGAACGCCCAACTCCAGATGTTCGGCTTGGCCTACGACCCCGACACCGTGGCCAAAAGCCCGTTCATCCTGCACTACGACAGGGACGAAAAGCCCGAATTCGACGGCGTGCCGCTCAACCGCATCTATTACGGCTGCAACAAGGACAGTGGCCGCTTCTCCCTGGTGGTGCTCGTGCACGACCTGCTGTCCGTCGGCAAGCTCGTGGAAAAGGTCACGGCCGAACTGGGCGCGCCGACCACCACCACCATGATCCAGACCATCTGGGCCCTGCCCGACCTCTACGTGCAGATCGATCAGGTCTATATGATCGTCTACGACCGCCGCGCCGGAAAAATCTGAGACGGCCCATGCCACGCCCCGCCGCCGGACCGCGCACGCTGCAATGGATCGAGGCGGCCCGCACCGTGGCCATGGCCGTGGTCGTCTGGTCCCATGCCAGCAACCTGGCCTTCTTCCGCGAGGGGGACTTTTCCGTGGTCCCCATTTTCTCCGCCTGCCTGGTCACCTTCGCCGTGCCGGCGTTCTTCCTCATCTCCGGCTATCTGCTCGGCAGAAACGACCTGACGCGGCCGCCGGAAGTCCCTTTTTCGCGCCGCCCGGCCCGGCAGGCCGCCCGCCTCGCCCCGCCGTTTTTCGCCTGGAACGCCCTGACCGTCCTCTCGCTCAAGGTCCTCTACGGCGTGCCGTTTTGGAACCTGCGCAGCCTGACCGACCTGCTCTTCGGGGCCATCCAGCTCTACTTCGTCTTCGCCCTGCTCCAGTTCCTGACGCTCCTGCGCTTCGTAAACCCCTTCGCCACGCCGGCACGGCTACGCGCCTGGACGCTCGGGGCTCTTGGCGTCACGGTCGCCTTTTACGCCTTTTCCACGCTCCTTGCCGCGGGGAGCCCGCCTGCGGATTACCGCTTCGAACTGGTCGGCGTCCGGCTGGCCCCGGCCTGGGGCGGCTTTTTCTTCCTGGGCTGCTGGCTGTCGCGCCATGAAGAAGCCCTCGACGCCCTGACCCGCGCCTTTCCCGCCCTGGCTGTCGCCGCCGTGGCGACCTTCGCGCTCTACCTCCGGGAGGACGCGGCCCAGTCCCGGGCGCTCGGGGCCAACTACCGCCAGTATTTCCTGCTTTCGGGGCTGGCCTTCCAGTTCGCCGGCAGCCTCGCCCTGTGCGCCGCCTGCCGCCGCGCCGAGGCTGCGGGCGGCGGCCGCTTCTTCACCCTCCTGGCCGGGGCCGGGCGCGACACCTTCGGCATCTACCTCTCCCACTACGTGCTGGTGCTGGCCTTCTTCGCCGCCGTGCCCGCACCCGTGCCCCCCTTATGGCGGCTGCCCCTGGGCGTCGCCGCCATGGTCTTTGCGTTCGGCGGCTCCCTCGCACTGACGCGCCTGGCGCGCCGCGCCGCAGGCTCGCGCCTAGTGGGGATTTTCTTCCCGGGGTAATAATAAAGAAAGAAAGAAAAGATGCCTCCGGCGGCCAGGAGGGGCGGCGGCCCCTCCTGGACCTCCCGAAAGGGGAGAGAATCCCTTGGGAGCACGCATGCGGGCTTCTCGGGTTTTCCCCGGTTCTTAATTGACAATGATTTTCGTTTTCGAGTAGGACTTCTTCCCAAGGGCCGCCCGCGGCCCGGGAGGAGCCATGCAACGCAAGACCCTGCACGACAACGCCGACTACGCCTGCCCCATCGTCGGCACCTGCCTCACCGTCGCCGAACTGCGCCGCATCTGCCGCAAATGCGGCGACGCCGTGGCCGAGGACGCCTCGGACTACGACGCCCACGTCTTTCTCGTGGGCCAGGCCAAGGTGGCCGGGGGCGGGCCGGCCAAATACCTGCAACGCTTCCTGGACAAGAAATTCCGCAAGGACCTGCGCGCGTTCCTGCGCGTGGACGATCCCGTGGAACTTAAGCGCATGTGGCGCGAACGCGCCGACGCCGGCGACGTGCCCGGCCCCTTCTGGGCCATGATGTCGCACCCGAGTGCGCCCGAGGCGCTGCTGCGCGAAATCTACGGCGAAGTGCACATGCTCTCCCACCGCGTGGGCGCGGCCAACCGCGCCGACCTCGCACGGCTGACGCGCCTGGAGGAGAGGCTCGCCGAAGCCGAAGCCGCGCTCGAGGAAGGCAAGGCCGTGCTGCGCCAGGCCGTGGCCGTGTGGAAAAGCCGCTGCCGCGAAGCCATGGAAGCGCTTTCCAGCGAGCGCAACAAGCGGCAGGCGGCCGAGCGCGAACGCATTTCCCTGCGCGAGGCCATCGAAAATTCCGCCGTGGCCGCGGTCCGCCGCGAACGCGACTACCTGCGCGCCCAGCTCGGCGACGCCGTCGCCCGCCTGGAAGCCACCGAAGCCGAGGCCGGGCGGCAGGTCCTGGCCCTGGAGCGCGCCCATGCCGAAAGCGGCCACCTGCGCCGCGACCTCGCCGACCGCGAAGGCGAGGTGGAGGTCCTGGAGGCCTCGCTGTTCGCGGCGCTGGGCGACGCGGCCGCGGCCCATGCCGCCCATGCCGAACACCATGCCGGCGATCCGGACGGCCTGCCCGGCCATGCGGACTGCACCTGCCGGGAACGCGGCCTGCCCGAAGGCTCCTGCGGCGCATCCTGCGCCTGCCGCGCCGCCGCCCAGGCCGGGCTCGCCGGCAAGCGCGTACTCTACGTGGGCGGTCGCTGCTCCCTGGTTTCCCATTATAAGCTGCTCGCCGCCAAGTTCGGCTGCGAACTCGTGCACCACGACGGCGGCCGGGAACAGTCGGCCCACCGCCTCTGGGAGCTGCTCGGCGCGGCCGATGCCGTGGTCTGCCCCGTGGACTGCGTGAGCCACGAGGCCTGCGCCCTGGTCAAACAGGCCTGCAAAGGCTGCCTCAAACCGCTTGTCCTGGCCCGGTCCTCGGGCCTGTCCAGCCTGGCCCGGTCCCTGGCGGAACTGGGTTCCGGGCACGCCCACTAACAGACCCGCCCGCACACGGGGGGGCGGCCGCCGCCCCCCTCCCGCCTTGCCGCAAAAACGTCCGACGTGTTGACCGCGCCTTTTCCCGGGCGCTATGCAGGCGCAAAGGTCTCTGCCAGACGCCGCGCGGCCGAAAGCCGGGGCCGGGGGGTGGGAGCGTGAAAGTCCACGACGTGATGCAGCAAAGCGCCCACAGCCTGCGCCGGGACGACACCCTGCGCGCGGCGGCGGCGCTTTTCCGCGCAACCGGCATCGGCGGCGCGCCGGTCCTCGACGCGGACGGCTTCCCCGAATCCGTCTTCACCAGCGACGACCTCATGCATGCCCTGGCCGGCGGGGCCAGTCTGTCCGACCCGGTCTCGCTGCACGCGCGCGGCCATATCTGCGCCGTGCATCCGCAAACGCCCCTGGAAGACATCGCCTGGTACGAAAACCGCTTTCTGGCCGTGGTGGACGGTCCGCGCCTCATGGGCTGCGTGGACGCCTCGCGCCTGGGGCCGGAGCAGGCGCCGGGACGCGGCGAGGCCGATCCCTGGGCCGGGGCGTTGCGCCGTTTTCCCGAACCCCTCATCCTGTGCCAGGACGACGGCGTGATCCGCTGGCAAAACGACGCCGCCCGCTGCGTGCTCGGCGACGAGGGCCGCCGGGGCCGCACCCTGCGCCAAGCCCTGGTCCAGGCCGGCTTCCGCGTGGAGGACGACCCGGCCGAACCCGGGGCCGTGGCCCTGGCCGTGCGCGACGAATCCCGCTACCTCGCCGCGCGCTGGCGCATCCCGGATCCGACCCGCGCCGGCGGCGAAACCGCCCGCATGGTGCACCTGCGCGAGGCCGGCGACCGCCACGCCGTGCTCGGCAAGCTGCGCGCCACGCACACCCTGGCCCGGGAGATGCGCGCCGTCATCGACTCCTCCTTCGACGGCATCTTCATCACCGACGGCGAAGGCACGACCATCCTCGTCAACCGGGCCTACGAGCGCATCACCGGCATCCGCGCCTCCGAGGTGCTCGGGCGCAACATGCGCGACCTGGTCAGCGAAGGTTTCTACGACCAGTCCGTGACGCTGCGCGTGCTCAAGTCGCGCAAATCCGAAACCATCATCCAGAAGGTCAAAAGCGGCAAGACCATCGTGGTCACGGGCAACCCGGTGGACGACGCCTCCGGGGCGCTGTGGCGGGTGGTGACCAACGTGCGCGACGTGACCGAGCTCCAACGCCTCCAGGAAGAACTCGAAAAACTGAGCGCCCTCAAGGACCGCTACCGCCTGGAGCTCGCGTCGCTGCGCGGGGCCATGGGCGGCGGCGGGCGCATCGTCGTGCGTTCCAAGCGCATGCAGGAAGTCCACGAGCAGGCGCTGCGACTGGCCCTGGTCGATTCCACGGTGCTGTTGCTCGGCGAATCCGGCGTGGGCAAGGAGGTGGTGGCGAGCCTCATCCACGACCACAGCCCTCGCCGCGAAGGCCCGTTCGTCAAGGTGAGTTGCGCGGCCATCCCCGAGCCGCTGCTCGAATCGGAGCTTTTCGGCTACGTTTCCGGGGCGTTTACCGGCGCGAGCAAGGCCGGCAAGCCCGGAGTGTTCGAGCTCGCCCACCAGGGCACGCTCTTCCTCGACGAGGTGGGCGAGCTGCCGCTGGGGCTGCAGGCCAAGCTTTTGCGCGCGCTCCAGGAGCGCAAGGTCACGCGCCTGGGCGACGTGCGCGCCAAGGAGGTGGACGTGCGCATCATGGCCGCCACCAACCGCGACCTGGAAGCCATGATGCGCCAGGGCGCGTTCCGCAGCGACCTCTTCTATCGCCTGAGCGTCGTGCCCCTGGTCGTGCCGCCCCTGCGCGAGCGGCGCGAGGCCGTGTTCGACTTCATCCACCGCTTTCTCGAGCGCTTCAACCGCAAGTACGGCCTCAGCCGCCAGATCGACCCCGAGGCCTGCGACGCCCTGGCCGCCTGGGACTGGCCGGGCAACGTGCGCCAGCTCGAAAACACCATGGAGCGCCTGGTGGTGCTCGGCCCGGGCGACGTCATCACCCGGGAGGACGCGTTGCGCGCACTTTCGGGCAACGGCGGCGGCGCGGCGCAGGCCCCGGCCACGGGCGCGACCCTTCGCGAGACGCTCGCGCGCGCCGAAACCGAAGCCGTGCGCCAGGCCCTTATCATGCACGGCTCGACCCGGGCCGCGGCCAGAGCCCTTGGCGTCAACCAGTCCACGGTGGTGCGCATGACCCGTCGTCTGGGCATCGTCCGGGATTGATGCACCAAAGCATCGGCCGATGCGCCTATGCATCGGACCGCCGCGCTTGCGGGCCTACCGTCCTTCTTGCCAGCTTCCACTGCGTGTTGACGCTTTCCCGTTGATGCGCCGCCGCATCACCCGGCATGCGCGCCGCTTGCCTCTCGAAAGACTCTTTTCACAATAGTCTTCTGTAATCATTACCTTTCCAGTGAATTGTCCGAACCGGGACGGCTGGCACGAATCGTGATGCAAGGCCCGTCAACCGCACCGGGCTGCGCTCGTGACTGCCCGGCGACGCGGAGCAACCCCTTGACCGGAGGTTTCCATGGCAAGCGACAGAAGGACCGCGACGCTGGAAGCGCCCTACATTCCCGTGTGGAAATTCAAACTGCGCATTCCGTTCGTGCATTACCGCTTCGAATGGCCCGACTACATCCAGGGACTGGTCATGTGCGCGGTCTGCCTGTCCATCATCCCCGTGCTCCAGGACACGCTCGGCATGCCTTTCGAGGTCGCCCTGGCCATCGTCATCATAAACGGCTTCCTCTACCTCTGGCATTCGTTCCTGGGCGACCCGGTGGTGCCCGGCTGGGTCACGCCGGCCATTCCGCTCCTGATCGCCTACTGCGTCACCTTCCCCATGGGCCCCGAGCGCATGCATGCGCTGATCGCCTTCCAGCTGGTGCTCGGCGTGTGGTGCCTCTTCCTCGGCGCGACCGGGCTTGCGCGCACGGTCATCGGGCTCATTCCCCGCGCCGTCAAATCCGGCGTCATCCTCGGCGCGGGCATCGCCGCCATCCAGCTTGTCTTCAAGGAGGGCGGCAAGTTCTACAGCATGCCCATCACCATCAGCGTCTGCGCCCTGGTGGCGCTTTTCATGATGTACAACCCGGCGTTTCGCGGCTGGACGACCAGAAGCCAGACCGTGAAACTCGTCTCCAACCTCGGCATCCTGCCGGCCATCGTGGCGGCCATCATCATCGCGCCCCTGGTCGGCGAAGCCCCGTTCGAGCTCAAATGGGGCTTTTCCCGGCCCGACTTCGGCACGCTGTGGACCGACTGGGTGCCCTGGGGCACGCTCGGCTGGCCTTCCCTGACCCTGTACCTGAAATCGATTCCCCTGGTGCTCGCCGCCTACATCGTCATCTTCGGCGAAGCCGTCCAGGCGCAAAGCATCATCCGCGACGCCGACGCCAAGCGCCCGGACGAACACGTGGACTACAACCCGGACCGCGCCCACCTGGTCGTCGGCGCGCGCAACGCCGTCATGTCCGTCATGGGTCCCGACGTCTCCATGTGCGGCCCCATGTGGGCGGCCATGACCGTGGTCACCTACGAACGCTGGAAGACCGGGCGCGAAAGCATGGACTCCATCTTCGGCGGCATCGGCGCGTTCCGCTGGGGCACCTTTACCGGCTACTGGCTGCTGCCCATCGTGACCATGACCCGGCCCATCCTGCCCGCGGCGCTGTCCCTGACCATGATCATCCAGGGCTTCGTCTCGGTCTACATCGGGGCGCGCGAGGCCAAAAGCCTCAAGGACCTCGGCATCGGCGGCCTCGTCGCCGGCATCCTCATCTCCAAGGGCGCGGCCTGGGCCTTCGGCGCGGGGCTCGTCGCCTGCTTCATCGTCTACGCCATGGACTTCTTCCGGGGCGACACCGTCTCCGCCCCGCTGTGGGCCGAGGATCTCCAACGGGCGCTGGACGCCGAGGCCGACGAACTGGCCGGCGAATCCCCGGCGTCCTGAGCGCGTCCCCCCCGACACTTCGCACACAGCGCGGGCGCCGGCCGGGCCGGGGCCCGCCCCCCCAGCCCACACCCCGCAAG
>JAEWPX010000165.1 GCA_023399375.1 Pseudomonadota bacterium | reverse complement strand
ACGGTCATCGTGGCCGTGCACCGGCGCGGCGACGTGATCCCGGAAATCCAGAGCGTCTACCGCCTCGAAGCCGGCCGCCTGCGCTTGGCGTAGGGGGGAGAAGAGAAGGGAAAAGAGGGAAAGAAGGGAAGATGCCGCCGGCGGCCAGGAGGGGCCGAGGGCCCCTCCTGGACCACCCCGAAAGGGTGTGACTGCCGATTGCAAGCATGCTCGGCGGACGAAAGAAAAGAAGCCAGAATGAGGGCCGGTCGCGAGACCGGCCCTTTTGTTTTGCGCGGGTATGCATCGGCAGTGGCCACGTTCCTTATCCGGCGATTTCCTTCGTTGCCACGCCAACGCTTGCTCCCTGATCCTTCCGCAACGTTCGCCTCGTGAAAAAAGTCCCAGTCTTCGGGAAATCTTCTCAGACGGGCTTGATTCGTACGATTATTTCGACTATCACTTTTTCGTGTTACTTTTTATTTATTAATAACATCAAGGGCAGACAGTAATCCCTGCCCGTCTCCTGGTCCGGGAGGCCTCATGTCCGTCGCCGCCGCGCCGCGCGCCATTGGTTCCCGCTTTCCGGCCGGGCCGTACGCCCCTGTCCCGATTTCCGCCAACCCACCCGCAAGGGGAACCCAGCAACCCGTCGGAGGTCGCCTATGAGCCGCATCGAGATGGAAAAAATCTTCTACGAGCAAACCGTGCCGCCCCCGGGCACGAATCTGGACCAATCCCTCATCGTCCAGGTCGACGAAACCAAGTGCATCGGCTGCGACACCTGCATGGGCTACTGCCCGACAGGAGCCATCACCGGCGAATCCGGCGAGCCGCACAAGGTCGTGGACGCCGCCGCCTGCATCAACTGCGGCCAGTGCCTCACCCACTGCCCGGTTTCCGCCGTCTACGAGACCGTGTCCTTCGTCCCGGCCATCGAAGCCAAACTCAAGGACAAAAACGTCAAGGTCATCGCCATGCCGGCTCCGGCCGTGCGCTACGCCTTGGGCGACCCCTTCGGATTGCCGCTTGGCGCAGTGACCACGGAGCACATGCTGACGGCCATGCAGCAGCTCGGCTTTTCCAACGTCTGGGACAACGAGTTCACGGCGGACGTCACCATCTGGGAAGAGGGCTCCGAGCTTCTGGCCCGCATCACGAAGAAACTCGACAAGCCCCTGCCCCAGTTCACGTCCTGCTGTCCCGGCTGGCAGAAGTACGCCGAGACCTTCTACCCCGAACTGCTGCCCCACTTCTCCTCGTGCAAGTCGCCCATCGGCATGATGGGCCCCCTGGCCAAGACCTACGGCGCCAAGGAGGCGGGCTACGACCCGAAGACCGTCTATACGGTCTCCATCATGCCCTGCACGGCCAAGAAGTTCGAAGGCATGCGCCCGGAATACGACGTCAGCGGCTTCCGCGACATCGACGCCACGATCAACACCCGTGAGCTGGCCTACATGCTGAGGAAAGCGAACATCGACCTGCCGATGATCGTCGACGGCAAGCGCGACGCGGTCATGGGCGAGTCCACGGGCGGCGCGACCATCTTCGGCGTCTCGGGCGGCGTCATGGAGGCGGCGCTGCGTTTCGCCTACCAGGCGCTCACGAAAAAACCGCCCCAGAGTTGGGACTTCAAGGCCGTGCGCGGCCTCGACGGCATCAAGGAGGCCACGGTGGACATCGCCGGCACCCCGGTCAAGGTGGCCGTGGTCAACGGCGGCAAGAACTTCGCCAAGGTCTGCGACGCGGTCAAAGCCGGCAAGTCGCCCTACCACTTCATCGAGTTCATGGCCTGCCCGGGCGGCTGCGTCATGGGCGGCGGCCAGCCGATCATGCCGACCGTGCTGCAATCCATGAACAACGCCACGACCAAGTTCTACGCGTCCATGAAAAAGCGTCTGGCGCTCTACAACGCGCAAAAAGCCTAAAGGAGGACGTCCATGAACATCGCACGCTTCACCCGCCGCGGGTTTATCAAGACCGCCTGCGTCCTGTCCGGCGGCGCGCTCATCGGCCTGCGCCTGACCGGCCGCGCCGTGGCCGCGGCCAAGCAACTCAAGGAATACATGCAGGACCGCATCAACGGCGTCTACGGCGCGGACGCCAAATTCAAGGTCCGGGCCTCCCAGGACAACCAGCAGGTCATCACCCTGTACAAGAAGTTCCTCAAGGAACCCCTGTCCCACGAGTCCGAACATCTGCTGCACACCACCTGGGTGGACCGCTCCAAGGATCTGGCGGCGCTCAAGTCCAAGGGACTCTACCCCACGCCTCGGGCCAAGGAATTCGACAACCAGCCCTACCCGTACATCTAGCCCCCTGACGCACGCCGCACCGGAGGCGAGGGCCTGCCTGACCCCAAGGTGCGACGTCCGCTTGCACGCATCGCGACATCCACGCATCCCCTGCCGCAGCAGTGACGACAACGCGACATTTGTCGCGTTCCGTTTTCCGCCGAGTCTTTACTCGCAGCGATTAATTCCGTACTTACGGGCCTTCACAATCTTGCGCCCGAAGTCGTTGCAATAGGAACGGGATACGGTCACGCAAGGGCTCCATCAGTGTGCGCCTTGCCGTTCCCCGCCGTATTGTCCCGGCCGGGCCGCACCGCGACAATGCGGCGCATGGTCTTGAAGGCATCCTTCCGGGTCAGGCGTTTGCTGCAACGCGCAACCCCGGGCACGTCCGACGCTCTCGCCCCGCGCCGGTCGGCTCTAGGCACACGGCGGCGGCTTCCCCAAGCCGCCCCGAGAAGGACCCGCGTCCGCCAACCCGCAACACGAGGAAGGAGAGGAGATGAAACGTTTCACCGTGCCGGCCCTTGTCGCCATGCTCCTGCTGGCCGCCGTCGCCAGCGCCATGGCCGAGACCCAGGTGCGCATCACCGGCGACTCCCGCGTCTACGGCGTCTTTTTCAGCGGCCACAATTTCACCGGCTGGAACAACGCCAACTGGACGTCCAACACCCCCACCTGGACCAAGGCCGGCACCAAGACCGAGGACACCTTCGAGGTCTGGGAGCGCATCCGGGTCCGCACGGATTTCATCGCCAACGAGAACCTGCGTTTCCGCCTGGCCACCAAGGTGGACAACACCTGGGGCAACGGCACCTACACTGCCGCCAACCCCGACGTGGCCATCCAGGTCTACCAGGCCTTCCTGGAGTTCAAGTATCCGGACACGAACATCCAGATAACCGCCGGCCTCCAGCCCACGGCCCTGCCCCAGAGCGCGCTTTTCAACGACAGCATCGTCTTCACCGACTGGGCCGCCGCCCTGCTCGTGAAAGCGCCGCTGATCGCGGACACCCTGGAGCTCAACGCCGGGTTCGCGCGCCTGATCGACAGCAACCGCACCTTTGATCCCTCGACCACCCAGGTCGGCGACGAGCTGGACCTGTACATCCTGACCCTGCCCATCACGGTGCCGGGACTCAAGGCCACGCCCTGGGGCGTCTTCTCCATGGCCGGCTCCAAGGCCAACTACTACACCACCTGGGCCTCGTCCTTCGGCCATGCGTCCGACGCCGAGGACCTGCTCTCCGCCGGCACCCTCATTGGCGCGCCGGGCTGGAAGAACAACCAGAATCCCTATTACTGGGTGGGCGGCGCGTTCGAAGTGTCCGTGCTCGACCCGGTCAAGTTCTATGCCGACGTGATCAACGGCGGCGGGGCGCTGAACGATCGCACCAAGAGCCGCCGCCAGGGCTGGTTCCTGGATTTCGGCGCGGAATACACCGGCTGGGACCTGCTCATTCCGCAGGTCTTCGCCTGGTGGTCCACGGGCGAGGACAGCTCCAACCGCAACGGCTCCGAGCGCATGCCCCACACCCGCCCCAACTGGGGTCCGGGCGGCTCGTTCCTCTTTGACGACAGCCAGGTGTTCGCCCGCAACTCCAACATGGGCATGGACCCCGTCGGCGCCATGGGCCTCGGCGTCGCGCTCAAGGACATCAGCCTGCTGCCGAAGCTGTCCCAGCGCGTCTCCTTCACCTACCTCAAGGGCAACAACTCGCCCCGGGCCATCCGCGACCTCAACGCCAGCATCGGCTCCAACCCCTACTTCGCCATGGGCCGCGACCTGACCTGGAACGAACACGCCATGGGCGTGAACTTCGACAGCCAATACATGCTCTACGAGAACCTGGCCGCCCGCGTCGAAACGGGCTGGGCCCACGGCGAGTTCCAGCAGAGCGTCTGGGGCCATCGCCTGGCCAGCCGCGCCAACGCCAACGACACCTGGAAGGTGGCTTTCGGCTTCACCTACAAGTACTAGCCCCCGCTCCGACCGGACCCGAACGAAGGCGGCCGCTTCCTCGCGAAGCGGCCGCCGTTGTATTTCCTGAACGATATTTCATGCACTTACGCCCCGCAACCCGGTTGCATCCGCAAGGCCAAGCGACTAGAGGGGGACGGTCCGCCCCTGCGCGCGACGCCAACCGCAAAAGGAGTATCCCCATGCCCGGGTCGAAGCGGCGCTTCCTGTCCGATCTGTGGACCTTGACCAAGCCCTACTGGAAAAGCGAGGAGCGGTTCAAGTCCGGCCTGCTCCTGGCCGTCATCGTCGGCATGAGTCTCGGCATCGTCTACCTGAACGTCCTTTTCAACGAATGGAACAACCTCTTCTACAACTCGCTCCAGAACAAGGACGTGGACGCCTTTTTCCGGCTCCTCGGCCGGTTTTCCATCCTGGCCGCCCTGTTCATCATCGTCGCCGTCTACCAGATCTACCTGCGCCAGATGCTCCAGATCCGCTGGCGGCGCTGGCTGACCGAGCGCTACGTCGCGCACTGGCTCGACGCCCACAACTACTACCGCCTGCGCTTCGAAAACGGCGTCACCGACAACCCCGACCAGCGCATCAGCGAAGACATCAATGGCTTCATCGAGCAGACCCTCTCCCTCACCCTGGGATTTCTCGAAGCCGTGGTTTCCCTGGCCTCCTTTTCCGTCATCCTCTGGAGCCTGTCGGGCGACATCCACATCCTGAACCTGCCCATCCCGGGTTCCATGCTCTGGGCCGCCCTGCTCTACGCCGGCATCGGCACGCTGCTCACCCACCTTATCGGCCGCCCGCTCATCCGGCTCAACTTCTTCCAGCAGCGTTACGAGGCCGACTTCCGCTACAACCTCGTGCGCGTGCGCGAAAACGCCGAGCCCATCGCCCTTTACGGCGGCGAGTCCCAGGAGGCCCGCGGCCTGGCCGGGCGCTTCACCCACGTCGTCTCCAACTGGTGGAGCATCATGATCCGCCAGAAGCGCCTGACCTGGTTCTCCGCCGGCTACTCCCAGGCCGCGGTCATCTTCCCCTTCATCGTCGCCGCGCCGCGCTATTTCTCCGGGGCCATCCAGCTCGGCGGCCTCATGCAGACCGCCTCGGCCTTCGGCCACGTCCAGTCCGCCCTGTCCTGGTTCATCGACGCGTACACGCGCCTGGCCGCCTGGAAAGCCACGGTGGACCGTCTGACGGGCTTCGCCGCCGCCCTGGAAGGCCTGGAGGCGCGCCGCGGCGAAGGCCTGGAGCGCACCGCGGCCCCGGCGGGTGAGGGCCTGATTCTAAGCGACCTCACCTTGCGCCTGCCGGACGGCGACACGCTCCTTGCCGGCGCGTCCCTGGCGCTGGCCCCAGGCGAACGCCTCATGGTGGCCGGGCCTTCGGGCTGCGGCAAATCCACGCTGTTCCGGGCGCTCGGCGGGCTCTGGCCCTTTGCCACGGGCAGGCTCGCCATGCCCGCGGGCGAGCGCGCCCTGTTCCTGCCGCAACGCCCCTACCTGCCCATCGCCACCCTGGCCGCGGCCGTGGCCTATCCCGACGCGCCCGAGACCTACGGCAACGCACGCATCGCGGCCGTGCTCGCCGACTGCGGCCTCCCGCACCTGACCGACCAGCTCGACACGGAGCGGCACTGGTCCCAGGAGCTCTCCGTGGGCGAGCAGCAGCGTTTGGGATTCGCCCGGGCAATTCTCCTCAAGCCGCATTGGCTTTTCTGCGACGAGGCCACATCGGCCCTGGACGAGGCCGCCGAACAGGCGCTCTACGCCCTGCTCGTAGCGCGCCTGTCCCACACGGCCATCGTAAGCATCGCCCACCGCCCGGCCCTGGCCGCCTTCCACCAGCGCATCGCCCGCTTCGAACCCGTGTCCGGCGGCCCGGCCCCGTTTGCGCTCAAAGAAGCGCTGCCGGCATGAACGCCCTGGACGACCTGGGTCTTTTCGCCCAGGCCACGCTCTCCATCGTCATCGAGGCGCTGCCCTTCCTGCTGCTCGGGTCCCTGGCCTCGGGGCTGGTCGAAGCCTACGTGCCGCGCGAGCGCATGGAGCGGCTTCTGCCCAAGGGCAGGCTCGCGGCGACGCTTTTCGGCCTCGCGCTTGGCGCGGCCACGCCCTGCTGCGAATGCGGCGTGGTCTACCTGGCCCGCCGGCTCATGGGCAAAGGCGTACCGCCCGGCGCGGCCGTGGCCTTCATGCTCGCCGCGCCCGTGGTCAATCCCGTGTCCATCCTCTCCACCGTGGTCGCGTTTCGCGGCGACCTGTCCATGGCCGTGTGGCGCTGCCTGCTCGTCGGGCTCGCCGCCACGGTCGTCGGCTATTTCGCCGGCGGACAGAAAGCTGAAGCGCTCCTGCGCCCCCTGGTCGGCCGCGAACCCGCCTGCGGCTGCGGCCACGACCATGACGCACCGGGCCACGTCCACGAGCACGGTCCCGCGACCGTGCCGGGCACGCCCTTCGGCTCCCTGGCGGACGCGATTCCCCTGGCCGTCCTTAGGCGCAACGCCCGGCGCGAGAAGGCTGCCTCCGCCCTGCGCCACGCCATGGCCGACTTCCTGGACATGGCCAAGGTGCTCGTCTTCGGCTCCATGGTCGCGGCGGCGTTCAAGGCCTACGTACCCGCGCCGGTAGTCATGGCCATGGAAAACGATCTGGCCCTGGCCATCCCCGGCATGATGGCCCTGGCCGTCGGCCTTTCGCTGTGCTCCCAGGCCGACGCCTTCGTCGCCGCCTCGTTCGCCACCTTTCCCCTGGCCTCGCGCCTGGCGTTTCTCTGCCTCGGCCCCATGCTCGACCTCAAGCTCCTGCTCATGTGGCGGCAGGTCTTTACGCCAAAGCTCGTGCGCGTGCTCGCCGTCGTGCCGGCGGCCATCGTGTTTATCGCCTGCGTCGTGTTCGGCATCGCCACGGGAGGCGCGTCATGAAGTCTCCACTCGCCCACGCCCTGGCCGCGCGCATCGACGGCGTCGCCTGGCTCGGCATGGCCGGCTTCATGGCCTGGCTGCCCCTGGCCGGGGACTATTGGATGTACTTGAACCCCAGGTTCAAGCCCGTGACCCTCGGCGCGGCGCTCGTCCTCGCCGTGCTCGCCGCCTACGCCCTGTGGCGACCGGTGTCGCGGCCGAGCCTCGGCCGCGGCGTCGCCTACGCCCTGCTCGCAGCCTGCGTCGCGCTCGCCCAGGGCGGCGCGCAGGCGCTCTCCGGCGCGGGCGACGGCGACGCCTTCGCTGTGGCCCCGAGCCTGCCCGCGCCGCCGCCCCCTGCTCCGACGCCCGCGCGCATGACCGCGCAGGGCAAGGAATACATCCCCATCAACGCCGGCGAACTCTTCGACATCGCCGCCAAAGGCCCTTCCCCGGCCTGGGACAAACCCTACGTCATGCGCGGCTTCGCCCGGCGCGACCCGGCACTCGACGCCTCCGGCGAATTCGTGCTCTTTCGCCTGGCCATCTGGTGCTGCTTCGCCGACAGCACCGCCATCGGCTTCAAGGTCAAGGTTCCGCCCGGCGCGGCGCTTCCGGCCGACAAAAGCTGGCTCGTGGCCTACGGCCGCCTGACCGATATGCCGCAGGACCAGCGAGGCGAATACGTCCTGCCCGGCATGTCCTTCTCCTCCGTCGCCCCGGGCGCGCTCTTCGCGGCCGAACACATCGAGACCGCTCCCGTGCCTCCAGAACAGGTCTACATGTACCAGTGGCGCAGCGAGGAGCCGTATGCGTACTAGCGCGGCGCGGCCTGCGACGGAGGGGACGCGTGACGCGCCTGCGCCCCTTTGCCGGGGCAGGCGCAGCCCCTATGGTTTCGGGCAGGCAGAGGGGGATGACTTCGCAGCGGATTTGGTGCAGGAAGGCACGTCGCAGTGAAGGCGTCTCGCATCCGCCGTCCGGGAGGACGACACCGGAGCTTATTGTCACGCAACTGCGACGACGCGTGTGCAAGGGTGCATTTCGAGGTTCGCATGACGTTGTGCGCCGATCAAACACCCATGGGTGCTTTTTTTTCAGGCTGTCCTGTGCGGAAAACCTCCCAGCGGAGCGTGTCGGACAGTCGATGCGACCGTGACGGACTCCGGGCGCGCGCCACAACACGAAGATACGGAAAGCGATGACGACTTCTTCCTCCTCCGCGGCGTTTGCCGACGCCCGCGACGATAAGATCCAGGAATTCTGGCAGGCCACGGCCGAGGACTACGACGCCTGGATCGCCAGCGACTTCGAGGACCAGTACGCGGTCAACTGGAAAATTCTGTCTCAATATGTGCGCCCCGCGCACCGGGTCCTGGACGTCGGCTGCGGCCCGGGCAGCCTGAGCATCCGCCTTGCCCGGCAGTGCCGCGAGGTCTGCGGCGTGGACGTGACGCCCGAAATGATCCGTGTGGCGCAGGAGAAGCTGACGGACGAGGCGGAAAACGTCTCCTTCCACGAAGGGGACGCCTGCGCGCTGCCGTTCGAAAGCCACAGCTTCGACACCGTCTTGAGCGTCAACGCGTTGCAGACCATGGACCAGCCGGACGCGGCCGTCGCGGAAATGCGCCGCGTGCTGCGGCCCGGCGGCGAACTGCTGCTTATTGCCTATTGCTACGGCGATTCGAGTCTCTTCGAGAACACCGCCCTCATGCAATGGGCCGCCAAGTACGGCGGCAACGTGCAGTGGCACAGCTTCACGTTCGAGCAGCTTGCCGCCCTGCTCCCGGCCAAGGGGTTCGAGATCGTCGAAGCGCAAAAGATTTGGGAGGGACCGGTCGTCGCCTTCCTGCGCGGGAGAGCGGCCGCATCCTGACGCCGCCGCGCACGGCGATCCTGCCCCATCATCTTACGTAGCACGGCCGGAAGAGGCTGAGCCGCTTCCGACCGTCGCGGGCGTCTTGCCGCCCTTCGCCTCCGCCCGCTCGTAGCGTGCACACCCCGTGCACCGTCCCTCCAGTTCCCGCATGATGCCGCACTGCTCCACGGGCGTCGCGCCGGTGCAGCATTGCCGCAGCGCGGCGAGCTGGTCGGACAGGGCCTGCAGCCGTGCGATACGTTCGGCGATCCGGTCGATATGGGCGTCGAGCAGGACGTTGACCTCGCCGCAGTCGCCGGCCGCGCCGTCCTTGAGGGCGGTAAGCGCCCGGATCTCGTCCAGGTTCATTTCGAGCGCCCGGCAGTTGCGGATAAACGTCAGGCGCGCGAGATGCGAGGCGTCGTAGAGCCGGTAGTTGCCGTCCGTACGGGCCGGCGCGGCGAGCAGCCCTTCCTTTTCGTAGTAGCGGACCGTGTCCGGTTTGCAGCCCGTGCGGCGGGCCAGTTCGCCGATGCGCATGGGAGACCTCCTTGCTAAAAAAAAGCGCTTGACCCTGGAGCAGCTCCAAGGTGTCTCATGGGAGCGTCGGATGCAAGGAGGTTTTGCATGTCCACGCACGATCACGGCCATACTCATGGCCATCCCCATACGCAGGAAGGGCCGCGGCCGTTTGCCGGCCAGGCCCCGTGTTGTTGCGGCGGCGCGTGCCAGACCTCGCCGCGCCCGGAAAAGGATGACGGCCCGCCGCCGACGTCCGCCAAACACGACGTCTTTCGCATCGAGGCCATGGACTGCCCGACCGAAGAGACGATGATCCGCAAGGCGCTCGGCGGCATGCCGGGCGTAAACGGGCTGCGCTTCAACCTGCTCTCCCGGGAGCTGACGGTGCACCACGACCTGCCGGACACGCTCGGCATCGTGGCGGCCATCGCGGCGCTCGGCATGGAGGCGGTGCCAACGACGGCCAGCGGGACGCCGCGCCCGGTCGCCGGCTCGGCCGGACCGTGGGTGACGCCGGTCCAGGCGATTGGGCTCGGCTTGTCCCTCCTGTCCGAGGCGGCGGACTGGCTGCACATCGCCGCGCCGTGGCTGCCGGTCGCCTGCGCCTTGGCGGCCATCGCGCTGTGCGCGCTGCCCATCTACCGCAAGGGGTTCATCGCGCTCTCCAGGCGCGAGCTCAACATCAACGCGCTGATGAGCATCGCGGCGACAGGCGCGCTCGTCCTCGGCCAGTTTCCCGAGGCGGCCATGGTCATGGTGCTCTTCGCCATCGCCGAGCAGCTCGAATCCGTGTCCCTGGCCAAAGCCAACGGCGCGGTGGCGGCGCTTCTCTCCCTGGCTCCGGACGTGGCGACCCTGCGCCGGGAAGACGGGACGTTCGCCGAGGTCGCCGCGGGGAGCGTGCCGGTCGGCGCGACCATCCGCATCCGGCCCGGAGAGCGCGTGCCGCTCGACGCCGTGGTCGCCGCCGGCCATTCGTCCGTGGACCAGTCGCCGGTCACGGGCGAGAGCCTGCCCGTGGAAAAGGGGCCGGGGGAAGCGCTTTTCGCGGGCAGCGTCAACCAGGAAGGCGAGCTTACCGCCACGACCACGGCCCTGGCCGACGATTCCACGCTTGCGCGCATCACGCGCGCGGTGCTGGCCTCCCCGGGCAAGGAAGCCGGCATGAAGCGCTTCGTGGACCGCTTCGCGGCAGTCTACACGCCGGCGGTCTTTGCCGTGGCCGTGGCCGTGGCGCTCGCGCCGCCCCTGTTCCTGGGCGGGAGCTTCGCGGAGTGGATCTACAAGGGGCTCGTGATCCTGGTCATCGCCTGCCCGTGCGCGCTGGTCATCTCCACGCCCGTTTCGGTGGTCAGCGGTCTGGCCGCGGCGGCGCGGCGCGGCATCCTGGTCAAGGGCGGGCTTTTCCTGGAGCGCGGCCACGCCCTCAAGGCCATGGCCCTGGACAAGACCGGCACCGTAACCACGGGCCGGCCGGTGCAGACGGATTTCGAAAATCTGGCCGGCGACGCGGCCGCCAACCGCGCCGTCGCGGCGAGCCTTGCCGCGCGCTCGGACCACCCCGTGTCCCGCGCCGTGGCGCAACGCGCCGCAGACGACGGCATCGTGCCGGGGCACGTGTCGGCGTTTTCCGCCCTGCCCGGCCTTGGCGTGCGCGGCGAGGTGGACGGCCAAGCGTACCACCTGGGCAATCATCGGCTGATCGAACGGCTGGGGGTGTGCTCGCCCGCCGTGGAGGCGCGCCTGACCGCCCTGGAGAGCGCGGGCAAGACCGCCGTGCTCCTGGCCGACGCGTCCGGGGTGCTCGCGATTTTCGCCGCCGCCGACGTCATCCGGCCGCACAGCCGGGAGGCGGTGGAGGCCCTGGCGCGGCTTGGCGTCGCGACCGTCATGCTTTCCGGCGACAACGCGCGCACGGCCGCTGTCGTCGCCCGGGAGGCGGGCATCGCCGACGCACGCGGCGACCAGATGCCCGAGGACAAGGCCGCGGCCGTCAGCGCGTTGCGCAAGGCGCTCGACGGCAAGGGGCTCGTGGGCATGGTCGGCGACGGCATCAACGACGCCCCGGCGTTGGCGCGGGCGGACATCGGCTTCGCCATGGGCGCGGCGGGCACGGACGCGGCCATCGAGACGGCGGACGTGGCCATCATGGACGACGACCCGCGCAAGCTCGCGGCGTTCATCGGCTTGTCCAAGGCCACCGTTTCGGTGCTGCGGCAGAACATCGCCCTGGCGCTCGGGCTCAAGGGGCTCGTGCTGGCGCTCACCGTCGCGGGCTACGGCTCCATGCTGCTCGCGGTTTTCGCGGACATGGGCACGAGCCTGCTCGTGATCGGCAACGGGCTGCGGCTGCTGCGCCGCTAGGCCGGGAGGTTTGACAATCCCCGAACCGGTTCCATCTGTATCCGTATGGTGCCCGAGACCGTGAAAGGAGACGCCATATGGATAAGGAACTCGCTGGAAAAGTCGCGCTGGTGACCGGGGCTTCCCGGGGCATCGGCGCGGCTACGGCCCTGGGCCTGGCACGCGCCGGCGCCGATGTGGCCATAAGCTACGCCGCCTCGGCCGAAAAGGCCCAGGACATCGTCAAGGAATTGAAAGGGTTCGGCGTGCGCGCGGCGGCCTACCGGGCCGATCAGGCCGATCCCGCCCAGGTCGCGGAACTGGTCGCGGCCGTGGCCCGTGATTTCGGCCGCCTGGACATCCTCGTCAACAATGCCGGCGTGATCGCCATGGGCCAAGTCGGCGACCCGGCGGCCGACCAGGCAGCCCTGGACCGTCAGTATGCGATCAACCTCGGCGGTGTCGTGGCCGCCATCCGGGCTGCGGCCACGGTCATGGCCGACGGCGGACGCATCGTCTCGGTGGGCTCGTGCGTGGCCCGACGCGCCGGATTCGCCGGCGTGGCCGACTACACGGCCACCAAGGCCGCCGTGGCGGGCTACGCCAAGGGCGCGGCCCGGGACCTGGGGCCGCGCGGCATCACCGTCAATGTGGTCCAGCCCGGCCCGACGGCCACGGACATGAACCCCGACAGCGGCGATTTCGCCGCATCACTGAAAGCCGAAACGGCTCTCGGCCGCTATGCCCGGCCCGAAGAAATCGCCTCGGCCATCGTGTTCCTGGCCGGACCGGGAGCGTCCTACATCACCGGCACGGAACTGACCATCGACGGCGGGCTGAACGCCTAGGGCCGCGTCCCCAACAGAGGAGATGTTTTCCAGGAAAAAACCATTACACCAAATTGGTCGCGGACTTCGCCTGCACGAATGTCGAAAACGCGACACGAGAGCCGAGGCCACCGCCAAACATAAGGGCCGAATTCGTGCCCGCGCCTCCGGGAAGTCGGAAGCGCGGGCACGAATTCGGCCCTTGAAACGTCTGCCGCGTCGATTGCCTAGAACGGCACGTCGTCCATGCCCGAGGCTTCGGAGGGGAAGGCCGGGCCCGGCTCTTCGTCGGGATAGGGCTGATTGCCGCGCGGGGCGTTCTGCTGGCCGCCGCGCGGGCCGCCCTGGCCCCCTTGACCGCCGTAGCCGCCGCGCGGGGCACCCTGGCCGCCGCCTTGACCGCCGCCCTGGTAGGAGCGCCGGCCCTGGAAGCCTTCGTCGCCCATGGGGGCCTCGGCCGCCATGCCGCCGCGCGAATCGAGCCCCTGGATGGTGTGGCCGGGACCGGTCACCACCACCTCGGTCATGTAGCGCTTCTGCCCCTGCTGGTCTTCCCAGCTGCGGGTGCGCAGCGTTCCCTCGACGTAGACGAGCCGGCCCTTGGCCAGATAGTTGCCGCAAAATTCCGCGGACTTGCCGAAGACCTTGACCCGGTGCCATTCCACCCGGTCCACCTTGTTGCCCTCGCGGTCCTTGTAGGACTCGTCCGTGGCCACGCTCATCTCGGCCACGGGGCTGCCCGAGGGCATGTAGGTCAGCTTGGGGTCCTGGCCGAGCCTGCCGACCAGAATGACTTTGTTGATGCTGCCGGCCATCTGCCGCCTCCTTCATCACGCGCCGTGGCGCGGCAAAATGTCAGGGGGAACGCCTCCGGCGGCCAAAGGGCTTCCGCCCTTTGGAATCCCTTGAGGATTGCGGCCTGTCGGCGTCCATTCCGGAGTCCGCTTCGGGCGATCCGGACCCTTGTCGAAATCCTCTAGTCCTTGGGCGCGAGCTTTTCGAGCTCGGCCAGGGCGTCTTCCAGGTCATAGGAGAGCTTGTCCGCAGTGTGTGCGTCGCGCTCGCCAAGGGCCGCCTCCAGGGCGGTCTTGAGCGCCATGGCCCGCTCGACGCCAGGCAGCAGCGCCTTGCGGTCGGCCCCGGGCAGATCGCCCAGGCGCACCGCGTCGTCGAGGGACTGCACGAGTTCCAGCAGGCCCAGCGGGCCGGCCGGCGGCGTGGCCGCGACCGGATAGGCCAGAGCGTAGAGCCGCTCGTAGCGCCGCTCGGCAGCGACCGGGTCGAAGGTCTGGGCGATGACGCGGATCTGCAGGAACTTTCCCAT
Organism: Pseudomonadota bacterium; assembly: GCA_023399375.1. Taxonomy (GTDB): domain Bacteria; phylum Desulfobacterota; class Desulfovibrionia; order Desulfovibrionales; family Desulfovibrionaceae; genus Solidesulfovibrio. The sequence goes on along the minus strand of JAEWPX010000165.1, from coordinate 39,973 downwards.
GGCTACTCCCGCTCCTCCCAGTCCGTGCGCACCCGGTTGACCACGTCCTGGATGAGGCTGGTCTGGGACGCCGGGCACACGCCGACAAGGGGCGCGCCCTGGTCCACGTTCTGGTCGTGCTGGAAATAGACCGCGTAGATGATGCCTTCCGGGCCTTCGTAAACCAGCGGCTTTTCCCGCTTCATGCGCGAGACGATAAAAAGCTCCATGCCGGACTGGACCTTGACCGAGTGCGGCCCCGAGGCCTTGACCTTCTTGTCCACGCTCGGGATGAAATAGTACTTGGCCCGTTCCGGCGCGGTGAAAAGGTAGAGCACCTGGCGCAGGATGGCGGCGATGACCTCGTCCTTGGACAGGAAGTGGCGGATGACGGCCAGCTTCGTGCCGGCCTCGACGAACTTCCCTTCCAGGTCCCGGCTGACCTCGCCGACCACGCCCTTGGCCTCGGCGAAAAGCGGTTTGTCGTTGTGTTCGCGGGTGAGCTTGGCGAGCAGCGTGCCGGGCTTTTCGCCGTAGGTTCCCGAAGTCGCCGTCACGCGCGTGCCCGGCTCGATGCCGGCGAAACGCACCACGCCCGTATGGGGCGCTTCCACCACGATTTCCTCGTAGGGCGAGGCTTTGATCTGTTCCAGCAAGGCTTTGACGTCTATCACAAGCATTCCCCGCCGCCGGCCATGGCCGGCACTGGAGTTTCCGTATTCGTTACAACGCGGCGTGCCCCGAAGCAATCGCGCCACGCTCCCCTTACCCCCTTTCAGGGGGTCCGGGGGGGATGATCCCCCCCGGCCGCCGGAGGCATCTTCCTCTTCTCTTCTCCCCTCTGCCCTACCGGTAATACAAATTCCGGCCGCCGATCGTGAGCAGGACCTGCTTCAGGTTCTTGCGGATCTCGCGGCGGTCCCAGATGCCCTGGATATGGCCCCGGGCCAGGGCGTTGTGGGCCCGGTGGTAGTCGGGGGGGATGTCGATGCCGGTGGTTTCCTTGATGACGCCGGGCCCGGCGAAGCCGATGTTGGCCGAGCGCACGGAGAACTGGTAGGGCGAACAGCCGAGGAAGCTCGCCACCGGGCCGGCGTAGGAATTGGTGTCGTAGAGGACCACGTAGAGGCCGCCGGTTTCGATGTAGCGCCGCACGGCCAGGGTGACGCGGGGCATCTGGATGAGGCCGTTTAGGCTCTCCTGGATGCGGATGCCGGCCGTGCCGTGGACATAGGCCAGAAACGGGAAGTGGCGGCGGCGCGCCCGGGCCAGGGCGCGGATGAACTTCTCGCCCTCGGCCGCGCCCACGGAGCCGCCGCGGAAGGCGGAATAGAGCACGGCGGACGTGACCTTGATGCCGTCGATTTTCGCGTCGAGCGAAACGCAGGCGGACTTGCGCCCGGTCTTTTCCTTGGCCGCGTCGAGCTTGGCGTCGAAACCGGGATAGTCCAGCGGATTGCCGGCCTCGATGTCGGCGTCGTATTCCACCACCGAATCCGGGTCGAAAACGTTGCCGAGCACCCACTGGTATTCCATGGGGAAGTGGTGGCCGCAGTGGACGCACACGCCGGCGAAGTCGCCGTAGAGGTCCGGGGCCCAGAGGTCGGGGCAGCCGTAGGTCTTGGCTTCGGGGCAGCTGACGGCCTTGTCCTCGGCCGCCTTGGGGCTGACGTAGCGCCAGCCGAACTCCTCGAGGCAGGCCCCCTGCTCGGGCTGGGAGAGCTCGACGAGCATGCGGCTTTTTTCCGGGTCGCAGGCGACGGGGCCGTTCTTGTCGCGGCTCTTGCGCAGGGGCGCGGCGAGGCGGTTGGCCACGAGCCGGGCCTCGGCCTCCAGGTCGCCCACGGTCTTGGCCAGCTTTTTGATATTTTTGCCGAGGAAGTCGTAGCGCAGAAAGGAGTAGCCCGACCAGAGCAGGCTCTGCGCCCGGGAGGCGATGCGCGCGCCGGAGGGCCGGCTGTCGCGGAAGGCCGTCTCGGCCATGCGGCGGTACTTGCAGTAGCGCTTCCAGACGAGCCGGTCGGCCGCGGCCTCGTCCAGGGTCCAGCGCACGAACATGCCTTCGGCGTCGTCGGCCTTGCGCCGGGAGGCGACCAGGGCGCGGAAGAGCTTGAACCCGGCCACGCCCAGGAAGACCTGGTCCGTGGCGCGCACGACCTCCTGGCGCAGGTCCTTGAAGAAGTCGTAATGATGGGGCCGCGCGCCGAGGTCGGGCTCGTCCACGACCTTGTCGATGTAGCCCATGCGCAGGTTGTCGGCGGCGGTGATGTTGAGCCGCTTGGCGCAGGCCTCGATGAGGTCCGGGGAGACGCGCTGGCCCTGGCGGATGCCGGCCTCGATGGCCGCCGCGCCCTCGGGGGAAATGACGGAATAGTAGCCGTGGGAGAGCATGAGGCGCACGTCGGAAAGGCCGATGGCCTCGGCCCCGCCCGAGCCGCCCTCGGAAATGACCGACACCACGGGCACGCGCAGCCCGCCCATCTCGTAGAGGTTGCGTGCGATCTGCTGCGCCGCGCCGGGGAAGTCCTCCACGGGGTAGGCACCGGGCGTGAACACGTAGGTGTGGATGGGAATGCGCTCGGTCTCGGCGACCTTCATGTACTGCAGGGCCTTGGCGTTGCCCCAGGGCTTGACCGAGCCGCCGTTGCGAAACTCCTGGCCGTGGCCCTTTTCCTGGCCGATGACCATGACGGGCTGGTTGATGACCTTGTCGCCCTTTCTGCGCGTGATGTAGGCGCGGGCGATGAGCATGCTCGGGTCGATGGAGTATTCGTCCTGGCCGCCGATCTCGGTGTAGTTGTCGTAGACGTTTTCCAGGATGTCCTTGAGGCTCACCCTGCCGGGATGGCGCACGATGCGCACGCGGTCCATGGGACTGAGTTCGGCGTCGAGCTTTTTCTCGAGGAAGCCGAAGAGGTCCTCGAGCTGGCGCAGCATCTGCGCCTTCTCGCCGGGAGGGGCGTCGGCGCGGGCGGCGAATTCGCCCAGGCGCGAGCGCATGAGCGCGATGTTCGCGTTTTCCCGGCCGCCGAAGATGTCCTGGATGTATTGCAAGCGATCGGTCAATTCGACGACGCGCTTTTCGATTTCCATAAGCGTATTCCCGAAACGCCGTCCCGGCCGCGCGCGGCGCGCGGGACGGGCCGCTTAGAATTGCAGGATGGTGGCGGTCTTGTCCCGCAGGAAGCGGACGTTGGACTTGAGTTCCTGCCCCGCGCCGTCGGCCCCGGACAGGGTCAGTTCGTCCAGGTAGCCCACCCCGCGCTTTTTGGCCTCGGCCAGGTCCTTGCCCCAGATGATGGCCAGGGCCAGGTTGGGGTCGTATTCCGTGGGGATCTCGTAGGGCGCGTCCATGGGGATGTGGGTGTGGAGCCTGGCCCAGGGCAGGGTCGGGGCCAGGAACTGGTCGATGCGCCCGACCCAGGGGGTGAAGCGGTTGGCCGGGTCCTCGGCGATGACGCGGTATTCGACGCCCACGCCCTCGAAGGCGATGTCGGACTGGTCGTAGCCCATGGGGTCGCCGAGGCCCATGCGGATCTGCTCGGCGATGAGGTTGACGCCGCCTTGACCCTTGATGCGGGAAATGGCGGCGGACACGCCGTTTTCCACCTGGATGCGGGTGTTGACCTCCATGAGGAAGGGCTGGCCCGTGGGCGAGACGATCCACTCCCAGGTGCCGACGTTGTCGTAGGCCACCTCTTTGGCCATGGCCAGGGAGTAGCCGACGATGTCGTCGAGGACCTTCGCGGCGTCGAAGGCGTATGCGACTTCCTGGGGCCGAAACCCCGGGGCCACCTCCACGCGCTTTTGCCGGCCCGTGGACTGGATGGTGCAGTTGCGGGTGCCGAAGTGGACGATGTTCTTGCCCGAACGGTCGGCCACGATCTGCACTTCGAGGTGGTTGAAGTCGAAGATGCGCTGCTCGATCAGCACGCCCTCGTCGTGGAACTGGCGCTTGGCGTAGTTGCGGATGCGCCGGTAGACGGTCTTGAACTGGTCGATGTCGTAGATTTCCTCGATGCCCATGCCGCCGCCGCCGGCCGAGGCCTTGACCAGGACCACGGAGTTGGCGATGCCCTGCTCGGCCTGGAAGGCGAACAGGGTCTCGGCGATCTCCTCGGCCTCCATCTCGTCGTAGACGGGACGGTCGGAGCCGGGGACGGTGGGAATGGAGAGGCTGCGCGCCAGGCGCTTGGTGTTGATCTTGTCGCCGAGCGACCGGATGATGCGCCAGGAGGGGCCGATGAAAACGAGGCCCCGGCTGCGTTCGGCCACGCGGCGCGCGAAGCGGAAATCCTCGGCGAAAAAGCCGTAGCCGGGATGGATGGCCGTTGCGCCGCTGTGGTCGGCCACGGCCAGGATCTCGTTGGCGTCGTGGTAGGAGCTGATGCGGTAGGCGCAGTCCGGCCCGCCGAGTTCCCGGGCCAGGGCCAGATGGCCCGAGGCCGCGTCGGCCTTGGTATGGACGCAAACAAAATCCAGGCCGAGCGAAACGCAAGCCTGGATGATGCGCATGGCGATCTCGCCCCGGTTGGCCACCAGGACCTTATGTTTGTTCGTCGGCACGATCCGTCTTCTTATCCTCAGGGTTTCCGGCCAGTTCCCGCGCCTTGCGCAGGTCGATGCGCCGTTTCTGTATTTCCAGCACCAGCTTGTCGAGCCAGGCTTCCTGGCGCAGGGTGAGTTCCCCGAAGGCCAGGCCGGCCAGGCCCGCTCCCGTCACGCGCACGACGCTGACGGGCAAGGCCGCGATCAGTGTGCGCGGCCCGATGGCCAGCGTCACCCGCCCGGTCCTGCCCGCGACGAGCGCGCCGTCGGGATCGACCAGGGACAGGCCCGAGGCGCTGACGTCGTGGACCACATAGGCGCGGTCCCCGCCGTCGCCCCACAAGGCGACAAGGCCGCGCACGCGTTCGCGATGCGCGGCGCGCCGGCCCTGTTCCCCTTCCAGCGTGAACGTAAAGTCCATGCCGGGCTCCCTATTCGCCGCCGATGAAGCGTTCCAACACAAACTCCACGCGTTGGTTCCGCGCCCGGTGCTCCGGGGTATTGTTGGGGTAGAGGGGTTCTAAATCAGCTAATCCCGTGGCTGTCAATCGGTTGGGGGGCATCCCCAAGGACAGCATGTAGCGCAGCACGGCCACGGCCCGCAAGGAGGAAACCTCCCAGTTGTCGCGAAAACGGCTGCCCGGGGCCGGGGGCTGGTCGTCGGTGAAGCCGCGGATGTTGATGCGCTCGCCGGCGGTCTTGACAAGAAAATCGTAGAGCGTGCGCAACCGCGCCTTGCCCTCCTCGGTCAGGTCCACGCCGTCCTTGGGAAAAAGCACGCCCGAGGGAAAGGCGATGGTGATCTTGCCCGACTCCAGGGTCGCGGCGACGACGCCCTCCAGGCCCTTGCTGGAGACGTAGGAGCGGAACTGGTCGTAGACCCGGCGCTGTTCGCCGATGATGCGCTGCTTGAGGCGCGCCTGCTCGACCAGGGTGGACATCTCCGCAGAGGACACCGGGGCGGTGGTCATACTCTTGCCGTTGCTACCGAGGGCGCTGCGCACCGAGGCGACGGAATCGGCGAACTTCTTGGTGTCCACGCTCGACATGGCGAAGAGCATGATAAAAAAGCTCATCAAAAGCATGGACATGTCGGCGAGCGTAGTCAGCCACTCCGACGGGACCTCGGACTCCTCCAGGTCGTCGTCGATGCCGGCGTCGTCATCGGCGCTCATAACGGCGCTCCTTGGGGGCGATGAAGGAGGAGAGCTTCTCGTAGACCAGACGCGGGTTGTTGTTTTCGAGGATGCACTTGGCGCCCTCGAAGATGATCTCCAGCTGCAGCGTCTCGTTCAAGGTGCGGGCGCGCAGCTTGCCGGCCACGGGCAAGAAGAAGATCGTGGACAGGAAGGAGCCGTAGAAGGTGGTGATGATGGCCACGGCCATGGCCGGGCCGACGCTTTTCGGGTCGTCAAGGCGGCTGAGCATCTGCACGAGGCCAATGAGCGTGCCGATCATGCCGTAGGAGGGCGCGTAGCCGGCCAGGGATTTGAACACGGCCTCGCCCACGGCGTGGCGGCGCTTCATGGAGCCGATCTCGATGCGCACGGTTTCCCGAATGAGCCCGGCGTCGGCGTTGTCCGCGATGAGCTGGCAGGCCTTCTTGAGGATGGCGTTGTCGGTGTGGATGTTCTCCAGGGCGATGAGCCCCTCGCGACGGCTGATCTCGGCGATGCGCACCATCATGTTGACGACTTCGGCGTCGCGGACCTTGCGCGAGGAGAATATCTGCATCATGGCCGCGAAGGCCTGTCGGACCTCGCCCAGGGGATAGGCTACGCAGGTGGACGCCAGGGTGCCACCCAAAACGATCATGAGACTGGCCACATCGACGAACTCGTGCAGCGAGCCGCCCATGAAGATGGCCCCGAACACCAGGGCGAGCCCCGATGCCAGGCCAAGGAAGGTTCCCAGATCCATGCAGGCGTCCGTTACGTGCGAGAGTTGCGGCGCTTACGGGCAGAAAGGGCCTCCCCCTTCCCTGCCGCCATGCGCCGTGCTACGACGGCGAAAGACGGGAGGAATCTACATGCACTACGGCGAGGATGTAAAGCAGGCCGTGGCGGCCGCGCAAAACGCGCTCGGCCCTCTTCCGGCAGGCACGGTGGGGCTGGTGGCAGGCACGGGCCTTGGCGGCGTGGCCGCGCTCCTGGAAGGGACGCGCGAGATCGCCACGGCGCAACTGCCCGGATTTCCCCGCTCCACGGCCCCGAGCCACGCCGGACGCCTGGTCTGCGGCACGGTGGGGGCACGGCCGGTGGCCTTCCTGGCCGGACGGCAGCACCTCTACGAGGGCTACAGCCCGCGCGAGGTCGCCTTCGGCGTGCGATTCCTGGCCGGGCTCGGCGTGCGCACGCTCGTCCTTACCAACGCGGCCGGGGCGCTGGACCCGCATTTCGCCGCGGGCGGGCTCATGCGCATCACGGACCACATCAACCTCACGGGCCGCAACCCGCTGGTCGGGGCCAACGACGACGCGCTCGGGCCGCGCTTTCCGGACATGAGCCGGGCCTATTGCCCTCGCCTGGGGGGGATCGCCGATGCGGCGGCCCTGGTCTGCGGGTTGCGCCTGGAGCGCGGGGTCTACGCCGGGGTGCTTGGGCCGTGCCTGGAAACGCCGGCCGAGACGCGCATGCTGCGCCTGCTCGGGGCCGACGCCGTGGGCATGTCCACGGTGACGGAGGTCATCGCGGCGCGCCACCTGGGGATGAGCGTGCTCGCCGTCTCGTGCCTGACCAACGTCAACCTGCCGGACTGCATGGCCGAAACCACGATCGAAGCCGTGCTCGAAACCGCCCGCCGCGCCGAGGCCGACCTCGCGCGCCTGCTCGCGGCGGTCATTCCGGCCTGCTGACACCGCCCACCGCAAAAGACCTGCGCCGCCTCCCCCCTTTCGGGAGGTCCAGGAGGGGCCGCCGCCCCTCCTGGCCGCCGGAGGCGTTCCCCCTTCTCCTCCCTGCTCCCGACTCCCACTCCTAACTTCAACTCCCTGTTCCCTGCCCCCTACCCCATCTTGACCTTCTGCACGCAATTGATGGCGGCCAGGTCGCGGATGCAGGACACGGCCTCCAGGCAGGACCAGTCGCAACGCAGGGTGAAGCGGTAGGTGGAGAGCCCTTCCTTGACCTTGCTCAGGCTCAGGTTCTCGACGCCAAGGTCCCGGGAGCGGAAAAAGGCGAGCAGATTGTCGAGGGTTTCGCGCGATTCCTGGCAGGTGACGCTGATCACGCGATAGGCCTCGCGCCGGATGCGGCGCTGGAAATGCTTGAGGATGGTCAGCGAGACCACGCCGAGCAGCGTGCAGGACACCGGGATGAGCAGCATGCCCGCGCCGAGCGCCATGCCGACCCCGGCGTTGAACCACAGCGTCGCGGCCGTGGTCAGGCCCCGGATGGCCCCTTTGTCCTTGATGATCACGCCCGCGCCGAGAAAGCCGACGCCGGTGACGATCTGCGCGCCGATGCGCGAGGGGTCGAGCCCGAGCGGAATCGCCCCCGAGTCCTCGCCGGCGAGATAGTAGAAGTATTTGGAGATGACCATCATGAGGGCGGAACCGAGGCACACCAGCAGATTGGTGCGCAGGCCGGCACTGATGCCGTGTCGTTCCCGCTCGTAGCCCAGAACCGCGCCGCAACAGACCGCTAGGACCAGACGCAACAGCAACTGCGCCTCATACGGATACGCGTTCATGGACGCTCCCCCGCGCTTTTCGTGCGACCCGCACGGTTTCGCTCCCCCTCCTCGCAGCGACCGCAACCGCCGGGAAACCGCACGGTCGCGAAACGCCTGGAAAACGCTTCCGCCACGGCCGGTTGCAGCAACCGGCCGTGGCGACCCACTTTGTTACGGCCTCGCCCATCCCGGCCGATCCGTCAAGGAGGGCGGCGCGGGGGAGGACATAACATGACGAAAAATCAGGAAGGCGAGGCCGCGGCGCGGGGATCCGGCCGGCGCAGGCGGCCGGGCTCCACCGGGGCGAAAGTTTCGTAGATGCCGTTGGCGCGGGTCCACCAGCCCTCCACGGGCGCAGCGGCGAATTCCAGGCGGGAGACGAATTTCGCGCCCTTGTAGGCCAGGTCGTAGGGGCACACCAGCCGCAGCGGCGCGCCGTGGGACAGGGGCAACGGCGCGCCGGCCAGGGTCAGGGCGAGCAGGTAGCCCAGGCGGGGGTCGCGCAGGTCGGCCAGGGGCAGGCATTCGACATAATGGTCGAGTCCGCCCGGGCGCGAGCGCGTGCGGCCAAGGCTGTGGAAGATCACGTAGCGGGCCTCGGGCGTCGGTCCGGCCTTGTCGGCCAGGGTCGCAAGGCGCAGCCCGCCCCAGGCCAGATCGCCCACGGACCAGCCTTCCACGCAGTGGAAATCCGAGACCTGGCTATCCTGGGGCAGGGCGAGCAGGTCGGCGTAGGACAGGCGCAGGGGCTGCCCGACGAGTCCGTCCACGACCAGGGCGTAGGGCTCGGCCGGCCCGCGTTCGTGCGTCACCATGCCCGTGGCCGCGTCGAAGCCGAAATCCTCGATCTCCACGGTGCGCACCGGGAACTGCCGCACGAAATAGCCCCAGGCCTCGCCCGCCATGCGCCCGAACACCGCCGCACCCGCCAGAACCTGCAGGAAAAGCCTTCGCGTGATGCCGCCCATGGGAACCTCCATCGTCCCCTCATATACGACATCTTCTCTTCGCGGCAATGCCCCCCGTCGGGGAGGGTCCGGGAGGGACTCAGTCCCTCCCGGCCGCCGGAGGCGTTCTTTCCCCCTCCCCCCTGTCCGCCACGGCCACCGCGCCGCGGCGGCCGAGCAGGCGCAGAAATTCCGCCACGGCCAGTTCGGCCTCGCGGGGGTCCAAAGAATATTGCCCGGCCAGGGCGGCGGCGATCTCCCCTGCCGTGCGCCGGCCGTCGATCAAGCGCCACACGGCCGAGCCCATGGCGTCGAGCTCCACGGTCTTGCGCAGGGGCTTGCCGTCCCAGACGCCGAACCGTTTGGCCAGTCCGGCCAGGGCCGGGCGCACGGCCACGGGCAGCGACAGGCGCACGAACCCGGCCGGCGTCTCGTCCGCGTCCACGTCGCGGCTGACGACCGGCGCAAAGGCCAGCGCCTCGCGGCGGCTGAGCCCCGGATCGGCCGGAGCGGGCTTTTTCCTAAAGGGAAACACAGCGCGCCGCCGTTTGCGCAAGCCACAGCCGGTCCACGGGGGAGGCGGCGGCAAGCGCCGCACCGTAGAGCTTGTTGGCGGCCGCATCGTGGCGCAGGACCGCAAGCGTGCCCTGGCGGCCGCAGCGCCGGGCGACCGCGTCGAGAAAGCCCGCGCCCTGGCGGCGGGCGAGCCACACCGCCGGGCAGCCGGCCACGACGCCCGCCTCGCGCAGCGTGCCGTCGGTCAGGCCGAAGGTCCGGGCGGCCGTATCGCCCAGCCCCGATTGGGCGAGGATCACGTCGGCCGGAGCCAGGCGCACCACGTCCAGACGCCGGCCCCTGGCGGCGAAGGTGAGGGTGAAGCGCCCCGGCACGAAGGAGAAGGCGGCCAGGGCGAAGCCTTCGGGCGCGACGAAGGACAGGCCGTAAACCCGGTAGGCCGGCGGCCCCGGTTCATGATGCTTGAGCCCCGCAAGAGCGGCGGCCACGTCCGCCGCGCGCGCCGCGTCCGGGCCGTGCGCGCCGCCGTAGGCCTGGAACACGGCGGCCATGCCGCAGTGCGGGCAAAAAAGCGCCGCGCCCAGGCCCGTGCGGCCGTCCCTACGCCAGGAGAGGGGCATGAGCTCGAAATCGGCCAGGGCGTCGAGCCAGGCCGGCGGCAGTTCGCCTCCGGCCCGGGCGCGGCCCTTGGGCGTCAGCGCCTTGAGCGCCGCCTCCATGCCGTCGCGTCCGGCGCGGGCGCGCCATTTGAACTCGAAGGCCGGGCCGTCGTCGTCCTCGAAATAGAGATAGCCAAGCCCCAGCCGTGCCGGCCGCCAGTCGGCCGGGACCGGCAGGCTCACGCCGTTCCAGGCCAGGGAGGCGGTCTTGTCGCCGTCGGTTGCGCGCATGGGGGAAGTCTATGCCAGGGGCGCGGCCCGGACAAGCGGGCCTTACGCGCGCGGGGCGAACAGGATGACGCCGCTGCCGACCAGGCAGAGCGCCGCGCCGGCCAGATCGAAACGGTCCGGCGTTTTGCCCTCGACGAGCCACAGCCAGCACAAGGATGCAAAAATGTAGATGCCGCCGTATGCGGCGAAAATGCGGCCGGCGGCATCGGCTTCCACGCGGGTGAGCGCCCAGGCGAAGACGACAAGGCACCCCAAGCCGGGCAGGGTCCAAAAGAGGGAGCGGCCAAGGCGCAGCCAGGCGAAAAAGGCGTAACAGCCGCCGATTTCGGCCGTGGCGGCCAGAAGATACCAGCAGGTCGCGTGCAGCATGCGAGAAGGATGTGCCGAAACGGCGGTCCTGTCGAGAGGCGGGGCGGCGAGGCGGGGCGTGTCCAACACCCCTTGCCGGCTTCATTTGTTGCTCAAAAGCAAACATATTTCGCGACTGTAATGCATCCAAAAAGCACATATACTGACAATTACGTCAAAGATTACAAACCTGAAATGTTACAAATCGATTTCTTTACGCTATGCCCTCGCTGGAATTCAAGAGAAACGCACGCGTTTCTCATATGGTCGGTACAAAGTTGCATTATTGTACCGACACACCAAACAATCTTGTCTGCACCCAGCGGGGCCACGCATCCGCTTCGCGCTCCAGTCCAGTGAATCGGCAACGATTTCAATGGAAAACCGCAGCGGTCCGAGCCTTGCAAACATCTCGTCGTCGCGGCGAGGCGACACAACACGCGGAGGGGAATCATGATCACGGCAATCGACTCATCCTGATGCAGCCACTTCCATCGGCTTTCGCGGGAAACGCTCACCCAACGGCCCGGCGCAACCGCTTCGGGACAACCATGGACGTGGAGAACACCATGAAAAAAGGCATACACTTTCTGCTGCTGGCCCTTCTAACCCTCACGCTGGCCCTGCCGCTTACGGCCCTGGCCGACGACGCCCCGGTTCCCGATCCTTCCGGCGCTTCCATCGGCACCGCGGCCGACGTCGTCGGCGCGACGGCCGGCGCGCCCACCAAGGAAGACATGGCGACCCTGGCCGAAAAGGAGCCCCTGGCCGCCAAGCTGGCCGACGTCGTCGGCCATAACCGCATCTCCATCAACATGGTCTGGACGCTGATCTGCGGCTTCCTGGTCATGTTCATGCAGGCCGGCTTCGCCCTGGCCGAGACCGGTTTCACCCGCGCCAAAAATGCGGGCCACACCATGGCCATGAACTTCATGGTCTACGGCATCGGCATGCTCGGCTACTGGATCTGCGGCTTCGCCCTGCAGATGGGCGGCGTCGGCGGCGTGGCCAGCCTCGGTGGGGCACAGGTGCTCGCCAACGAGGTGTCCATCAACATCGGCGGCAATGATTTCGGGATTTTCGGCGCGACGGGCTTCTTCCTGTCGGGCGTGTCCTACGATGCGGTGGTCTTTTCGCTGTTCCTGTTCCAGATGGTCTTCATGGACACCACCGCCACCATTCCCACGGGCACCATGGCCGAACGCTGGACCTTCAAGTCCTTCGTCCCCTACGCCTTCTTCATCTCCATGTTCGTCTACCCGCTCTACGCCAACTGGGTCTGGGGCGGCGGCTGGCTGTCCACCCTCGGCAAGTACTTCGCCCTGGGGCACGGCACGGTGGACTTCGCCGGCTCCTCGGTGGTGCACATGACCGGCGGCGTGGCCGCCTTGGTTGGCGGCATGGTCCTCGGGCCGCGCCTGGGCAAATACCGTGAGGACGGCACGCCCAACGCCCTGCCCGGTCACCACATCCCCATGGCCGTGACCGGCTGCTTCATCCTGGCCTTCGGCTGGTTTGGCTTCAACGCGGGCTCCTCCCTGGCCGGCACGGACCTGCGCATCGGCGTGGTCGCCACCAACACCATGCTCGCCTCGGCCGCAGGAGCCATGAGCTCCATGCTCTACATGTGGACCCGCTTCGGCAAGCCCGACATTTCCATGATCGCCAACGGCTTCCTGGCCGGCCTCGTCGCCATCACCGCGCCCTGCGCCTACGTCAACTCCGTCTCGGCCGTGATCATCGGCGCCATCGCCGGCGTGCTGTTGTGCCTGAGCGTCTTCTTCGTCGAGCGCGCGCTCAAGATCGACGACCCGGTCGGCGCAATCTCGGTCCACGGCGTCAACGGCGCGTTCGGCCTGCTCTCGGTGGGCCTCTTCGCGGACGGCACCTACGGCGACGCGCTCAACGGCGTGGAAGGCACGGTCAAGGGCCTCTTCTACGGCGACGGCGGCCAGCTCGTGGCCCAGCTGATCGGCATCTGCACCAATTTTGTCTTTGTCTTCCTGGTGATGTATGTCTTCTTCAAAGTCCTCAACGTGATCGTGCCGCTGCGTGTGAAGCCGGAACACGAGCTCGAGGGCCTGGACCAGTACGAGGTGGCCGTGACCGCCTATCCGGAATTCGTCCTGCAGAAAACCCACAGGTAAGACGCGGAGATCGCCATGAAGAAAATCGAAGCCATCATCAAGCCGTTCAAGCTCGACGAAGTCAAGGACGCCCTGGACAAGCTCGGCATCCACGGCCTGACCGTGACCGAGGTGCGCGGCTACGGCCGCCAGAAGGGCCATGTGGAAGCCTACCGCGGCGTGGAATACCAGGTGCAGTTCAACGCCAAGGTCAAGCTCGAGGTGGTCGTGTCCGACGATATGGCGCAAAAGGCCGTGACGGCCATTCGCGAGACGGCCAACACCGGCAACATCGGCGACGGCAAGATCTTCATCTACGATCTGGCCGACGTGGTGCGCATCCGCACCGGCGAGACCGGCGAGCAGGCGATCTAGCGCCAGCCTTCCGTTTTTGACGGAAACGTACAAGAGGCGGGAATCCGGGCGACCGGGTTCCCGCCTCGGCGTTTTCGGCCGGCGCGGCCGCGCCTTGACTTAAGTCATGCCCCCGCCGCCCGGCCCGGGGCAGGGTCGGGCCAGGAGGAAACGCCCATGCTCCCAGACCAGCAAGCATCCGATCTGCCGCCCCTTGCGGACATGACCGCCGACGACGTCGTCGCGGCCATGCGCGAGGCCGGCGGCTACCTGGACATCGCCCCAGCCGACGCTTTGACCCTCTACCGCCTGGCCTACGCCCACGCCGCCGCGCGCCTTGCCCGCGACGTGCCCGTGGCGCAACTCATGACCCGGGACGTCGTCGCCGCCGCGCCCGGGGACACGGTGCTCGACGCCGCGCGGCGCATGGCTGTGGCCGGCGTGTCCGGCATGCCCGTGCTCGAAGCGGACGGCAGCGTGGCCGGCGTGGTCTCGACGCGCGACCTGCTCCGCCATGTGGGACTTTCCGCAAACGCCGGCCCGGCCGCCCTGCTCGCCTTGCTGCTCGACCCGGCCGCCTGCGCCCCGGCGACGGCTTCGCCGCGCGCCGGCGAGGCCACGGTCGCGGCGGTCATGTCGTGTCCGGCCGTGTGCGTCGCGCCCGAGACCGGCCGCCGGGAAGCGGCACGGCTCATGGCCGCGCAGGGCATCAACCGCCTGCCCGTGGTCATGGCGGGCCAGCTGTGCGGCATCGTCAGCCGCGGCGACGTGGCGCGCTCCTGCCGCGACATTCCCGGAGGATGCGGCCTGTGAGCTATTTCGCCAAAATGCGCGGCGGCGCGCAGCGCCCGCCCCGGGTCGGCCTGAACGAAATCCTCTGGTCCTTCGCCGGGGCCATGGCCGGCATCGGCCTCGTGGCCTGGCTGCACGAGGATGTGGTCGGCCCGGCCGGGCTCACCATGCTCATCGGCTCGTTCGGGGCCTCGGCCGTGCTGCTCTACGGCGCGCCCAAAAGCCCGCTCGCCCAGCCGCGCAACCTCCTCGGCGGCCATTTCCTGTCCGCCGTATTCGGCGTGGCCGTACGCCTGTGCCTGCCCGGGCCGCACTGGCTCGTCTGCGCCCTGGCCGTGGCCGGGGCCATCGCGCTCATGCACGCAACCGGTACCCTGCACCCGCCCGGCGGGGCCACGGCGCTGATCGCTGTCACGGGCGGGGCCAAGATCTACGCCCTGGGTTTCCTCTACGCCGTGGTCCCGGCCTTGTCCGGCGCGCTGGTCATGCTCGGCGTGGCCCTGGCCGTCAACAACCTGGCCCCGGGCCGGCGTTATCCCGAATACTGGCTCTAGGCACCGCCCGTATCGGAAACACGGCAATCATAGCAAAAAGAAACATTACCGCTCCGTCACGCAAAGAAGAACGCTTTACCTTGCATTCGCCGCGCCTTTCGTTAATTCTTCGTAAAAGGAATTCTGGGTGGCAACAGGCAATTGAGCACTTACAACAGCAGCCCATGGAGTGTGTATGAAGCGTGTTGTTCTTCTTTTGGCCATTTTCGTCTTTTCCTGCATGCTGTCCGGACTGGCCATGGCCGGCGCCGACGATGCGAAATGGGTGGCCCAATGCATAAAAGACAATAAGGACGCCAAGGTGTCCATTGATGTCATCACGAAATACTGTACCTGCATGAACAACAAGATGGACGAGAACGAAACGAAGTCCATCACGCAGTGGGAGAAAACGCATCCCGACGAGATGGCCGCCTGCGACAAGGAATCCGGCTGGGACAAGTAGCCGCATATGCATACGGCCGGGTGACAATCGTCACCCGGCCGTTTCGGCTGCGGCCGCGCGATGCGCGCCCGGGCAATCTCAGACGAAAAGATCGATGGACGGCGTTTGCGGCGATTGCGCGAGAGCGGCATCCACCGCGTCTTGCGGCGCGGGAACGGCCGGAGACACGCCTGCGCCGACCGTGGCGGACACGACGGTGGCTCCGGAAACCTGAGCCGGGGCAGCCACTTCTGCGGAAGCCGGCGTCGCGGCGGCATCGCCGCCGGCAGTCTGGGACGCGGCGACATCACCGCCTGCGACCGAAGACGCGGCGGTTCCCTGACCGGCGTCGCCGCCCTGGGAAGCCGTGTCTCCGGCGTCGCCGTTCGGGGAAGCCGTCTGGGAGGATTCACCTTGGGCGGCCTGGCCCTGCGCCTCCTCGGCCTTGCGGTCGATGTCTTCCCGCACATCCTGAAGATTTTGTGCATTGGATTCCGTGGAATCCTTGAGCGCTTTCGCCTGCGCCATCTTGTCGTCGCCGTACCAGAAGGCTGCATCCGTCACGGATTCGGGCAGGATGCTCGCGAGTACGTCCAGCATGCTGCTGGCGTCCATTTGCCTGTCGATGGCATGTGCGTTTTTCGTCGCGGAGATGTACTGCGACTCGTTCTTCCCCGTATGCACGAAATTGCCCGAGAGGACATTCGAAGCGGTGCCCTTGTTGGAGGCGAGCAAGGCGTTCGAAAGGCCAGAGGCCGATGATTGCGAAGAATTCCCTACGGTTGTTGTCACTGTCTGTTTGCCGTCCTGCTGTAAAGGACGAAACAGATTCAACCCGTTACCGCCACCTGCCGGAAAGGTCGTCGCATCCACCATGTCGCGTCTCCTTGTCCCTGCATCCTGTCGCCTCTGTTCATATCGGTTATAAAGACAACAAGTTTAGATCTCCGATACGCGTTTCTCGCATTTACGACCTGGATGCGACGCCCCTTGCGAAAAACGCAAAGCGGACATCATAATACGTGCTTTCCAGGGTTCTCGGCGACGATGTCGAGCACCATCTTGAGGTTGTCGCGCAGCACCGTATAGCGGGCGTCCGGCTCCCGCGCGACAATCTTGAATCCCGCCTTTTCGTAGAGCCGGCGCGAGGCGGGAAGCCCGTCCACGGTCCAGAGGAACACCCTGGCGATTCCACGCGTCCGGCACCAGTCCAGGGCCCGGGCGAGCAGCGCCTTGCCCACGCCCTTGCCGTGCCAGTCGGGATCGACGATGAAAAAGCGCAGTTGCGCGCCGTCCGGGTCTGGGCTGCGGCCAAGAACCGCCACGGAGCCCACGAGCCGCTCCCCGGCGTAGGCCCCGAGCATGAGGTCGCGCGCCGGGTCGTAGCCTTCGATGAACGCGCACATGTCGCGCGTGACCAGGGTCTCGAAGGGCGCGCCCGCGCCCCAGGCCTTGGCGTAATAGCGGCCGTGCAGCTCGCCCACGCGGCCGACGATGCCCGGCTCGTACCCGGGCCGCAAGGCGTAGCCCTGCGCGGCCATGTTCCCCTGACACTGTCGTGTTGCGCCGTTCATCGGCCCGCCTCCGCAAAGGGCTCGCCGCCCTGCCACAGGTGTTCGAAGGCCAGGCCCAGCATGGACGCCAGCCCTTTGTTGTGAATGACCACGGCCGTGAAACGCGGCGGCCCGCCCGAGGGATCCTGCATGGACACGAGCACGCTCTCGTCGTCGAAAATCTGCATCTTGAGCGGCAGGTGCGCCACGGTGCGCACGGCAAGCCCGTGCGGGCACAGCTCGGCCACGAAGGCGGCGAGCGCGGCATCGGCCAGCACCGGCCCGTCGCAAAGCGCCCGGTAGCGCAGCCCCCGGCCGAGCGGCACGCGCATGAAGGCGCGGTTTTGCTCGAGCGATAGGATCATGGGATTGGCGATGGCCGAATCCACGCTGCGCGTCGCGGCGGCGGCCAGGGCCAGGGCGCGGTGGGCGATACGCGTGGGGCCGGAAAGCACTTCCGCGGACGCCAGCGGATCGGTCTCGCCGCGGCCCGCGGCAAAGACCGGTCCCAGCAGCGCGGCCAGCCGGCGCGCCAGGGCGATGCCGGCCTCGCCTTCCCGTGCCAGCACCGCCTCGCGCTCCCGGGCGAGCAACTCGAGCGCCGTGGCCGGATCGGCGGCGCGAAACGTCCTTGTTTCGTCTTCCCGGGCCAAGCACAACCCCTTGGCCCCAAGGCTCGCCAACACGTCGTAGACGCGCTGACGCGGGATGCCGGCGCGGGCCGCCACCGCCGCCGGGGCCAGTTCCGGGCGTTCGAGCAGGCTCACGTAAGCCGCGGCCTCGTAGCGCGTGAGCCCGAGGGCGACCAGTTCATGCGGATCGAGCATCTGTCACCACCTCCTAGTGGTGACAGGGCTAGCACCACTACGAAGTGGAGTCATCGCCCCGGAGGCCTGACCGGGAATAAGGCTTGCCATGCCGCCGGTCGGGCACTATGTCCGGCGCAGCGCGAAGCCGCCGGACGACCGCCCCGCGCATGCGGCCCTCCCTCCTTCGCCTCGTCTTGCGTCCTCGAAGAGCGCGATTCTTTTTCCGAGGACAACATATTCGAGCAGTTCTTTTTGCAACGCTACTGGCGTATTATCAGGGTCGCCACACTGGCCCATTCACGCGACAACAGACGGATGCGTATGGATTTCACTTCCCCGGCGCAGCTTCTCGGCTACCTCGCCTTCGTCCTCGGCATCGCGGCCTTTGCCCAGCGCATCGACTGGCGGCTCAAGTTCCTGGTGGCCAGCGAATGCGTGGTCTACACGGTCCACTTCTTCCTGCTCGGCAACAATGCGGCGGCGGTCAGCGCCGCGCTTTCGGCGCTGCGCACCTTTGCCTCGCTGAAGACAAGGTCGCCGTGGGTGGCGGGGGTTTTCCTCGCGCTCAACCTGCTGCTCGGCATGGCCGTGGCCACGGGCTGGACGGCGGTCTTCCCCATCGCGGCCGGGATATCCGGCACGGTGGGGGTCTTTTTCCTGCGCGGCATCGGCATGCGGCTGCTGCTTTTCTGTGCGACGCTCTGTTGGCTGACCAACAACGTGCTGTCGGGTTCCATCGGCGGCACGCTGCTCGAGGCGTGCATCGCCGTGGTCAACGGCGCGACCATGTGGCGGCTGTGGCGGGCGGGAAAGACGCGCTGAGGCAGGTGTACGGCCGCAATACGGCGGCATATGCCGGATTCGCCAGGAAAAAGAAAAATCGCCGGTTCCCGGATGCGCGCCAGGGCCGGCATGCGAAGTGTGCCTAGAGCACCGGGTCCATGGGCAGGATGAAGAAGAAGTTGTTGCCGAGGCTCGTGGCTTCGTAGCCCTCCACGCCGCCGTGCAGACGCACGACCTCGCGGATGAAGTACAGGCCGTGGCCGGTGCCGTACTCGCCCGAGGCGTTTTCCCCGCGTACGCCCTCCTCGAACAGGTGCGCGGCGGTTTCCGGCGGAATGGGCGGCCCGGACGTGAACACGTTGAGTTTGATGCCGTCGCGGCCCGGGCCGAAAAAATTCTGTTTGCGCTCCCAGCCGAAGGAAATGAAGCGCCGCTTACGCCCGGCGGCGTCCGTCACCTCGCGCGTGTACTTGACCGCGTTGGAAAAGAGGTTGGCGTAGACCTGGCTGACGAGCCCGATATCGACCACCACCTCGATTTCCTGGTCCGGCACGCCGCCGAGCGAAGTGTCGATCTCGATGCCGCGTTCCTCGAACCGGGGCCGGTAGCGCTCCAGTTGCAGGTCGATGACCTGCTTTTTGAAGTTGCAGGCGCGCTTTTCCAGCACATACCGCCCCTCCTCGAAGTGGGAACGGCGCAGGAGCGTCTCCAGAAACAGGCTCGTCTGCTCGTAGTGCGTGAGAATCTGGCGATACTGGTCCATGAGGCCTTCATGGATGTAGCCGAGGTCGCGCAGGAGCTTGTCCTTTTCCGGCGGCAGGGGCTGGTTTGCCCCGGATTCGTTCTCGAAGGTCTGCTTGAGCTTCCATTCGAAGAACTTGAGCAGGTCGATCTTGGAGCGCAGCCGCTTGTAATAGAGCTTGAAATAGATGTTGGGCACGATGACGTTGTGCCCGATATCCTTGACCAGGCTGCGGATGAACTGGAGATGCTCCTTGTTCTTGTTGGCCAGGATGCGGTTGTGCAGCTGATAGCCGAAGCGGTTGGTGTAGCGCTCGAAAAAAAGCCGCTCGTGCTCCGAGAGTTTCTCCGAGGGATAGATCTCCAGCATGCCGAACACGTCCTCCTTGGGCGTGAACGGCAACTGGGAAATCAGTTCATGGTTGCCCTTGATGGGGATGAGGAACCTGCCCTCGCGCTCCACGGCCTTTTGCGGAAAAGGCAGATCGGCCAGTTCCCCGGCGTCGGCCTCCAGGCACTGGTAGGCGCAGCGCCGTATGCTGCCGCTCTTGTTGTCCAGGACATAGAGCGTGCAGTCGATGTCGAAGAACATCTTGGGGATGAGCAGGCAGACCGCGTAGAGATGCTCCAGGGTGGGAAACTCCTGGGCCAGATCGAAAAAAATGTTAAGCGAGATGCTTTGCAGGGCGGTGAAGTTGTAGGCCTCGTAGTCGTCCATCTTCTGATGGACGCGCCGAGCCACCGCCTCCAGGACCTGGCGGTCGAGCACGGACGGATCGTCCGAGGCGCCAAGGCGCAATGCCGTAAACTGCTCGGCGACGTCCCTGGCGCTAGCCATGCGAAGCCTCCCGGATGCGGTTTCCGCATCTTTTATACCCGCGATGGACGGCGAAGACAATACGCCGGGCTCAGCCGATGCGGATTTCGATAGGCCCCGGAGAAAAGCCCTTGAGCTCGCGCAGCATGCCGCGGATGCCCGAAGCCAGGATGCGCTCGACAAAGGGATTGACCGTCAGCGGCCGCCCGCCCACGGTAATGGCAAGGGCGGTCTGCGTCGTGGCGCAGTCTCCGGGCGTGGCCCGGCCGGCCAGGATGTCCGCGGCGAGTCCGGCGCAGTCGTCGCGGCCGCAGGCCCCGCAGTCCAGGCCCGGCAAGGCGAAGCCCCGCTCGAGCACGGCCTCGGCCACGGCCTCCACGCTGTCGAAATGAGGCAGCCCGTGCACGCGCACCGGGCCGTAGATGCCAAGGACGAGCCCGGGTTCCGAGAGCTTTTCCGCCTCGTCGGCGTCGCGCAGCACGAGCACGCGGGGAGCGATCGCATGTTCGCGCCCGCCTTCCATGACCAGCACCTCGCCGTCGAGCATGGCGACCATGTCCGAGAGCTTG
Source organism: Pseudomonadota bacterium (assembly GCA_023399375.1). Taxonomy (GTDB): domain Bacteria; phylum Desulfobacterota; class Desulfovibrionia; order Desulfovibrionales; family Desulfovibrionaceae; genus Solidesulfovibrio. The sequence continues at coordinate 19,551 of JAEWPX010000165.1, read as the reverse complement.
CGCGGATCGTTCCAGAACAGCGCGCTCTCCGTGGCGGCGATGGCTCCCACCGTGCGGCAATGGGGCAGGAAGCGGTCCGTGTCCGTGTCTTCCTTGTCCAGGCCCGGGTTGTGGGTGCACTTGATGGCGCACGGCACGATGCCGCGCCCAGAGAAATGCGCGAGCAACGCCTCGCACAGCGTGGTCTTGCCGGATTTCTTGAAACCGAGAACCTGCACGCCTTTCATGGCGTCCTCCCTGGGTCTTGCGTGTCGGAAACAAACGTCAGACGCTCGTGCCCTTCCCCCGTGACCGGCGTGGCGAGCCGGCCTTCGCGCAGCCACAGGATGTCGTCGCTGATAGCGCGCAGCCACTGCTGGTCGTGGCCGCTGATCACGAGCGACGTGCCCTGCTCCTGCCGCGCGGCGAGCACCGCCTTGCGCACGAGCTCCGCGCTTTCGCGGTCGAGGTTGGCCGTGGGCTCGTCGAGGAGCAATACTTTGGGCCGAAGCGCCAGTCGCGCGGCCAACGCCACCCGCTTGACCTCGCCCCCGGAGAGCTGCCGCCAGGACCGTCCGGCGAACCGGCCCGGGTCGAGGCCGACCTGCGCAAGGGCCGCGTCCACGCGCTCCCGGATGTCCGGCGCGCGCCGCACGGCCAGGCCGTAGCCCACGTTGGCCCGCACCGAGCGCTTGAGGAGATACGGCTCCTGGGGAAAATACGTGACCTCGCCGCGCAGCTCCCATTCCCGGCCAAGGGTCGGCTTGCCCAGGTAAAGGAGTTCGCCCGCGGCCGGGGCTTCCAGAAAAGCGAGCAGGCGCAGCAGCGTGCTCTTGCCGCCGCCGTTGGGACCGGCGAGGCCGAGGATGGCTCCGGCCGGAAGGACCAAACGGTCGATATGCAGGACTTCGCGGCCGGCGTAACGCTGGATCACGCCGGAAAGCTCGTACAGGGCGCTCATGCGGCGGACCTTCCCCGGCAGGCGGCTGCGGCGAGGTTGACGACGAAGGCGATGACCATGAGCACGATGCCGAGCGCGATGCCCGTGGCGAATTCGCCCTTGCCCGTCTCCAGGGCGATGGCCGTGGTGATGGTGCGCGTATCCCATTTGATGTTGCCGCCGAGCATCATGGAAATGCCGATCTCGGAAACGATGCGGCCGAAGGCGGCGGTCGTCGCGAGCAACATGCCGAAGCGGGCCTCGGAGACCGTGGCCCAAAAGACGTGGCGGGGCTTCGCGCCGAGCGTCAGAAGCGTCGGGCGCAGCCTCGGATCGAGGTTTTCCACGGCCTGGGCCGTCAGCGCGATGACGATGGGTAGCCCGAGAATGGTGAGCCCTACGGCCATGCCCGGCACGGTAAAAAGGAGCCCCCACTCTCCGAGCGGGCCGCGCCTGGAGATGAAGGCGTAGACCACGAGCCCGATGACCACCGTGGGGAAGGAGAGAAAGGTTTCGACGACGAGCCGCGCCGCCCGCTTGCCGGGAAACGTGCAATAGCCGAGCAGGAACCCGGCCGGCGCGCCGAGCACGAGCGTGGCGGCCATGGCCTCGAAGGTGACGACAAGGGTCGTCCATACGGCGGAAAAGGTTTCCGGATCGCCATCAAGGAGAAGGGCCAGGGCCTGGCGTAGGCCGTCGAGGATGTAGTTCATGACGTTTCCGAGCGTTCCGGCCGGCGGGACGGTCCTCGCCGGCCGGAACGCGGCGATTACGGCTTGGCGGCGTTGGGAGTGAACAGCTTCTTGCCCTTGACGGTGAAATCCCCCACGACTTTCTGGCCCTTGGCCGAAGCCAGCCACTTGCGGAAGGTCTCGGAGGCCTCGAACTTCACGTTCTTGCACTTCTCGGGATTGATGGAAATCACGCTGTACTGGTTGAGCAACGGCTTGTCGCCCTCGACCAGAACCACCAAGGCGGGCTTGCCCTTGGCCTGATCCTCATACGCGATGTAGGTGCCGCGGTCGACCAGCGTATAGGCGCCGCGCTCTCCGGCCATGGCGAGTGTCGCCATCATGCCCTGCCCGGCCGAGGAATACCAGGACTCCTTGTCCGGAAGCGGCAGGTTCGCGCCCTTCCACAAGGACTGCTCCATCTTGTGCGTGCCGGAATCGTCGCCGCGGCTGACGAAGGGCGCCTTGGCCGCGGCGATGGCGGCCAGGGCTTCGCCGGCCTTGCCGCCCTTGATCTTGGCCGGATCGGCGGCCGGACCGACGATGACGAAGTCGTTGTACATGACCTCGGTGCGGTTCACGCCGCTGCCCTCTTCCACAAACTTCTTTTCCGCGGCCGGCGCATGCACGAGCAGCACGTCCACGTCGCAGTTCTTGCCGTGCTCCAGGGCCTTGCCCGTACCCACGGCCACCCACTTGAGTTCGATGCCCGTATCCTTCTTGAAGGCCGCGGCGAGCACGGGCAGCAAGCCGGTGTCGTCGGTGCTGGTGGTGGTGGCCATCATGAGGGTGACGGGTTCCTTTTTGGCGAAGGCCGGAGCCGCGCAGACGCATGCCAGCACGAGCCCGAGGGCGGCGAGACGACGAATCATGGGTTCCTCCTCTGTTTTGTTTGACTTAACATAACGATTACTATGACATACTTCATTTTTCCTCACAAGACGCGGCCAAACCCTGATTGCCAGGCGCAAAACGCCTCCCCGCGCCGTCCACCGCGCCGCGCGACGCCGCATGCTGCCTTTACATACTGGGAAAAAATTTTTCCGCAAACCATCTAAAGGGATTTTCAAGGCGGACGATAAGGGCAGCGACAAGACCTTAAACTTGCCATCTTCCGCAACGCCTCTAGAACAAAAACCATTCACTCCAAAATAATTGAATTTATTCTTGTGAAGTTAAAAATGCAGGATCAAATCAGCCTGTAATTTGCTCTGCTGCGGTATTTTCTCGAAAAAAAATCCTGCATTTTTTTCCTAAAGGGATTTCCAGGAAGTCCGATAGAGCGTGCAAGCAGTCACCACAAGGAGGCTGCATAGAGGAAAGAGGCACCGGAGTCTTGCAACAATGTCACTGTCAAGGAGCAAGCCAGCGCACCGCGCAAGCAGCACCAACGACTTACCCCATGCCGCCGGCGAGCTCCTCGCCTACATGGGCAACTAGCTGGATGCACACACTTTTCAAGGAGGAAAAGCCATGTCGCTCGTTATCAACCACAACATGATGGCCATGAACGCTTCTAGGAACCTGTCCAATTCCTACAGCGCCCTTGCCACCTCGACCAAGCGTCTGTCTTCGGGTCTGCGCATCAATTCTTCGGCCGACGACGCCGCCGGCCTGGCGATTCGCGAACTCATGCGTTCCGACATCTCGGCCATCAACCAGGGCGTGCGCAACGCCAACGACGCCATCTCCATGATCCAGACGGCGGACGGCGCGCTCCAGGTCGTGGACGAAAAGCTCATCCGCATGAAGGAACTGGCCGAACAGGCCGCCACCGGCACCTACACCTCGGACCAGCGTCTCATCATCGACTCGGAATACCAGGCGATGGCCTCGGAAATCACCCGAATCGCCAACGCCACGGACTTCAACGGCATCTACCTGCTCAACGGCAACCTGTCCGGCGCGACGCACAACGGCTCCGGCATCAACGCAACCGGCAAGCTCAAGGTGCATTTCGGCTCCGGCAACGCCAGCGCGGAAGACTACTACTACGTGCAGATCGGCACCTCCACGGCTTCGGCCCTGGGCGTGGGCATCGGCGCGGCCGCAGGCAAGGCAGGCCGCAGCATCTCCACGCAGCAGCAGGCCCAGGAAGCCCTGGACGCCATCAAGACGGCCATCGTCTCCAAGGACAAGATCCGCGCCAACCTGGGCGCCCTGCAGAACCGTCTGGAGAACACCATCTCCAACCTGCAGATCCAGGCCGAAAACCTCCAGGCCGCGGAATCCCAGATCTCCGATGTGGACGTGGCCACGGAAATGACCCAGTTCGTGCGGGAACAGATCCTCACCCAGTCCGCAGTGGCCATGCTCTCCCAGGCCAACTCCCTGCCGAAGATGGCCATGCAGCTCATCGGCGGTTAATAACGCCACGCAAGCCAAAACAAAAAGGCCGCCCGGGATGCCGGGCGGCCTTTTTCGTTGGGGAACCAGAGGGTTACTGTACGCTGTCGCAGGCGCGCAGAAACAGGCGCTGGGCCGGAAACATGTAGCGGCGGCCGTGCTGCACCACGTAAAAATCACGGCGCATAGCAAGGCCTTCAGCCGGCAGGATGGCGATGCCGCCGCGTTCCAGATAATTCGCCGCAGCCATGCGCGAGATGGCGGCCACGCCAAGGCCCGCCTCCACGCATTCGAGTATGGCTACGGACGAATGCACCTGAAGCATGACGCGCAGGTCGCGCACGTCGATTTCGGCCCGGGCCAGGGCCTGTTCGAGGGCCAACTGCGTGCCCGAACCCGGTTCGCGCATGACCCAAGGTACGCCGAGGAGCCTGGTCTTGAGGTCCGTTGCCGCGGCGCCGGATGCAGCAGCCAGGGCGGCAGGCGCGATGAGCACCAGTTCGTCCTGGAGGATGGGCCGGGAGACGAGCTCGGCCTGGGACGCGGGCGCGCCGACAATGCCCACGTGCGCTGACCCTTCCGCGACCATGGCGATGATTTCGGACGTATCGCCGCAGCGCACTTCGATGCGCACTTCCGGATAGTTGCCGAGAAAGCGTGCGACTAGCCTGGGGATGATGTACTGCGCAGGGATGGTGCTGCCGCCGATGATCAGTTCGCCGGCCACCCGCTTGGACAGGGCCAGGATGTCCGCCCTGGCGTGATCGAGCTGCCCGAAAATGGCTGTGCAGTAGCGGTAGAGCACGTTGCCGGCCTGGGTGGGCAGGATGGTGCGTCCCAGGCGGTCGAAGAGCTGGGTGCCGAGTTCTTCTTCCAGGGCCATGACATGGGCGCTGATGGTCGGTTGGGACAGCAGCATCTCTTCACCCGCCTTGGAAAAGCTGCGCAGGTCGTAGACCTTGGCAAAGGCCTGAAGCCGCCGAATATCCATAACAAAGATTCACTCCATAGAAAAAATCTATGCGATGGAACAAAAAAGAGCGGAACCCGAAGGTTCCGCTCTGTGCAGTCACGTTAATCCTGGGACGCTTCAGGCGTCGCCGGAGCCTCGGCCGGAGCGGGGGCGGCGGCCTTGGGGGTTTCTTCCCCGGCCTGCTTGGTCAGCTCGATGACCGCCATGGCAGCGCAGTCGCCGGTGCGGGGCAAGCCCATCTTGACGACCCGGGTGTAACCGCCGGGCTGGCCCTTGAAGCGGGGGGCGATCTCGTCGAACAGGCGCGCCACCAGCTGGTGGTTCTCGAGAACCTTGTAGACCAGGCGACGGGCGTGGACGCTGTCGGTCTGGGCCAGGGTCACGAGGTGCTCGACGACGCCTCGCAGCTCTTTGGCCTTGTGTTCGGTGGTGCGGATACGCTCGTGGATGAAAAGCGAGCGCGCCATATTGCGCAGCATAGCCTTCCGGTGGGAGGCGTTCCTGCCAAACTTGCGTCCGGATTTCTTATGTCTCATCGGCCTGCTTCCTCTTCAGCCATTCCTGGTATTTTTGTTCGAAGTTCTCGATGCGCATGCCGAACTCGAGGCCCATGTCTTCCAGAACCCGGCGGATCTCCTCAAGGGATTTCTTGCCGAAGTTCTTGGTCTTGAGCATCTCGTTTTCGGTTTTCTGCATCAGTTCGCCAACGGTCTGGATGTTGGCGGATTTGAGGCAGTTGGTGGCGCGCACGGAGAGTTCGAGCTCGTCGATGCTCTTGAAAAGGCTCGGATTGAGCTCGATGTCGTCGCGGCGGCGCGCCTTGTCGGCCTCGGATTCCTTCTCATCGAAATTGATGAAGACCGTAAGCTGATCCTTGAGGATCTTGGCGCTGTAGGAGATGGCGTCCTCGGGGCTCAAGGAACCGTCGGTGGCGACTTCGAGGACGAGCTTGTCGTAGTTGGTCATCTGGCCGACACGGGCCTGTTCGATGGCGTAGGCCACCTTCTTGACCGGCGAGAAGCTGGAATCCAGGAGAATCAGCCCGATTTCGGCGTCCAGGCCCTCGTGCATGTCCGCGGTGACGTAGCCCTTGCCCATGCGGACCTCGAGCTCCATGCGCAGTTCCCGGTCATCGGACAGGGTGGCGATCAGGACGTCATCGCTCAAGACGGTGACGTTCTGGTTGCCCTGGATGGCGCTGGCGTACACCTCGCCCTTTTGGTTGGCCGTAAGGGTGAGACGCTGCGGGTCCTCGGTGGTCATGGCGAAGCGGACCTGCTTGAGGTTGAGGATGATTTCGGTCACATCCTCGATGACCCCCGGAATGGTCGAGAACTCGTGCTGCACGCCCTCGATGCGGGCGGCGACGATGGCCGCGCCCTGCAAGGAGGAAAGCAGGGTCCGGCGCAACGCGTTGCCGAGCGTCGTGCCGAATCCGCGCTCCAGGGGCTCGCACACGAACCGGCCGACGGTCTCGGTCGAGACGGCGTCGCGTTCGAGCTTTTCCGGCTTGACCAGTTCGGTCCAGTTGCGGGAGTTGATGAGCCTTTGGCCGTTGCGAATCAACATGGCGTCCCCTTATGCAAAGCGTACTTTGCCGATTACTTGGAGTAGAGCTCGACGATGAGCTGCTCGTTGATCGGGAACTGCACGTCCTCGCGGGTGGGCAGGGCATTGACCTTGCCCTTGAGCTTTTCGCCGTCGACCTCGAGCCAGGCGGGGCAGCCGCGACGAGCGATGACCTGCTGGGCTTCGAGGATGATGGGGGACTGGCGGTTGCGCTCGCGGACTTCGATGACGTCCCCGACCTTGACTTGCATGGAGGGGATGGTCACGCGGCGGCCGTTAAGGGTGAAGATGCCGTGCCGCACGAGCTGGCGCGCCTGGTTGCGCGAATTGGCGAAACCGAGGCGGTAGATGACGTTGTCCATGCGGCGTTCGAGGAAGGAGAGCAGGTTTTCACCGGTGACGCCGGTCTTCATGTCGGCGCGCTGAAAGTAGGCGCGGAACTGCCCTTCCAGAATGCCGTACATGCGGCGGGTTTTCTGTTTTTCACGCAACTGGATGGCGTAGTCGCTCATCTTTTTGCGGATGCGGCCGTGCTGGCCGGGAGCGTAGGGACGGCGTTCGTAGGCGCATTTATCCGTGTAGCAACGGTCGCCCTTCAAAAACAGCTTGGCCCCTTCCCGGCGGCAAATCCGGCATTTCGCTTCTGTGTAACGTGCCAAGGTCGTTCCTCCTGAGTGCCGCGGGCCGTGGGCGTTTGGCGCCAGCGCAACGCGTCCCGCATGGTGTCCGTTTCGTCCTGTCGGGCGATGCGCGCCCCCGCGGCGAACCGAAAGTCAATCCAGGCCCGACGGCGGGCCTGGAGCAGTGCATACCATAAGCCGACGGTTCGCACCGCCGGACAAAAACTCCCGCCCGATCAGACGCGGCGCCGTTTCGGAGGACGGCAGCCGTTGTGGGGGATGGGGGTGATGTCGCGGATGAAGCTGACCTTGAACCCCGCGTTGTGGATGGCGCGCATGGCGGCCTCGCGGCCCGACCCGGGGCCTTTGACCAGGATGCCGACGGTGCGCATGCCGTTTTCCTGGGCCTTGCGGGCGGCGTTTTCCGCCGCGACCTGGGCGGCGAAGGGGGTGGACTTCCGCGAGCCCTTGAAACCCGCGCCGCCGGAGGTAGCCCAGCTGACCACGTTGCCCTTCTGATCGGTGAAGGTCACGATGGTATTGTTAAACGAGGCCTGGATATGGGCCACGCCCACGGGAATGTTCTTGCGTTCTTTCTTGCCGGTGCGGCGCGGTTTCGCCATCACGTGTCTCCACAAAGCCCTTTCGGGTCGATTTACCGTTTGGTGCCGGTTGCCTGTCGCAAAAAACAGACGTTATTTCTTCTTCTTGGCCATCACACCACGGCGCGGGCCCTTGCGGGTGCGCGAATTGGTGTGGGTGCGCTGGCCGCGACAGGGCAGCCCCCGGCGGTGGCGCAGGCCGCGATAGCAGCCGATGTCCATGAGGCGCTTGATATTGGCGGTCACATCACGCCGCAAATCGCCTTCGACCTTGTGATTGGCCTCGATTTCCTTGCGGATGGTGTTGGTCTCTTCGGGGGTGAGGGCGTCGGAATTTTTCGTCCAGTCCACGCCCGTTGCCTCGAGAATGTGAAGCGCCGTCGCCCGACCGATGCCGAAAATGTAGGTCAGGGCGATATCCATCCGTTTGTTTTTGGGCAGGTCGACTCCCGCGATTCTGGCCACGACGTTCCTCCGTTATCCCTGGCGCTGCTTGTGCCGGGGGTTCTCGCAGATCACCCGCACGATGCCGTGGCGACGGATGATTTTGCACTTAGGACAAAGTTTTTTCACCGAAGGTTTCACTTTCATGACGCTCTCCGTCTCCTGGCGACGAAAACAACCGATGCCGCGTGCGGTATCGGTCGCATCAATCGGGCAGGCTTAAAATCCGAGGACCGTTTTTGGTCACAGCCACCGTATGCTCGAAATGGGCGGACAGGCTGCGGTCCTTGGTCACGGCGGTCCAGTTGTCCGAAAGGACTTCGACATCGGGCCCGCCGGCCGTCACCATGGGTTCTATGGCCAACACCATTCCGGGCAGAAGCGGGACGCGCGGTGCGCCCTTGGGCTCGAAATTCGGGATTTCGGGCTTTTCATGGAGCTTACGCCCGATGCCGTGACCAACAAACCGTCTTACAACACTTAGCCCCTGGCCTTCAACATATTTTTGCACGGCTCGCGAAATGTCGTAGAGGTCGTTGCCGGAAACCGCCTGTTCGATACCGGTTGCCAGGGAATCCTGCGTGACCTCGAGCAGTTTCGCTTTGTCCGCATCCACCTGCCCCACCGGGACCGTGGTCGCCGAGTCGCCGTAAAATCCATCGTAGACCACGCCGAAGTCGAAACTGACGATGTCGCCTTCGACCAGCACGCGGTCCGAGGGGAAGCCGTGCACCACTTCCTCGTTGACCGAGCAGCACAGCGCGTACGGAAATCCGTACATGCCCAGAAATGCGGGCTTCACCTTGAAATCGTCACAGCGCTTGCGTGCGATTTCCTCAAAGAGCATGGTCTTGACGCCAGGCCGCACTGCCTCGCGCAGATCGTTCAGAATGACGGCCACGATGCGGCATGCCTTACGCATCGCCGCGATTTCAAGGTCGTTCTTGAGGAAAATTCCCCTGACCTTTTTCAATTTCTACTGCCTGCCCTTGAGTCGCCCCTTCTGCATGAGACCTTCATACTGGCGGGAGATCAGATACGACTCAATCTGCGACATAAAGTCCATGGCCACGCCGACCACGATCAAAAGCGAGGTGCCGCCGAAATAAAAGGGCACGTTGAACTGCTGGATCATGACCATCGGCAGGACGCAGACGACTGAGATATACATCGAACCCCAGAGCGTGATGCGGGCCAGGACCTTGTCGATGTACTCTTTGGTCTTGGCGCCGGGGCGAATGCCGGGGATGAAGCCGCCCTGCTTGCGGATGTTCTCCGCGATGTCGGCCGGATCGAAGATGATGGCCGTGTAGAAGTAGCAGAAGAACACGATCAGCGCCACGAAGATCACGTTGTAGGTGACCGTCTGGGGACTGAAAAACGCCGCGATCTGCTTGAGCATGGGCACGCTCGAGAATTCGCCGAGCGTGGCCGGGAACAGCAGGATCGAGGAGGCGAAAATCGGCGGAATGACGCCGGCCGTATTTACGCGAAGCGGCAGGTGCGTGGTCTGGCCGCCGTACATCTTCCGCCCCACCATGCGCTTGGCGTATTGGATGGGGATGCGCCGCTGCCCCCGTTCCATGAAGACGATGGCCACAAGCACCGCGACCATGAGCGCCAGAATAAGGATCAGGACAAACAGCGAAAGTTCGCCTGCCTTGAGAAGGTCCAGGGTGGACAGCACCGCGCGCGGCAACCCGGCAACGATACCGGCGTAGATGATCATGGAGATGCCGTTGCCGATGCCTTTTTCCGTCATCTGTTCGCCGAGCCACATCAAAAAGACGGTGCCAGCGGTCAGGGTGACGATGGTCATCAGCCGGAATCCCCAGCCGGCGGCGATCACCACGGGCGCGCCCGTGGGGCTTGCCATGCTCTCCAGGCCCACGGCGATGCCGAAGCCCTGGATAATGGTGATGAGCACCGTGCCGTAGCGGGTATACTGCGTAATCTTCTTGCGCCCGGCCGCGCCTTCCTCCTTCTGCATCTTCGCCAGTTCGGGGCTGACCACGGTCAACAGCTGGATGATGATGGAAGCGGAGATGTAGGGCATGATCCCCAGGGCGAAGATGGAAAGGTTGCGCAGCCCTCCGCCGGAAAACATGTCGAACAGACCGAACAGCGTGTTCTTGGCGCTTTCGAAGAAATCCGCCAAGGCGGCCGAATCCACACCGGGCACGGGAACGTGCACGCCAATGCGGTAGACGGCCACCAAAACGAAGGTCCAAAGGAGCTTCTTTTTCAGCTCCGGCAGACGGGCCAGATTCTCGACTCCGGTAAGGGCCACGGCAACTTCCGTTTATTCGGTAGGAGTTTCGGCGTCGGCAGCCTCGACCCCGAGGGTCACGGCCTTGCCGCCGGCGGCGGTAATCTTTTCCGCGGCCTTGGCGCTGAAGCGGTGCGCTTCGACGGTGACTGCGGCGGAGATCTCACCTTGGCTCAGGATCTTCACCAGCGCGCCGGTCTGGGCCAGACCGCGGGCGTAGATGTCGTCCAGGCTGATGGCGTCCTTGCCCTCGAACGCGGCCAGCAGTCGGTCGAGGTTCAGGGGCTGGTAGACAACCTTGAATTTGAAGTTCTTGAACCCGCGCTTCGGCAAGCGGCGGGCCAGAGGCATCTGCCCGCCTTCGAACCAGGGGCGCTCGGACACGCCGGCGCGCGCATTCTGACCCTTGTTGCCCTTGCCGGCGGTGCAGCCCTGACCGGTGGCGCGACCGCGTCCGATGCGCTTGCGGTTCTGGCGCTCTTCGGGAAAGGGATAGAGCTCGTGCAGCTTCATGACTCGGTCACCTCAACCAGGTGCTTGACCTTCTCGATCATGCCGACCACGGAAGCGGTCTTCTCGAGGGTGCGCGCCTGCCGGATTTTCTTGAGCCCAAGCGCAGCCAGGGTGGCGCGCTGCTTGGGCGTGTTGCCGAAACGGCTTTTGGCCAGGGTCACGGTAATGGTTGCCATGGCTGTATTCCTTATTTGCGCGGGGTGGCCAGGGCCTTGCCGCGCATGGCGCCGACGGCGTCGGCGCTGCGCAGCGACGCCAGGCCTTCCATGGTGGCGCGCAGGACGTTGTGCGGATTGTTGGTGCCGATGGCCTTGGTCAGGATATCATGGACGCCGCAGGCTTCCATGATCGCACGGACCGGGCCGCCGGCGATGATGCCGGTGCCCTTGGAAGCGGGCTTGAGCATGACGCGGCCGGCGCCGAACTGACCGAGCACTTCATAAGGCAGGGTGCCGTCGAGCAGGGGAATGTTGATCATGCCCTTACGCGCTTGCTCAGTGGCCTTGCGGATGGCCTCGGGAACCTCGTTGGCCTTGCCCAGGCCATAGCCCACAGACCCCTTGCCGTCGCCGACGACGACCAGGGCGCTGAAGCTGAACCGGCGGCCGCCCTTGACGACCTTGGCCACGCGGTTGAGGTACACGATCTTTTCGATCTGACCGAGGTCGGTCTGCTGGTCCATGCCGTCTTCCTTGCCGCGCTTATTAGAATTTGAGGCCGCCATCCCGCGCTCCGTCGGCCAGGGCTTTGATCCGGCCGTGATAGATGTAGCCGTTGCGGTCGAAAACAACAGCTTCGATATTGCGTTCCAGGGCCTTTTGGGCCAGGTCCTTGCCCACCTTCTCTGCGGCTTCCTTGTCGGCCTTCAGCGCCTCGCCGCCCTTGCCCAGGGTAAGGCTCGACGACGACACCAGAGTCTGGCCGGTGAGGTCGTCGATGACCTGGGCGTAGATGTGCCGGTTGGACCGGAACACGACCAGCCGGGGACGCTCGGCGGTGCCGGCCAGCTTCTTGCGGATGCGGACTTTCCGACGCGCACGCGCCAGGGTCTTGGTCATCTTCATGGTGCGGTCCTATTTCTTGCCGCCGGACTTACCGGCCTTGCGACGAATGGTTTCGTTTTCGTACTTGATGCCCTTGCCTTTGAAGGGCTCGGGCGGACGCACGCGGCGGATGCGGGCGGCGGTTTCGCCGAGCAGCACCTTGTCGATGCCCGCGAGCGTCAGTTTGTTGCCTTCGACCTTGGCCTCGATGCCGGTCGGCAGCTTGAAGTCCACCGGGTGCGAGTAGCCGACGGCCAGGGTCACGGTATCCGTGGAAGCGGAAACCTTGTAGCCGACGCCGATGACTTCGAGGGTCTTGCTGAAGCCCTTGCTCACCCCCTCGACCAAGTTGGCCAGAAGGGTGCGGCGCAGACCGTGCTGGGCCCGGGCTATACGCGTGTCGTCCACGCGGGTCACAACAACTTTGCCGTCCTCGACCGCGTAGGCGATCTTGGGATGGGTGGGGGTGGACAGCTGGCCCTTGGGGCCTTTGACCGTCACCGCCTCGGGAGCCACCTCGACGGACACGCCGGAGGGGAGCTCGATTTCGCGTTTGCCTATCCTGGACATGACATCTTCTCCGCGACGTGTCGTCTTACCAGATTTCGCACAGGAGCTCGCCGCCAACGCCGAGTTCCCGGGCCTTGCCGCCTTCGAGGATGCCCCGAGAGGTGGACAGGATGCTGATGCCCAGGCCGTTTTGCACCTTGGGAATCTCCCCCGCCCCGACGTACACGCGCCGGCCGGGTTTGCTCACCCGCTTCAGTCCCGAGATGAGCGGCTTGCCGCCGTCATACTTCAGGTTGATGGACAAGGAGGCCTCGGCCACGGAAAAGTCGGCGATATAGCCTTCTTCCTTCAGGATGGCGGCGAGAGAGGCCTTCAGTTTCGAGGTCGGAACAGTGAGATCCGCGTGCAGGGCCCGGTGGGCATTGCGAATGCGGGTCAGCATATCGGAAATGGGGTCGGTCACCGACATGGGTACCTTCTCCTTCGGCTACCAGCTCGACTTGCGCACGCCGGGCATTTCACCGGTCAGCGACATGTTACGAAAGCAAATGCGGCACACGCCGAACTTGCGCAAAAACGCCCTGGGACGACCGCAGATAGGACAGCGGTTATAGGCTCTGGTGGAAAACTTCGGCTTGCGGCTGGCTTTCACCATCAACGATTTGCGGGCCACGACCGTTCTCCTTACTTTTTAAACGGCATGCCGAGGAGGTCGAGAAACATCTTGCCCTCCTTGTCGGCGCAAGCCGTGGTGACGATGGTGACGTTCATGCCCTTGACGTGTTCGACGCGATCCACGTTGATTTCCGGGAAGATCGTATGCTCCCGGACGCCGAGGGTGAAATTGCCGCGGCCGTCGAACCCGCGATCAGGCACGCCGCGAAAATCGCGAACCCGAGGGAGGGCGAAATTAATCAGTTTGTCGAGGAAGTCCCACATCCGATCCCGGCGCAGCGTGACACGGCAACCCACCGGCATGCCTTCCCGAAGCTTGAACGCGGCAATGGACTTGCGGGCGCGGGTGATCACGGCCTTCTGTCCGGAGATGGCGGTCAGCTCGACTACGGCTTCCTCGATGAGCTTGTTGTTGTTGCTCGCTTCGCCCAAGCCCATGTTGAGCGAAATGAAGGAAAGCCGGGGGATTTGCATGCTGGAGGTGTACCCGAACGCCTTCTTCAGTTCCGGGGCTACCTTCTCGGCATAAATTTTTTCCAGGCGGGTCATACCGTTTCCTTTTCTCCTCACGCGATTTCGTGGTTGCACTTCTTGCAGAAGCGCACCTTCTTGCCGTCGGCGGATTCCTTGTAGCCGATCTTGGTCGGCTTGGCGCAGGCGTCGCACAGGAGCGAAACGTTGGAGATATCCAACGGAGCTTCCTTCTCGACGATGCCCCCGGGAACCTTGGCGTAGGGATTGGCCTTGGTGTGGCGCTTGACCATGTTCACCTTTTCCACCAGCACGGCGTTCTTCTTGGGCAGGATCTTCAGCACCTTGCCCACCTTGCCCTTGTCCTTGCCGGCGGTGACCATCACCTTGTCGTTCTTGCGGATGCGATACGTTTTCATGGGTTCCTCGATGTCGCTGCCGTGCGTCCTAAAGGACCTCGGGGGCCAGGGACACGATCTTCATGAAGTTTTTCTGACGCAGCTCACGGGCCACAGGGCCGAAGATGCGGGTGCCCACGGGTTCGAGCTGCGCGGAAAGCAGCACGGCCGAATTGGAGTCGAACTTGATGTAGGACCCGTCAGGCCGCCCCACTTCCTTTTTCGTCCGCACGACGACGGCCTTCATCACCGCGCCCTTCTTCACCTTGGAATTGGGCAGGGCGTCCTTGACCGACACGACGATGATGTCGCCGACCGAAGCGTAACGGCGACGGGAGCCGCCGAGCACCTTGATGCAGCTGACTTTCTTCGCGCCGGAATTGTCCGCCACGTCGAGCTGGGTTTCAACCTGGATCATGACGTCGCTCCTAGACCGCTTTTTCCATGATTTTCACGAGGGCCCAACGTTTGCGGGCGGACAGCGGACGGTGCTCGATGATGCTCACCGTATCGCCGATCCCGCATTCGTTGTTCGGATCGTGAGCCATGAACTTATTGCGGCGACGAATGTACTTCTTGTACAGCGGGTGCTGGACCAGGGTCTCGACCATGACCACGATGGTCTTGTCGGCCTTGTCGGACACCACCACGCCGGTCAACTGCCGGCGATTGCTCTTATGTTCTTCCATGGCGAACCCCGGTTAGGCTTGGCGCTTCGTTTCGTTTTGCACCGTCAGGATGCGCGCGATGTCCTTGCGGATTTCGCGCAGACGGTGGGTCTTTTCCAGCTGCGCCGTGGCGTGCTGAAAACGCAGCTTGAAGAGTTCCTCACGGGACTCGCCAAGCTTCTTGGCCAGGCCTTCGGCGTCGAGATCGCGCAGTTCGGCGGTCTTCATGACTAGATGCCCTCCTTGGCCACGATCTTGGTCTTGATGGGCAGCTTGTGCATGGCACGGGTCAGCGCTTCCTTGGCCGTCTCCATATCGACGCCCTTGATCTCGTAGAGCACGCGACCGGGCTTGACGGCGGCGAACCAGCCCACGGGAGCGCCCTTGCCTTTGCCCTGGCGGACTTCGGCGGGCTTTTCCGTCTTGACGCGGTCCGGGAAGATGCGGATCCAGACTTTGCCGCCGCGCTTGATGTGGCGCATGATGGCGACACGGGCGGCCTCGATCTGCTGGCTGGACAGCTTGCCATGCTCCATGGCCTTGATGCCCACTTCACCGAAATCGATGGAGGCGCCCCTGGTGGCCGGACCGCGCAGGCGGCCCTTCTGCATCTTGCGGAATTTGGTTTTCTTGGGAGCCAACATTACGCTTCCACCTCATGATCCAGAATCTCGCCTTTGAAAATCCAGACCTTCACGCCGATGACCCCGTAGGTGGTCTTGGCGATGGCGTAGCCGTAATCGATATCGGCGCGCAGGGTCTGCAGCGGCACGCGGCCGTCGCGGTACCATTCGGAGCGGGCGATTTCCGCCCCGGCCAGCCGGCCGGCGCAGGAGACCTTGATGCCCTCGGCCCCGAACTTGCGGGACAGGCCGACCGTACGCTTCATGGCCCGGCGGAAGGCCACGCGGCGCTCCAGCTGCAGGGCGATGTTCTCGGCCACCAGCTGGGAATCGATCTCGGGACGACGGATCTCGTTGACCTCGACCGTGAATTCGCGGCCGAAACGCTGCTTGAGATCGCCGCGCACCTTTTCGATCTCCGTGCCCTTGCGACCGATGACGATGCCCGGCCGGGCGGTGTGGATGATCAGGCGGATCTTGCCGCCGGCGCGCTCGATCTCAATCTTGGAAATCCCGGCGTGGTACAGGCTCTTCTTGACGAACTTGCGAATCTTGTTGTCCTCGAAAACGAACGCGGGATAATCCTTTTTGGAAAACCAGCGGGACAGCCAATTCTTGTTGTACCCGAGCCGGAACCCGTAGGGATGTACTTTCTGGCCCATTGTGTCGCTCCTAGTTCTCGGCCACGACGACGGTGATATGGCTCGTGCGCTTGACGATCCTGAAGGCGCGACCCATGGAGCGCGTCATGATGCGCTTCCAGCTCGGCCCCGGATTGACGATCACCTGCTTGACCGTGAGGTTGTCGATGTCCACGCCCGAAATCTGCTCCGCGTTGGCGACGGCCGAGTGCAGCACTTTGCCGATGAGCTTGGCCGATTTTTTCGGCGTGAACTTCAGTATGTTCATGGCCTCCTCAACAGGGCGGCCAAGGATGTTGGCGGCGACGAGGCGGGCCTTTTGCGGCGACACGCGTATGAATTTGGCTCTGGCTTTGGCTTCCATGGCTTTATCCCGACCGGGAACGATCCCCGGCTACTTTTTCACTTTGCTTTTCTTGTCCGCGGCATGGCCGTGGAAGGTCCGCGTGGGCGCGAACTCGCCAAGCTTGTGGCCGACCATGTTTTCGGAAACGAACACCGGAATGAACTTCTTGCCGTTGTGCACGGCGAAGGTCAGTCCCACCATTTCGGGCAGGATCATGGACCGGCGCGACCAGGTCTTGATCACGCGGCGGTCCTTGTTCTCCACGGCGTAGGCGACCTTCTTCTCCAGGTGACCGTCGACAAACGGGCCTTTTTTCAGCGAACGAGGCATAAGCGTTTCCCCTTACTTTTGTCCGCGCCGTTTGACGATGAGCTTGGACGAGGGCTTTTTCTTGTTGCGGGTCTTGTAGCCCTTGGTCGGCTTGCCCCACGGGGTGACCGGATGACGGCCGCCGGAGCTCTTGCCCTCGCCGCCGCCCAACGGATGGTCGACGGGGTTCATGGCCACGCCGCGCACCTTGGGGCGGTTGCCGAGCCAGCGATTGCGGCCGGCTTTGCCGATGGAGATATTCTCGTGCATCACGTTGCCGACCTGGCCCACCGTGGCCAGGCAGCTGGCCAGGATGTTGCGCACTTCGCCCGAAGGCAGGCGCAGCAGGGCGTATTTGCCCTCCTTGGCCACGAGCTGGGCGTAGGTGCCGGCGGCGCGGCAGATCTGGCCGCCCTTGCCCGGATGCATTTCGATGTTATGCAGCAGCGTGCCGACCGGAATCTTTTTGAGCGGAAGGGCGTTGCCGGGCTTTATGTCGGCCCCGTCGCCTGCGGTGACCATATCGCCGACGGACATGCCAACCGGCGCCAAAATGTAACGCTTCTCACCATCGGCGTAATGCAAAAGCGCAATACGGGCGCTACGGTTGGGGTCGTACTCCACGGAGAAGACCTTGGCCGGAACGTCGAACTTGTCGCGCTTGAAGTCGATGATGCGGTACAGGCGCTTGTTGCCGCCGCCCCGCCGCCGCGAGGTGATCCGGCCGTAGCAGTTGCGGCCGGAGGCGCGGGGAAGGCCCTCGACGAGGGACTTCTCGGGCTCGGTCCGAGTGATCTCCTCGAAGGTGGAGACCGTCTGGAACCGGCGGCCGGCCGACGTGGGCTTGAGCTTGCGGATGGACATGACTAGACCCCTTCGAAGAACTCTATTTTATCACCCTGCGCCAGGGTCACGTAGGCTTTCTTGTAGCCCGGGATGCGTCCGGTCACCCGGCCCATGCGCGAGCGGGCGAGGGGACGACGACGCACGACGCGCACGCCGGCGACCTTCACCGAAAACGCCTTTTCCACGGCCTTGGCGATCTCGATCTTGTTCGCCTCGGGGTGGACGAAAAAAACCACCTGGTTGGCGGCTTCCTTCATCATCGTGGCCTTTTCGGAAACCAGGGGCCGCAGCAGTATGTTAGCGTACTCCATGACCGAGCCTCTCCTGGACCTTAAGCGCCGCGTCCTTGACCATGACCAAGTGGTCGTGGCGCAGGACGTCATACACGTTGAGCATATCTTCCCGGACCACTTTGATCCCGGGAATGTTCCTGGCGGAAAGCTCGAGATTGTTATCCGAAGCGGGCAGAACAATCAAGGCTTTTTTCAATCCGAAATCGGAAGTCACCTTGACCATGTGCTTGGTCTTGACTTCCGGCACGGACAGGGCGTCCACGAGGACCAGCGAGGAGTCCACGAGCTTGGCCGAAAGGGCCATGCGCAGGGCCAGCTGGCGCACTTTGCGGTTGACCTTGAAGGTGTAGTCGCGGGGCTGCGGCCCGTGCACGATGGCGCCGCCGCGCCAGATGGGCGAGCGGTTGGAACCGGCGCGGGCACGGCCCGTGCCTTTCTGGCGCCACGGTTTCTTGCCGCCGCCGCTGACGTAGGCCCGGGTCTTGACGCTGTGCGTGCCGGCGCGCTTGGCGGCGAGCTGGGCCCGCACAACCAGGTGCAGCAGTTCGGGCTGGACCTCGACTTCGAAGACCTCGGGGGCCAGATCGACGGTGCCGATCTCCTGGCTCGCCTGGTCGTAGAGTTTCACGTTTGCCATAGGTATACCCGTTACCCCTGCTTGCGCACCATGACCACGCAGTTGCGCGGTCCGGGCACCTGACCCTTGACCAGGATCAGGTTCTGTTCCGGGCGGACGTCGACGACCTCGATGCCCATGACGGTCACGGTGCGCGCGCCCATGTGGCCGGCCATCCGTTTGCCCTTCATGACCTTGCCCGGCTCGGTGTTGTTACCGATGGAACCGCCGGAGCGGTGGGCTTTTTCCGTGCCGTGGGTCTTTTTAAGCCCCTTGAAGTTCCAGCGCTTCATGACGCCGGCGAAGCCCTTGCCGATGGAGGTGCCCGTGACCTTGACGGTCTCGCCCGGGGCGAAGATGTCCACGGTCACGTCCATGCCCTGCTCGAAAGCGGAGGGCCCGTCCAGGCGGATTTCGCGCAGCACCCGGAAGTAGCCGCGAGCGGCCTTGTCCAGGTGGCCCTTGGCGGGCTTGTTGACCTTGCGTTCCGGGATCGTGTCGAACCCGAGCTGCATGGCGTTGTACCCGTCCTTCTCCATGGTCTTGACCTGGGTGACGGGACAGGGGCCGGCCTCGATGACCGTGACCGGGATGATCGATCCGTCGTCGCCGAAAATCCGGGTCATGCCCAGTTTCCGGCCAAGTATTCCAAGCGTGGCAGCCATGCCGACCTTCCCTTAGAGCTTGATTTCCACGTCGACGCCGGCGGGCAGGCTCAGCTTGCCGAGCGCGTCCACCGTCTGCTGCGTGGGCTCCATAATGTCCAGAAGCCGTTTGTGAACCCGCATCTCGAACTGTTCGCGGGACTTCTTGTCCACGTGAACGGAGCGGTTGACCGTGACCTTGTGGATGTTCGTGGGCAGCGGGATGGGCCCGGCCACGCCCGCGCCGGTGTTGCGCGCGGTGTCCACGATTTCGCCTACGGCCTTGTCCAGGATGCGGTAGTCGTAAGCCTTGAGTTTGATGCGAATGCGATCGTTTTGCATGGAAACCATGATATTACTCCACGATTTCCGACACGACGCCGGCGCCGACGGTGCGGCCGCCTTCGCGGATGGCGAAGCGCAGGCCCTTTTCCATGGCGATGGGGGCGATCAGTTCCACGTTGAACGTGGCGTTGTCGCCG
>JAEWPX010000061.1 GCA_023399375.1 Pseudomonadota bacterium | reverse complement strand
TCATGCTGGCCAGACGCGTGATGGCCGCGGTCAGCGTGGTCTTGCCGTGGTCGATGTGACCGATGGTGCCGATGTTTACGTGCGGCTTGCTCCGCTCGAATTTCGCCTTGCCCATGTCGTCCCCCTGGAACTTTCCGCCTTGGCGGGTCGTTGTTGCTTCACCCTCGTCCGGGACTCCGGACGTTATTTCTTCTTCATGATCTCGTCGGCCAGCGCCGCCGGGACCTTCTCGTAATGGTCGAACTGCATGCTGAAGGTGGCCCGGCCCTGCGAACGCGAGCGCAGGTCCGTGGCGTAGCCGAACATGGAGGAGAGGGGCACGTGGGCGGTGATGATCTGTGCCCCGGCCCGGGAATCCATCTTGGCGATGCGGCCGCGGCGGCCGTTCAAATCGCCCATGACGTCGCCCATGTACTCTTCCGGGGTGACCACTTCCACGGCCATGATGGGCTCGAGCAGCACCGGTCCGGCCTTGTGCACCGCTTCCTTGAAGCACTGGGAGGCGCAGATGAAAAACGCCTGCTCCGAGGAGTCGACTTCGTGGTAGGAACCGAACACAAGCTTGGCGCGGATGTCCACCAGCGGGAAGCCGGCGATGACGCCGCCCTTCATGGCGTTCTGGATGCCTTTGTCGACCGCGGGGATGTATTCCTTGGGAATGACGCCGCCGACGATTCCGTTCTCGAATTCGTAGCCGCCGTCATCCTTGGGCTCGATCTCGAGCACCACGTGACCGTACTGGCCGCGACCGCCGGTCTGCTTGACATAGCGCAGATCGTGCTTGATCGGCTTGGTGATGGTCTCGCGGTAGGCGACCTGGGGCGCGCCCACGTTGGCGTTGACTCCGAACTCGCGCATGAGGCGGTCGACGATGATTTCCAGGTGCAGCTCGCCCATGCCCGCGATCAGCGTCTGGCCGGACTCTTCGTCGGACTTGACGCGGAAGGACGGGTCTTCCTTGGCGAGCTTGCCGAGGGCCTGGGACAGCGCGTCGCGGTCGGCCTTGGTCTTGGGCTCGATGGCGACCTCGATGACCGGCTCGGGAATGCTCAGCGACTCCAGGGCCACGGGGCGGTTTTCCGCGCACAGCGTGTCGCCGGTGGAGGTGATCTTCATGCCCACGGCGGCCACGATGTCGCCGGCGTCGGCGTCTTTTATCTCTTCACGCTTGTTGGCGTGCATCTTGAGCAGGCGGCCGATGCGTTCCTTCTTGCCGGTGTTGGCGTTGAGCACGGTCATGCCGGACTCGATGCGGCCGGAGTAGATGCGCAAAAACGTCAGGTGGCCGATGAACGGATCGCTCATGAGCTTGAACGCCAGCGCGGCCAGCGGCAGCTTGGGATCGCACGGACACTCGATGATCTTATCCTCGTGGTCGGGGTCGTGACCCTGCATCGCGGGGATGTCAACGGGCGAGGGCAGGAAATCGACCACGGCGTCGAGCAGGGGCTGCACGCCCTTGTTCTTGAAGGCGGAACCGCACAGTACCGGGCAGATGGCCAGATTAATGGTGGCCTTGCGGATGCCGGCGATCAGCTCCTCGGTGGTGAGCTCCTCACCGCCAAGGTACTTTTCCATGAGCGTTTCGTCTTCTTCGGCGATGGCCTCGACCATGTGCTGGTGCAGCTCTTCGTAGCGCTCCATCAGCTCGGCGGGGATGTCCTTGTAGACATACTCCTTGCCCATGGACTCGGTGTCGAAATAGACGGCCTTGCCCTGGATCATGTCCACGACGCCCTCGAAGTTCTCTTCGGAGCCGATGGGGATCTGCAGGGGCACGGGCTTGGCGCCCAGGCGGTCGCGAATCATGTCCACGCAACGGAAGAAGTCCGCGCCGATGCGGTCCATCTTGTTGACGAAGCTCATGCGCGGGACGCGGTAGCGTTCGGCCTGCCGCCAGACCGTTTCGGACTGGGGCTCGACGCCGGAAACGGCGTCGAAAACGGCGACCGCCCCGTCGAGGACACGCAGGGAACGTTCCACCTCGATGGTAAAATCCACGTGGCCGGGCGTGTCGATGATGTTGATCCGATGATCGCGCCAGAAGCAGGTGGTGGCGGCGGAAGTGATGGTAATGCCGCGCTCCTGTTCCTGGACCATCCAGTCCATGGTGGCCTGGCCATCATGGACTTCGCCAATCTTGTGCGACACCCCGGTGTAAAAGAGAATACGTTCGGTGGTGGTCGTCTTCCCGGCATCGATGTGAGCCATGATGCCGATATTGCGTTGCCGCTCAATGGGTACAGTCTTAGACACGACGCTATCCTTGTGCGACTACCACCGGTAATGTGCAAACGCCTTGTTGGCGTCGGCCATGCGGTGCGTATCCTCTTTCTTTTTCACGGCGCCGCCGCGATTGTGATAGGCGTCCAGCAGTTCGCCAGACAGCTTCTCCGCCATCCCTTTCTCGCCGCGGGAACGGGCGTTGCCGACCAGCCAGCGCAGGGCCAGGGTCAGCTGCCGCTCGGGCCGCACTTCCATGGGCACCTGATAGGTGGCGCCGCCCACGCGACGGGGCTTGACTTCCATGTGCGGCTTGACGTTGGCGATGGCCTTTTCGAAGGCCTTCAGGGGATCCTCGCCGGACTTCTCGGCCAGCACGTCCACGGCCTTGTAGAAGATGCCCTCGGCGACGCCCTTCTTGCCGTCGTACATGAGCCGGTTGATGAACTTCATCACCAGATGGCTGCCGAACTTGGGATCGGGCAGCACCGAGCGCTTGGATACGGGACCTTTACGCGGCATACGCGCTTTCTCCTTTGACCGGAATTACTTGGGCCGCTTGGCGCCGTACTTGGAACGGCCCTGGCGGCGATCGGACACGCCGGCGGTATCGAGCGTGCCGCGGATGATGTGGTAACGCACGCCGGGAAGGTCCTTGACGCGGCCGCCACGGATCATCACCACGGAGTGCTCCTGCAGGTTGTGGCCTTCACCCGGGATGTACGAGGTCACCTCGATGCCGTTGGTCAGGCGCACGCGGGCGACCTTGCGCAAAGCCGAGTTCGGCTTTTTAGGCGTGGTGGTGTACACGCGGGTGCACACGCCGCGCCGCTGCGGGCAGGCCTGCAGGGCCGGCGTCTTGCGGCGCTTGGCCACCTGAGCGCGTCCCTTGCTGATAAGTTGATTGATCGTGGGCATAGCCGTCTCCGTTCAAGAAAAATCGTAGTGTATGGCAAAGACAGAGGCATATAGACCCATCGCCTGACCATGTCAAGCGGCAATGGGACTGCCGGCAAAAAAACAGGCCCCCCCACCCTATTCAGGTGGGAGGGCCAGACGTGTTACCCTAGTTTGCGGCGTTTGTCAGCCGCTTTTTTTCCGCTCCGCTAGAAAGTGAAGCGGATGCCGGCATGACCGCCCCAGCCGTCGAGGCCGTGGTTGTCGAAGCCGATGCGCTGATAACGGCCGGCCAGCTCGAAGGAAACCGTCGGGCTGATGGCCACGGTGAAGCCGATGTCCACGGGCAGGGTCGGGTTGGAGTAGTTACCCTTTCCGCCATTCTCCCAGAACGGGATGCGTTCGCTGGAGAAGATGCCGCCGATGCCGGTGCCGACGAAGAAGGCGGCCTTGTCCGTGCGCACGGGATAGTAGCGGATCAGGGCGTTGGCGCCGAAGGCCCAGGGATTCTGGGTGTAGCCGTTGTTGCTGGCCACGGTGTACAGCAAGTTACCGGCCGCCGTATTGCGGTCGATCTTGCGCTGGTCAAACGAATAAGCCAGGGCCTCCAGGCCGATGGACAGGCCGTCCATCACGAAATAGCCGCCGCTGGCGCCGAAGGTCAGATAGGAATTCACTGCCTTCTGGCCCGTGCCGTAAAAGCCGAACTCCGGCGTGACGTACATCGTCCCCGCCTCGCCGATGGCGAAAGAGCGGGAGGGCAGTGCCGTCAGACCGATAAAAGCCGCAAGCACCAGCACCATAATTTTTTGCAAACGCGCATTCATGGCCTTCCTCCTTGGATACAAGCACGTTAAGCGTTGCATTCCGTTGGCGAGACGCCTCGCCCAGGGGTCCCGGCGACAGATCCTTCGGGGTCTGGCGCCGCTCGGGGAGCGTCTGGAGTAAGACATAAGTCGCCTTCGAAACTTGACCAGGGGGCGATCCGCATTTCCTCCCCGGGAACGTCGGACGCCCAGCCTCTTCATCTCTATCGCCGTTTAACAGAACGGGGACGGCAACGCAAGAAATCTCGCCGCCCTGACGCCTTGCCCTTCGCGCGTCCTTTCGCTAACCCTTGTCGGCGATCGACGGAAGGGAGGGAACGATGGACGGCAAAAAGCCTTTCGGCGTCGATATGGAAGATATGCTGGCCGGCTACAAGGCCAAAATCGAAGCCGCCAGGAAGGAAGCACGGGAGAAAGGCCCGGACTTCTTCGACCGCTGGACCGGCGAACTCGAGCACATGCTCGAAAAATACGACAAGGCCCGCTACAAACTGACGCTTCTGCGCAAAGGCAGCGGCGACGCCCTGGCCGAACTGCGCGACGGCTTCGAGCACGCCCTCGGCGAGCTCAAGGACGCCGTCGGACGGGCGAAAGGCAAATTCTGACGCTACATATTAAATTTTTGAATGGAAACTTCGCGCCTTCGTCTTTCGTCTGCGACGGCCGCGCTTATCCGGTATTCCGGGCCGCCAGAGACCAGAGAAACCCGGTCCGGCTTCACCAGACAGGCTTCTCTTCTTTTCCCGGCATCCCGCGCCCTCCTCTGCCAGCCTCCCGCGGACCTCATGCCACAAAAAAGGCGGTCCCAGTGGACCGCCTTTTTTGTGGCATCGTCGCCGCGGCATCATGCCTGCACATCGACCCCACCCTGGGAGCCAAGATTGAGGGCCATCTGATCCGCATACTGATTCTTGTTGTACCGGTCGGCTATAAGCTTACTGAGTTGGTCCGTCAGAGAGTCGAGACTCGTGGAAGAGGAACTTCCCGCCGCAGACGTCCCCCCCGTAGTGGAAGACTTTCCCGCGGTCGTGTTTGATGCAATCTGCTTGGTTTCCTTGCTCACGATGTTCCCGTCTGCGTCGGTCACGGTCGTCGTTTCCGATATGCCGGTGTCATCGTATGTCATCGTAATGGTCGTCGTGTTGCCGTCGCTGCTGGAGGACCCCGAGGAACTCCCTGACGAGGAAGAAGACGAAGAAGAGGAAGAAGAGGAACTCGAGGAACTGCTTGTGCTCGACGTGGGATCCGAAGAAGCCACGCTCGCGGTCGTTGGCGAAGTCGTCGAGGTGGTGGACGACACCAACTTGCCGTCCGCATCGTAACTATCGTTTTCCGTAACCGATCCGCCGTCCGGGCCGTTTCTGGTCATGGTGCTCGTGACGCTGCCATCGGATGCGGTCAGGACCGTGCCGCTCTCCAGGATGTTGCCTTCCGAGTCGGTAAGCGTCTCGGTTTCCTTGAAGCCGTCGGTGGTGTTTTCGCCGGTGACGGTCCGGGTGCTCGTCTTGCCCGACGCGTCGGTCATGGTGATGGTGCTGGTGTAGCTCCCATCGGCGTTCTCGACGGTCTTTTCCGTGCCGACCTGGTTGCCGTTGGCGTCGGTCATGGTCGCGGTGGTCGTGGTGGAGCCGTCGTCGTTCTTGGTGACGGTCTCGCTGCGGGTCAGCCCGCCGTCCTGGCCGCCGCCTTCGCCCTGCGCGCCTTCCATGGGCGGCGGAGGCGGCATCTGCCCTTCCTCGCTCTGGTCGGAGGTGGTCAGGGTGCCGGTTTCCATATCGTAACCCAGGGAACCATTGGAGGACAGCAAGGCTGTCAGAATGTCGTTGAAACTTCCGACGGAGCTCGACGTGGAAGACGAGGACCCGGAAGAAGTTGCCGACGTGTCGTCGGTGGCGTCGCTTCCCTGCGACAGGAGACCGAGGACGGACGACTGGCTGGAAGCCGTGGAAGTCTGCCCGTAGCTGGCGAGCATCCGCTGGAGCCAGTAGTCGCTCGAGGACTGGCCTATGGACGATACGCTCATGTCCTTTTCTCCTTTGGGCGGGAAATTTTTGCCGGGCGTGGCGTTCCCCGCATGGAGAATGGCAAATGGCGTGCCGGAACAAGGCAGATGCTGCCGACGCGGCGACCGGCAAGCGGTTACAAGCAAGGGGCGGGCCAATAAAAAAGTCCCGGCCCGGCAACGGCCGGACCGGGACTTTTCGCACGTGGCGAAACGACGGCGCTCAGCCGCCGAGGTAGGCCTTTTTCACCTCGGGATCGTTTTTCAGTTCCTCGGCCGTGCCCGAGGTCTTGATCTCGCCGGTGTCGAGGACATAGCCGCGGTGGGCGAACGACAGGGCCACCTTGGCGTTCTGTTCGATCAGAAGGATGGTGAGCCCCTGCTCGTTGAGCTTTTTGAGCGTGCGGAACATCTCGTACATGAGCAGCGGCGCAAGGCCCATGCTCGGCTCGTCGAGCAGGATGAAGTCGCAGCCGGTCATGATCGCCCGGCCCACGGCCAGCATCTGCTGCTCGCCGCCGGAAAGCGACTCGCTGCGCTGCTTGCGCCGCTCGGACAGGCGCGGGAAAAGCGACAGCACCCGGTCGAGGTCGCGGGCCACGGCCTCCTCCCCGTCCTTGCGGGCGTAGGTGGCGAGCACGAGGTTCTCCATGACCGTGAGGTTGCCGAAGATGCGCCGGCCCTCGGGCGAGAGGTCCATGTGGAGCTTGCGCACCACGTCGTGGGGCTCCATGCCGAGAATGGACGCACCCTCGTATTTGATGTCGCCCTCCACCACCTTGGGGGCTTCGGGGGGCGGCAGCCGCATGATGGAAAGCAGCGTCGTGGTCTTGCCCGCGCCGTTGGCGCCAATGAGCGCCACGATCTCCCCCCGGTCGACGTGGAAGGAAATGCCGTGCAGGGCCTCGATGTTGCCGTACTTGACCCGGAGGTTTTCAACGGAGAGCAGCATCAGATTGTATCGTCTCCCAGGTAGGCTTTGATGACTTCGGGATTGTTCTGGATTTCCTCGGGCGTGCCCTCGGCGATGGTGGCCCCGAAATCGATGACCTTGATCCACGAACACAGGCTCATGACCACGTCCATCTGGTGCTCGATCATCCAGATGGCCAGGCCGAAATCCTTGTGGATGTCGGCGATGAGCTTGATCAGCCCTTCCACGTCGGAGGAGTTGAGGCCCGCGGCGGGCTCGTCGAGCATGAGCAGCGCGGGCTTGATGGACAGCGCCCGGGCGATCTCCACCAGGCGCTGCACGCCGTAGGGCAGATTTTTGGGAAATTCGCCGGCGACGTCCCGCAGCCCCAGGCGTTCGAGCACGTTCATGGCGTGCTCCTCGATCTCGCGCTCGCGCTTCATGTAGCGCGGCGTGCGCAGGAAACAGTCGAGCAGGCCGTAGCCCAGGGCGTGGTACTGGGCGATGCGGATGTTGTCGAGCACCGTCATGTCGAACCACAGCCGGATGTTCTGGAAGGTGCGCGCGATGCCCCGGGCCGTCACGTCATGGGGCTTGAGGCCCTTGATGGAGCGGCCCTTGAAGAGGATATCGCCGCGCGTGGGCTTGTAGAAGCCGCTGACGAGGTTGAAGACCGTGGTCTTGCCCGCGCCGTTGGGGCCGATCAGGGCCGCGAGCTGCCCTTCCTCCAAGGCTACCGAAAACTCCGACACGGCGCACAGCCCGCCGAAGTACTGGGTCATGTCCTTCACGTCCAAAAGCGCCACGGCCTACCCCTTGAACTTGTAGAATTTGCGCAGCCCCGGGAACACGTCGGCCAGTTCCCGCCGCCCCATGATGCCCTCCGGCCGAAACTGCATGAGCAGCACGAGCAGCAGCGGAATCACCACCCACTTGACGATCTGCAAGGGGCGCAACGCCTCCATGAGCAGGGTGATGAGGATGGCCGAGAGCACCGAGCCCGAAAGCGAGCCCATGCCGCCGAGGTAGACCATGACCATCACTTCCGTCGACTTGAGGATGGTGAACGACCCCGGGTTCACGTAGCCGAGGATGTGGGCGAAAAGCCCGCCGGCAAGCCCGGCCAGGCCGCAGGAGACCATGAAGGCCACGAGTTTGACCCGGTCCGTGTTGACGCTCATGATCTCGGCCGCGATCTCGTCCTGGCTGATGGCGTCCACGCCCTTGCCGAAGGTCGAATAGATGAAGCGGCGGATGAGCCACACGGAGAAGATCGTGCCGAGCACGACCCAGATCATGATCCAGGGCAGATTGGCCGTGTCGTTCATGGCGCGCATGACCGCGGACATGCCCATGAACCCCCTCGCCCCGCCGATGATGCCGATGTTCTCGATGGTGGACTTGACGATGTAGGCGGCGGCGATGGTGATGATGGCCAGGTAGTCGCCGCGGGTCTTGAACGACGGGATGGCGACGAGCAGGCCAACGAGCGAGGCGGCGAACGCCCCGGCCAAAAGCACCAGCGGAAAGACCCACACGGCCAGGTGCGGCGGAAGCAGCGGGTCGCCGAAAGCGGCGGACTTGGCGAAGAGCGCCACGGACAGCACCGAGGACACGTAGGCGCCCACGGCCATGAACCCGGCATGGCCGCAGGAAAACTCGCCCATGTTGCCGTTGATGATGTTGAGGCTCGAGGAAAGGATGATGTTGACGCCCATGAACATGACCACCGACTGCCAGTAGATGTTCATGGCTCCGGTTTGCGAGGCCCAGACCAGCGCGGCGAAGACGGCGGCCAGCAGGGCGGGAACGGACAGGCGCTTCATGATGCGGCTCCCTTGCTGGTCCTAGATTTTGGTCCGCCTGGCCACGCCGAAAAGCCCGGTCGGCCGGATGGACAGGATGAGCAGCAGAATGGAAAAGGCGATCAGGTCGCGGAAGGTGGAGGGGAAAAAGGCCACCACCATGATCTCCACGAAACCGAGCAGAAATCCCCCGGCAAAGGCCCCGGCAATGGAGCCGATGCCGCCGACCACGGCCGCGATGAAGGCCTTCCAGCCGATCAGCGCCCCCATGTAGGGGTCGAGCACCGGGTAGGTCATGGCGAAAAAGAGGCCGGCCAGACCCGCGAAGCCCGAACCGAGCACGAAGGTGAAGACGATGACCGTGTCCGCCGGAATGCCCATCAGGGGCACGGCGAAGCGGTCGTAGGAAATGGCGCGCATGGCCATGCCGATCTTCGTGCGCGTGACGATGAAGTGCAAAAGCAGAAAGGAGAGGATGGCCACGCCGATGACCATCATCTTGATGTTGGTCACGGTGACGCCGAAGACCTCGAACACCTTGGTGGGCACGAGTGTGGGAAAGCTCTTGCGGCTGGCCCCGAGCAGGGCGAGGTTGCCGTTTTCCAGGATCAGCCCGCACATCAGCGCCGTGATGACGACGTAGAGCCGGTTGACGCCCTTGCGCCGAAGCGGCCTGTAGGCCACGCGCTCGAGGGTCACGCCGACCACGGCTGTGAGGATCATGGTCAGCGGCACGGCGAGCGTGAGCACCAGCCAGCCGGGCATGCCGGGGATGGCCCCGTACTTGCCGAGCAGGAACGTGCACACGAAAAAGGCGATGTAGGCCCCGACCATGAAGATGTCGCCGTGGGCGAAGTTGATCAGCAGCAGCACGCCGTAGACCAAACAGTAGCCAAGGGCGATCAACGAGTAAAAACTCCCCCATTGCAAGGCGTTGAGGAGATTTTGCAGAAGGCTTTGCAGCAACGGAGACCCCCTTGGCGCGATCTGTGTTTGGCGTCCGAAGACCCGGCGCGGGCCCTACGGACGATCGTTTCGAGGCGATGCCGCCCCGGACGCCGCAGGGATGCGGCGTCCGGGGGGCGCGGTCGGCCGGCGCGAGGCCGGTCCGGGGCTACGGGCAGACGGACTTGTAGAAGGCGAACTTGCCGGCGTCGTCGATTTTCACCACCACGGCGCACTTGATCGGGTCATGGTCGCCCGTGGCCGGGTAGGACATGTTGCCGGTGATGCCTTCGAACTTCTTGATGCCGGCCATGGCCTTCATGAGGGCCTCGCGATCCTTGGCCATGTCGCCGGTGATG
This sequence comes from Pseudomonadota bacterium, assembly GCA_023399375.1. Classification (GTDB taxonomy): domain Bacteria; phylum Desulfobacterota; class Desulfovibrionia; order Desulfovibrionales; family Desulfovibrionaceae; genus Solidesulfovibrio. The sequence goes on along the minus strand of JAEWPX010000061.1, from coordinate 16,700 downwards.
GCGGGCATGGTCTTGATGGCGTCGAGCATCAGGTTGGCGCCGTCCCAGGTGAGGGCGGCGACGTCGTCGGGGGTCTTGTTGTAGAGCTTGGTGTACTCGTCGATGAATTCCTTGGTCTTGCCCTTGGCGCCGGCGGCGGCGTAGTGGGTGACGAAGAAGTAGCCCTTGCAGTCGTCGCCGCACAGGCCCATCAGGTCGCCGGAACCCCAGGAATCGCTGCCGAGCACGGGCTTGTTGAAGCCAAGCGACTTGGCCTGCTTCACGATCAGCGGCACTTCGTTGTAATACTGAGGCACGAACAGGACGTCGGCGCCGGACTTGGCGATGTTGGTCAGCTGGGCGGAGAAGTCCACGTCCTTGGTGGTGAAGGTCTCGAAGGCGACCACGGAGCCGGGGCCATTGATCTTTTCGAAGGCGGCCTTGAAGTCCTCGGCCAGGCCCTTGGGATAGTCGGAGGCGATGTCGTAGAGCACCGCGGCCTTTTTCGCCTTGAATTCCTCGGAGGCGAACTTGGCGGCCGTGGGGCCCTGGAAGGTGTCGAGGAAGCAGCCGCGGAAGACGAAGGGACGGTTTTTCGTGGTGTTGGGGTTGGTGGACCAGGGGGCCATCATCGGGGTCTTGAGGTCATTGCAGGCCTCGGCGGCGGGCACGGCCTGCTTGCTGGACTGCGGGCCGACGATGCCGAGGACGTTGTCCTGGGTGATGAGCTTGCGCGCGGCGGACAGGGCGGATTCGGCCTTGGACTCGTTGTCCTCGTAGATGAATTCCACCTGGTACTTCTTGCCGCCGACTTCGATGCCGCCGGCGTCCTTGATCTTCTTCTTGAGCATCTCGGCGGCGTTTTTCGAAGATTCGCCGACGTCCGGAATATCGCCGGTCATGGGGATGTTGAATCCCAGTTTGATGGTGTCCGCGGCGCGGGCCGGCGCGGCCATCCCGAGGATGAGCAACAAGGCAATGAGCCAGGACCTTTTCATGGACGCCTCCTGTTTAACTGTCGATTTCAAGCACTTACAACCAAAGACGAGTTCCTGTGCCAATACATGAACCCGGCTTCGATTGGAATCCCCTCTCCCCCTCGATGACACATATTTGTGAAATTCCGGCAAAAAGGCGCTCTTTTCCCCGGAATGTCCGCCTTCCCGCGCTGCAGGGGCGGGAAATGCATCGGCAAGGTTACAACCGCGTTGCTGTGTAAAACACGCCGCCCCGCATTTCAAGAAAAGCGACCGGCAGCCCGGAGGGCGCATGCGCCGGAAACACAGGCAGGACGGGACATTCCGGCGCATGCGCACCCTGCCTCGAAGGCGTCCCAAACCCTGATCATGTCCGCGCGAACCACGCGCGACGCGCGCCGGACACAAGACGCGCCCTTTCGCCTCTCAGACGGCGAAATTTTCAATATGCCGATTTCCCTGGGAAAACCGGAGCGCTCCAGCGAATCGCACCGGACGAAATTCCAGGCGCGCTTGGCTTTCCCTTCGGCCTTTGCGGGCCCCGGGCGCGGGCCGGCCTGTCATGGATGGCGGTTTGTAAACGATTTTGCGTAAAATGACAATATTGTCCGAACAATCTTTGGAGAAAGCCTGCTGGCCTCCGAATCCGTTCTGCGCTATGGGCTTTTCCCCGGCGCGCGCCGGATACCCGCTCAAAGGATATTTCCGTTATGACGCCCATCGCCCGCTTGCGCATCACCTGCCCGGACCGCCCGGGCATCGTTTCCGCGGTCACGACCTTCCTGCACGCCCACGGGGCCAACATCATCGACCTGGACCAGCACTCCACGGACCCCGAGGGGGGGACGTTCTTCATGCGGCTGGAATTTTTCGCCCCGTACGTGGACATTTCCCGCGCGGCCCTGGAAGCGGCTTTCGGCGACGTGGTGGGGAACCGTTTTTCCATGGACTGGCGGCTGACGTTCACGGACGTGCCGCACAAGGCAGTGTTCCTGGTCTCGCGCCACGACCACTGCCTCATGGAGCTGCTGTGGCGGCACGCCCGGGGCGAGCTGCCGTGCGAGATCGCGCGGGTGATCAGCAACCACGAGGACCTGCGCGGCAGCGTGGAAGGGTTCGGGGTGCCTTTTGCCTGCGTGCCCGTGGGCGACGGCGGCATGCCCGAGGCCGAGGCGGCGATGGCGGACCTGCTCGGAAACGACACGGACCTGATCGTGCTCGCGCGCTACATGCGCATTCTTTCGGCGGATTTCCTGCGGCCTTACGAGCAGCGGGTGATCAACATCCACCATTCGTTCCTGCCGGCCTTCGTCGGCGCGGACCCGTACCGCCAGGCGCACGACAAGGGGGTCAAGCTGATCGGGGCCACGGCGCACTACGTCACGGCGGAGCTCGACGCCGGCCCGATCATCGAGCAGGACACGGCGCGCGTGACGCACCGCTTTTCCATCGCGGACCTCAAGAACACGGGCAGCGACCTGGAGCGCACGGTGCTCGCCCGCGCGGTGAAATGGCACCTGGAGGACCGGGTGATCGTGTTCGGGAACAAGACGGTGGTGTTTAGGTAAAAAATGGGACCGCCCGCGTGGCAGGCGCGCGCCATGAAATGCCGGCGGCGCGATCACGGAACGGGGCCGCCTGCGCGAACAAGCAGCGTCAGGACGGACTTGCGGAAGCAAGCCCTTTTTGCGCCGCTTTCTTGAGCTTGCCCGCGATGAGGAAGCCGGGGTTGATGGCGAGGCACCTGTCCGCCTCGGCCACGGCAGCGGCGAAATCGCCCAGCTCGTAGTGGATGCGGCCCAGGTTGAAGTGCAGGTTCTCGTCGGCCTCGGAGGCCGCAAGCGCCTTCTCGTAATAGCTCCTGGCCATGTCCAGCAGCCCGTGCTTGCGCATGCGGATGCCGAACTCGTTGAACAGGAACTTGTTCTCCGGGCCGAACGCCAGGTCGATGGACATGATCTTCTCGAAAATCTCCCTGGCCTCCTCCATCTTGCCGGCCGTGAGATAGGCGTTACCCAGGCCGAAAATGGCGCGCAGGTTCTCGGCGTCGTACTCCAGCGCCTTCTGGAACGAAGCCTCGGCCTTGTCCGTGCGACCGGCCTCGAGATGCTTCTCGCCCTTGTCGAGCTCCGCGAGCATCGCGTCCATGCGCGGCTTGACCTGGTTGTAGTAGATCAACGGCTCGGGCTTGTACTTGGAAAAAAACTCCTCGTCCGTAACCGGCGAACGCTCGCCGCTCGGCACGCTGTTGGCGTTGAGCGCCTGCACCAGAATGCCCGTTTCCGGCGTCTTTTCGGCGTAATAGTAGAGTACGCGCTCGCTTTCCTTCGTGGTGCCCCCGATTCCCACCTTGTAGCCTTCCCGCACCGACACCGCCACGGCAAACCGATCGGCTTCCTTGTTCTCGGCCATGCGCTCCTCCCCCGGGCCTGCCCGGACTTCGCCTCAGCCGCGTGGATACCAGAATTCGCACTTCTTGGCAGCACGCCGTTGCACGGTGATTGCGGCACAAAGAAAACCGGCTTGTCTATGCATAAACAGACAAGTATTTCAGCGAGAAACAGTCAAAAGGAACATTTTCTCCTTGCCAGGAGTATTGCAATCCGATACTTTTTTTCATCTTCGTCCAAAGACGTGACGCTTCCGCTCGTGTCCTCGGGGACAGGCCCTGGTCATGCGCAAACGGCACGCTTGGGGAGTCAACAGAGAGTGCGCGCCGACCGTTTCCCACCGCTTCGAAGCCCAGTCCGACGGATGCACTCCAACTATCGGGCCATTCCGGCCGTACGGCCGATGGAATCGTCCTGGGAAGGAGCGTAGCCGGCGGTCCCGTTGGCGAACCGACCTCCGTACGCGCTTCCGATCGCTTTGACGTCCAACCGTTTGGGAGTCCGTTTCTCATGTCCAAGAACATCTACGTTGGCAACCTGCCTTTCCGCACCACCGAGGACAGCGTCCGCGATCTGTTCGGGCGCTACGGCGAAGTCCAATCCGTCAAACTGATCTCCGACCGCGAAACCGGCAAGCCGCGCGGCTTCGGGTTCGTCGAGATGGATGACGACGCCGCCGCCGACGAGGCCATCCGCGCCCTGGACGGCGCCGAGTTCGAGGGACGCAGCCTCAAGGTCAACGAGGCCAAACCCCGCGCGCCCAGGCCGCCCCGTCGTCCGGCCTGGTAGGCCACACCTTCTTCCGTCTTCCGGGACCGCGCCTGCGCGCGGCCCCGGAAGACCCCACTGCCGCCGCGCCGTCGCTTCACGGCGATGCCGTTCCCGTGCGGCTCCGGGGGCTTGTTCCCTTGTCCCACGACGCTGCCCGCGTCGGCGCATGGTGCTGCGCCCGGGAGCCGCGACGCCTTCCCCTTGCGACCCCGGCGCCTGTCTACGCCTGCCTCGCGACTGCGGTCCTTCCCACGCCCCCGCCCGCGTTGCGACCGCCGCCATGGCGCGCCTTTCCTCCACGCCCCGTTTCTGATAGGGAGACGCCATTGCCCAGGAGAAGCCCATGCACGTCAAATACCTCATCATCGGCGCAGGCCCCACGGGGCTCGGCGCGGCCTGGCGGCTGACACAGCACGGCGAACACGATTTCCTCGTCCTCGAACGCCATGACCACGTCGGCGGCTTGGCCGCGAGCTTCACCGACGCGGCCGGCTTCACCTGGGACGTCGGCGGGCACGTCGTTTTCTCCCACTACCCGGCCTTCGACGCGCTGCTCGAGACGCTGCTCGGCGACGACGTGCTGCGTCACGAGCGCGAGTCCTGGATCCGCGCCGCCGGCACCTTCGTGCCCTACCCCTTTCAGAACAACATCCGCCGCCTGCCCCCGGAACTGGCCTGGGAATGCGTGGCCGGCCTGCTCGAGGCCGGACGGGCCGCGGCCGCCGGCACATACGAAACCCCGCCGGCCAACTTCCGCGAATGGGTGGACCGGGTCTTCGGCCCGGGCATCGCCCGCCTGTTCATGGTGCCCTACAATTTCAAGGTCTGGGCCCATCCCGGCGAAGTCATGTCCCACCGCTGGATCGGCGAACGCGTTTCCGTGGTGGACGCCGACCGGGTCATCAAGAACATCATCCTCGGCCGCGACGACGTGGCCTGGGGGCCCAACAACACCTTCAGCTTCCCCCTGCGCGGCGGCACGGGCGAAATCTACCGCCGCCTGGCCGCGCGCTTCGCCGATCGCGTGCGCCTGCGCGCGCCGCTGGCCTCCCTCGACGCCGCGACCAGGACCGCGCGCACGGCCGACGGCGGGAGCGTCACCTACGACCACCTCCTCTCCACCATGCCGCTGGACCGCCTGGTGCGTGAAGTCCTGGCCGACCCGACCCCGGCCATGATCGACGCCGCCGGCCGGCTCAAGCACAACGGCTCGGCCATCCACGGCCTGGGCTTTCACGGCGCGCCGCCCGACCCGCGCTGCTGGATGTATTTCCCCGAATCCGACTGCCCGTTCTACCGGGTGACCAATTTCCACAACTATTCCTACAACAACACCCCGGATCCCGACGGCACGAAGCCCAGAAAGCGCGCCATCATGACCGAGACGAGCTATTCCGCGTACAAGCCCGAGGACCTCGACACCCTCGTGTCCCGCACCGTGCAGGGACTGGTCAACACCACGCTCATCAGCCCCGGGGACGCGCAACGCCTCGTTTCCACCTGGGAGATGCGCGTGGACTACGCCTACCCCATCCCCTGCCTCGAGCGCGACGCCGCCCTGGCCGTACTGCAACCGGCCCTGGAAAACCGGGGCGTCTCTTCCCGCGGCCGCTTCGGCGGCTGGAAATACGAGGTCGGCAACATGGACCACTCCTTCATGCAGGGCGTGGAATGGGCCGAGCGCATGGTTTCCGGCGCGGCCGAGACGGTCTATACGCTGTGACGCCGCCCGGTTCGGGCGGCTCCGGACCCCGCCGGCAGCACCGCCGGAACTGTCCGGCAAAACCCCGTTTTCCCGCAGCCGCCGCATGCGTCCGTCCCGCCCGGCCGGCCGGCGAGGCGGCATTGACGCCGGCGGCGCGATTGGCGATACCGGCCGGCCAAGGGGCTTCGGCCCGATCCTGCAAGGAGTGATCTCTTCCGTGAACGACGCCATGGACACGGCCGTGTACGCGGCCCGACGCGACCGGCTGCGCGAACGCCTCGCGGCCGCCGGCCACGAGGCCCTGCTTGTTTCCCACGCCGCCAACAGATTCTACTTAAGCGGCTTCGAACTGCACGATCCCCAGTGCAACGAGACCGCGGGCTACCTGTGCGTGGCTGTAAACGGCCGCGACGCGCTCTTCACCGACGCCCGCTACCGCGACGCGGCCCTGCGCCTGTGGCCGGCCAGGGACCTGTGCATCTACGGGGCCGGACGCTTCGCCTCCATCGCCGATTTCCTCAAGGATCGGGGCATCGCGCGGCTGGGCTTCGAGCCCACGGCCCTCTCCTTCGACACCCACGCCAAGCTCGCCGAGCACATCGACCTCTTCCCCGTGCCCCAGGCCGTGGAGCCGCTGCGCCTGATCAAGGACGCCGACGAGATCGCGCGCATGCGCCGCTCCGCCGCCGTCAACCACGCGGTCATGGCCCGCCTGCCAGAGGTGCTCGTGCCCGGCCGCACCGAGGCGCAGGCCGCCTGGGAGATCGAAAAGCTCTTCCGCGAACTCGGGGCCAGCGAACTGGCCTTTTCCTCCATCGTGGGCGTGGACGCCAATGCCGCCCTGCCCCACGCCATCCCCGGCGAAACCGTCATCCGCGACGAATGCCTGGTGCTCGTGGATGTGGGCGGCCGCCGCGACGACTACTGCTCCGACCAGACGCGCACGGTCTGGGTGGGCGACAATCCGCCCGAGCGTTTCGTCACCTTGCTCGACCGGGTAAAGCGCGCCCAGACGGCCGTGCTCGCCAGGCTGCGGCCGGGGCTCTCCTTTCGCGAAGCCTATGGGCTGGCCCGGGAGGTCTTCGTGCGTGAAGGCGTGGCCGAGCGCTTCACGCATTCCCTGGGGCACGGCATCGGACTCGAAACCCACGAAGGGCCGAGCCTCAACCCGACCTCCGAGGGCTTCCTCGAGCCGGGCATGGTGGTCACGGTGGAACCGGGCCTGTATTACCCCGAATGGGGGGGTGCGCGCTGGGAGCACATGGCGCTGATCACGGCCGACGGCTGCGAGACGCTGTGAGGCGCCGCCCGCGCCGCCAGCCTCCTTACAGGCCGTCCCGGACATCGGGACGGCTGTACGTGCGCCTGGCTTCAGAACACGTCGCCCTGCTCAAGTTCCTGCTCGAGGCGCGGGACAACCTGGCCCTGCCCACGGTGGTGGACCGCTTCGCCGCCGTGGTGCGCCTGCTCTACGCGCCGGAGGCGGCGGCGCAGGTCGAAGCCTTTGTGCGCGAATTCGCCGCGATGTGCCCGGAAGTCGCGGTGTGCCTGCGTCCCGGCCCTTTTGCGGTTGCCAACGAGGCTCCGCTCGACTAGCGTCTGGAAATGCGTCGTCCGGGCCGCCCGATTCCGACCTGCAACCTGAAAACCGGTGACACGACATGCCCGCTGCCTCTTCTCCGCCGCGCATCCTGCTCGTGGACGACAACGCCGACAACCTGACGCTCATGCAGCTTTTTCTCTGTGACGCGCCCTACCAGGTCGAGGTCGCCGCCAACGGCCGCGAGGCCGTGGAGAAATTCGCCGCAACCGCCTACGACCTCGTGTTCATGGACCTCGAAATGCCCGTGCTCGACGGCTACGAGGCCAGCCGGACCATCCGCGACATGGAACGCCGCCACGGCCGGACGCCCGTACCCATCCTGGTGCTCACGGCCCATGCCCTGGACGAGTTCCGCCTGCGCAGCGACGCCGCCGGCTGTACCGATTTCCTGACCAAACCCGTACGCAAAAGCGCGGTTCTCGAAGCCGTGGCCCGCTACCTGGGCGAAGCGGCGCGCCCGGTCGCCGTATCCCCCGACCTCGGCCCGGACATGGACCTGCTGCGCCCCTTGCTGCCGATCTTTTTCTCCACCGCCGACGCCACGCTGGAAAGCGCGCGCCTGGCCCTGGCCGCGGGCGACCTGGAAACGGCGCGCCGCCAGGGGCACAAGCTCAAGGGCTCGGCCCTGTCCTACAGGTTCGAGGAACTCGGGGAGGCGGCGCGGGAACTGGAGTCGGCGGGCGAGGACCGCGACCTCTCCGCGGCCCGGATGGCTCTGGACCGTGCGGCCAGGCTTCTTGAAAAGGCCCGCGGCGCGTTCGCCTAGCGCAATTCCCGAGAAAAGGACGATATGCCCGCGCGAAGGCGCGGGAGCTCTCTTCAGGGACGCCGTGCGCGGCGGAGGGCGCTCCCGGGAAAACGGGAAATCAGGCTTCGGGCGCCCCGATCAGGGCGGTGACCTTGCGCAGCAGGGTCGGCGCGTCGAAAGGCTTTTCCAGCACGTCATCCGCGCCGAAGATCGTGGCATGGCCGAGCAGGTCCATGCCGACCTTGGCCGAACCGCCGGAGATGGCCATCACCCGACAGGCCCGACACTCCTCGCGCAGTTTCTGCAACACCTCCAGCCCGTCCATCTCCGGCATGAAGATATCGAGCACCACGAGGTCGGGCAACTGCCCGGCAAACCGCTTCATGGCCTGACGACCGTCGCCGGCCTCGATCACGGCATAGCCACCGCCCTCGAGGTAGAGCCGGATCAACGCACGGATGCTGGGATCGTCGTCAACGACCAGTACGGTTTTCACTGCGTCCTCCGGCTTGCCTGCGGGGCGAGAAAATCCCACTTGTCCTCTGTCTATAGGCCGCAGGGCACCCAGCGTCAAGGCGGCGGGAGAGTGCTGCGGCCCGACGCGGCACTCAGGCGAAATCGTACATGTCGAGCAGCTTGCCCTCCCTGTCGATGAGCAGGGGATCGAGCATGTTCTTGCCGCGCGACTGGCCGGTCTCCATGGACAGAATGCGCCCGTCATAGGCGAGCCCCGTGATCACGGTCTCCTCGCAGTAGAGGTCGCTTAGGCGTTCGACCCGCACGGTCAGTTTCTCCGGGTCGAAGGGACCGCTGAAATCGGGCAGGGTGAACTGCATCTCGCCCTTGTCCACCGCGCCGAGCACGCACAGCACCTCGCCCTCGCCGATGCGGGCCAGGAAATCGCCCAGGCTCGGGCGCTCCTCGGCCACGGCCAGCCCGGCCGCGCCGAGCTGCGTCGGGCCTGCCCCCGCGTCCACGGTCAGGGTCAGGCCGTGCTCGTAGCAGGCCCCGGTCCTGTGATGAAACTTGGGGGCGGACAGCCAGCCGTTCCAGGCGAGCCCGAGGTCCTCTGCGTATTTCCCGGCCAGGCGCTCGTCGAAGTAGAGCACGCCACGGAAGCAGTTGCCGGCGAAATAGGGGGTGTTGTTCTTGCCCCAGCAGTGGCGGTAGATCTTGCGCACGAATTCCCGCGACAGCGCGGTTGCGACAATCTGGTCGATGTCGCCGTGGGTGGTGATGTGTAGGGCCATGGGGTGCGTCTCCCGGGTTTGCAGGTCAATGGCCGCGAAACACTACCCCCGGGCAGGATTTTGGGCAACCGCCGGACGGCGCGGGCCGTGCGCGCGCCTCATCCTTTCGGGAAGGCGAACCAGGGCAGGTCGTCCGCGACGCCCTGCTCGCGCAGGATCGTGGCCACAAGGCCGGGATCGACCATCGTGAGCAGGGGTTTGATGTGCTCCGAGACCTGGGACAGGCAGCGCGTGCAGAAGGCGTGCAGGGGCGTAAACGCCTCGAAACGCTCGCGCACGCGCGTCATCTCCGGGCCGCGCCAGAACGCGGCGAGGTCCGTATCGGGCGTGATCTTCCCGGCCACGGCCCGCGCCGCGGGGTCGCAGCAGCAAAAGGCCGCGCCGCCGTCGGACTGCAGCGACAGCATGGTCCAGCAGGAGTCGCAGTATCCCGCCGATTTCGTGCCCGCCGGGAGCGCCATGAAGGCGTCGTAGGCATTGGGCATGATCTTCGTCGGCAGCACCTGCACCCGGCAGCCGTCCGCGTCGAAAAGCGGCAGGGGATCGCGGGCCGCGATTCGCGCCATGGCCTCCTCGGGATCCAGGGCATCGAGGGAGGGCAGGAGATCCAGGCGCTGCGCCAAAAGCCGCGCCTTGCGCCAGATGCCCGCCGCGTCCGCTATGGACTTGTCATAGGCGAGCGCCCCACGGAAGATGGAATAGTCCGCGATCTGCACGCTGATGACGCCGGGGACCTTTCTCGCGATGCGGTGGCGGAAAAAGCCCAGCAGGCGTTTCCGGTAGGCCTCGAAGGAGGGTTTCGCGCCGCGATAGGCATAATCGTCCTCGTCCGCACTGTAACTGACGAGCAGGTTCATGGGCAGGTCGTAAGCGCCGCGCCCGATGGCCAAGCCGTTGGTGGCGCTTTGGAAGACCGCGCCCTTGTCGTGGACGTGGGCGATGATCTCCTCGACGTGCGGATGCAGGAACGGCTCGTACGTCTGCCCGAACTGCAGGGGCCAGCCGTTTTCCAGGGCCTGGTCCACGACGGATTTGGCCAGGGCCGTGTCCATGTCGCAGCGGATCGGACGGACGTTTCGCGTGGAGCAATAGGCGCAGGAAAGATTGCAGACGTTGGTCAGGGCCACGAGCACCACCGGTCGTTGCAGGCAGCGTTCGATCCCGGCCCGGTAGCGGGGATCGGCGACGAGTGTTTCCTTGATCCGTTCCACGGCACGCTTCCTTTCCCCTGTCCGAGGGATGCTTCGCCCGCACGGCAGGGCGGCCCAGGCGATCAAGCAATAATCATGCAAGCGTAGACGCCGCCTTGTCCTGTCCAGCTGCCGCCGGCGTGACGTCGGAACTCTGACGGGCCTTGTCGTGGCCCAAACGGGCGGCGTCTCCCGAGTCCCGCATCATCTGGCCCCATTCCGGGATTGTATCACCTTGCAAGACGGCGTAGAGGGGAAGCAAAGGCCCGGAATCAGGACGCATCGCCCCGCTCTCCAAGGAGGACTCCATGAAGTTTCCCGTGAAAGCGCTGCTTCCCGTCGTCGTCGGCTTGCTCGTCGCCGCCCTGCCCGTCCCAGCGGGGCTCCAACCCTATGCCTGGCATTATTTCGCCGTGTTCGCCGCGGTGGTGGTGGGCCTCGTGCTCGAGCCCATCCCGGCCGCCGCCATCGGTGTGATGGGCGTCACCCTGGCCGCCCTGCTGCGCCTGGTCCCGGCCAAGCCGCCGACCCCGCCCACGGCCGGCGAGGCCATCAGCTGGGCCCTTTCGGGCTTTTCCAACGGCACGGTCTGGCTTATCTTCATCGCCTTCATGTTCGCGCTGGGCTACGAGAAAACCGGCCTTGGCCGCCGCATCTCCTTGTCGCTGATCAAGGTGCTCGGCAAAAAGACCCTGGGCCTGGGCTACGCCGTGGCCTTCGCCGACTGCATCCTGGCCCCGTTCATGCCCTCCAACACCGCGCGTAGCGGCGGCACCATCTTCCCCATCATCAAGAACATTCCGCCGCTCTACGGCTCCACCCCGGACAACGACCCGCGCAAGATCGGCTCCTACATCATGTGGGTTGCGCTGGCCACGACGTGCGTCACCAGTTCGCTTTTCCTCACGGGCCTCGCTCCCAACCTGCTGGCCGTGTCCGTGATCGAAAAAACGGCGAAGATCCGCCTGGAATGGACGGAGTGGTTCATTGCCATCGCGCCAGTCGGCATCATCCTGTTTCTGGCCGTGCCGTTTTTGAGCTACGTCCTCTACCCGCCGACGCAGAAGGAAAGCGCAGACGCCCCGCTCTGGGCGGGCAAGGAACTTGCCGCCATGGGCCCGATCACGCGCAAGGAACTGACCATGGCCGGGCTGGCCCTTTTCGCCCTGGTGCTGTGGATATTCGGCGGCAAGGCCATCGATTCCACGACCACGGCGTTCATCGCCCTGTGCCTCATGCTGTTGTTCAAGGTCATCAGTTGGGACGACCTGCTCGCCAACAAGCAGGCCTGGAACGTGCTCATGTGGTTCGGCACGCTGGTCGCCCTGGCCGACGGCCTGGCCAAGACGGGTTTTCTGACATGGTTCGCCAACGGCGTCGCCGCGCACCTGGCCGGCTACTCGCTGACCACGGTCATGGTGGCGCTGGTGGTGGTCTTTTTCGCCATCCACTACATCTTCGCCAGCGTCACGGCCCACGTCACGGCGCTGATGGCGGTCTTCCTTACGGCGGCCGCTGCGGTTCCGGGCATGAACATGAAGGTCATGGCGCTTATGCTCGGCACGAGCCTCGGCATCATGGGCATCCTCACGCCCTTCGCCACCGGCCCCTCGCCGATCTATTTCGGCAGCGGCTACATCCCGGCCAAGGATTTCTGGCGGCTCGGATTTATCTTCGGCGTCATCTTCCTCGCCGTCTTCCTGGCCGTGGGCATCCCTTGGATGCTGGCCATGTCCTGAGGCGCCGCACGGACGGCGCGCAGACGAAAGCCCCCGCGGCCCTGGGCCGCGGGGGCTTTTATCGTCGCCTACAGCCCGAACGCCCGCCGCGCGTTGTCGCCCGTCGCGCGCCAGACCTCGGCCGGGTCGCGGCCCATGAGTTCGGCCACGCGCAGGCAGGTGAACGCCAAAAACGCCGGTTCGTTGCGCTTGCCGCGCCAGGGCTCGGGCGCGAGATACGGGGAATCCGTCTCCAGCAGCACGCGGGAGAGGTCCATGGCCGCGACGGCCGCCGCAAGGTCCGTATTCCTGGCATAGGTCACCGGCCCCGGAATGGAGAGCGTCCAGCCGCGCGAAAAAATTGCCGCCGCAAGGTCCGCGCCGCCGCCGAAACAGTGCCACACCAGCGGACGGTCGCGAAAACCCATGTCGTCGAGCACGGCCAGGGTGTCCGCCGCCGCGTCGCGGCTGTGGATGACCGCAGGCACGCCGATCTCCCGGGCCAGGGCGAGCTGTTCGCGCAAAAGCGCCTGTTGCGCCGCAGCCGTCGTCGCGTCCCAGTAGTAGTCGAGGCCGATCTCGCCCACCGCGCGCAGCCGCGCGTCGCCGGCGAACGCGTCCGCCATGGCCGCCACGTCGCCGGGCGACGCCTTGGCCGCATCGCAGGGATGCACGCCGAGCAGGAAAAACACTTCCGGCCGGTCCGCGAAAAGCTCCCGGTGCGCCAGATAGGCCGCCGGGCCGAGAAAGACGTTGCCCACACGGGCGACGCCCGCCGCCGCCGCGCGGTCCAGCACCGCGCCGACGCCCTCTTCGTCGTATTCGCCCATGTCCAGATGGGCATGGCTCTCCACGCCCGCGCAGGGCAGGCCGAGGCTCGCCGGATCGGGACGCGGTCGCGATTTCTTCTTGGACACCGTCACAACCTTCCTTGTTCGGCCCCGCGTTGACGCAGGGACCGGGGCAACGTAGAAACACAGGATGCCGCCAAAAAGCGACGTCCCCCTCATGCCCGAACTCGCCGCACTACCCGAAATGCTCGCCGACGCCAGCCGCCAGGCCGTCCACGTCGGCCCCAAGGTGGCCGGATTCGCCGCCGCGTTTCTCGCCGTGGCCGCGCTGCTGTCGTTCTTGCGACGCCGCAATGCCGTCAGCCGCTCCCTGGCCGGCCTTTTACGCTGGCTGTCGGGGCTCGTCCTGCTCTGGCTGCTCGAGGCGTCGCTGCCAGGAGAAACCGTCGATCGGGCCGACACGGCCTTCACCCTCGCCGCTCTGGCCATGGGCTTCCTGGCCGCCTGCCAGGCCGTGGACTACCTCTATTGCAAACTGGCGTCCGCCCGCGCCATCGGAGGCCAGGGCCGGCACATACTCCAGGACCTGCTCAAATTCTGCATCCTGGCCGTGACCATCGGCCTTGGGCTGCGCCAACTCACCGACATCCAGATCGGGTCGCTGCTCACCTCCTCGGCCATCCTCACCGCGGTGATCGGCCTGTCCATGCAGGACACCATCGGCAGCCTTTTTTCCGGCCTGCTCCTGCAAGTGGAAAAACCCTTCCAGGAAGGCGACTGGATACGCGCCGGCGACGTCGAGGGCAAGGTGACGGAAGTCACCTGGCGCTACACCAAGGTCGTGACCCTCGACAACAACGTCGTCCTTTTGCCCAACAACGCCGTGGCCAAGGACCGGCTCGTCAACTTCAACCGGCCCACGCCCCAGGTGCGCCAGGTCCTCTACGTGCCCGCGCCGCTGGATGCGCCGCCGGTGAAGGTCAAATCGGCCATACAAACCGCCCTTTCCCGGGCCGAAGGCGTGGCCAAGGATCCGCCGCCCGTGGTCCGGCTCCACGAAATCCAGCCCGACCGCCTCGTGTATTCGGCCTCCTTCGGCGTGTACGCCTTCGACAGACGCCTCGCCGCTGCCGACGCCGTGCTTTCAGGCGTGTGGTACCAGTTCCTGGAGCGCGACATCGAGATCCCGGCCCCGACCCGCCGCGTGGTCATGGACGCGCCCGACCCCGAACGGGGCCGCCCAGAAGGCATCGCCGCCCTGGCCGATGTGGAACTGCTGTCGGGCATGACCGACGCCGACATGGCCATGCTGGCCCGCGCCTCGGTGGTGCGCCAGTACGCGCCCGGCCAGACCATCATGGCCCGGGGCGAAGGCGGCACGACCATGAGCTTCATCCTGTCCGGGCAGGTCGCGGTCCTGATCGGCGTCAAGGAAGTGGCGCGGCTGTCCGCCGGGCAGATTTTCGGCGAGATGGCGCTCCTCACGGGCGAGCCGCGCCAGGCGGACATCCGGGCCTTGGAGCACACGCGCTGCCTGGAAGTGGACCGCGAAGGCTTCCGCATGGTCCTCGCGCGCCATCCCGAAATCATCGACCGGGTGCGGGCAATCTTCGCCGCCCGCGCCGCCGCCAACCGCAGCGCCGCCGCGCCCGAGGCCGAGGCGGAAGCCACCAACCTCTTTGCCCGCTTTTGCAAACTGTTTTTATGAAAAACTGCCCCTGCCCCACGGGCCGGCCCACGCCGGCCGCCCTGGCTCTCGGCTTCGCCGGCGCGACCATGGCCTGTCTGCTCGCCCGCGACCTGCTCCTGGCCTTCGGCGGCAATACGCCCGCAGCAGGTCTCGCCCTGGCCGTCTTTCCCCTTGGCCTCGCCCTCGGATTGCGCCTCGCGCCGCGTTTCTTCACGGCGCGCACCGAACCCGCCGACCTGCTGGCGCCGATGCTCGGACTGCTCGCCCTGTGCCTGCCCTTTTCGCTGTTCGTGCTGCGCACCGCAGTGCGACCGCCGGCGGTTGCGGGCATCACCGTTTCGGGTGTGGCGCTCGTCGGGCTCGCGACCCTTGCGGCCATGCTTCCCCTTTGCCTCTGCCTCGGCGCAGGACTCGCCTTCACCGCCCGCGTCGGCGAGCGCCAGCCCACGCCGCCGCGCCTGCCCCTTGCCGCGAGCCTCGCCCTTGGCGCGGCGCTCGGCGCGGCCTTCGTGCAGTGGATCGCCATCCCCAAGCTCTCGCCCGTAAACGCCAGCCTCGACGCCGGCATCGGCTGCTGCCTGGCCGGCGTGTTGTGCGCCGCCGGCGCGCCGGACGGGCGGCGCATGGAGACATGGCTGCCGCTGCTGGCCTTCGTCTTCGTGCTCGTCCTGCCGCTTTCGTCCATCATCGACGCGCGTTTCGCCGCCCTGGAATGGGGCCGCGCCGCAGCGGACATCCCGACCGCGCCGCCCCTGGCCGCCCTGGCCGCGCGAGGGCCTGCCGCCGTGCTCACGGCGTGCCTGCCGCTCCTTGCCGCCGGGCTCGGCGCGATCCTATTCCTGTGCAAACCCGGCGCGCAGCTGGCCGGGCGCGAAACGCGCATTCCCGCGGCCATGGGCCTCGCCGACGCCGCCGCGCTGTTCACCCTGCTCCTTGCCTTCGCCGCCGTCGGCGGCGACCTCTTCGGCCGTCTGTCCGGGCTGGTCGCGGCCTACGCCGCCGGGCAGGCTCTGGCGCTTTCGCGCAAGGGCGCGCCCTGTCCCTTTGCGCCATCCCCCGCCCTGTTCTTCGGCTGTGCCCTGGGACTGGCCCTGCCTTCCCTGCTGCTTCTGCTCTGAAGCTCCTTTCCCCAGCCTAACCTCTCCCGTCTGTCTGCTCCCCCCTTTCGGGAGGGCCAGGAGGGGCCGTTGCCCCTCCTGGCCGCCGGAGGCATCTCCCCCTTTTCTTCCCTCTTCTCCTACTCCCCTTCCACAACATATTTCCCCGGCGGCACGCCCATGCGGCGGCGAAAGTGGCGGGTCAGGTGGCTCTGGTCGCAGAAGCCGGAAGCGAGCGCGACATCGGCCAGCCCTGCGCCGGCCTCGATGCGCGCGGCCGCGCCGGCCACGCGCCGCGACAGGACGTACTCGCCGGGCGGCACGCCGAGATCGCGCGTGAAAAGCCGTTCCAGGCGAAAAGGCGACACGCCCGCCGCTTCGGCAAGGTCCGCCAGGGTCACGGGCGCATCCGGCGCGGCATCGACCGCAGCCATGGCGGCGCGCACGGCCGGATCGAGCGGCGGCAGGGGCGCAGGGCGCAGATGCAGCCGTTTGCAGAGGGCGGAGAAATGGATGAGCGCCTTGGCTTGCCCGGCGGCCAGGGCTGCGACGGCGCGCAGGAGCAGCGCGGCCGCTTTCCCGTTTTCCCAGACGCTGGGCCATACGGCAGGCGCGTCAAGGACCTCGGGCGCGTCGGACACTTCGGGGCAGACGGGAAAACACTGCGGCGCGGCAGCGAGCGCCACATAGGCATGTTCGGACGCGCCCCAGGGCGCGCAGGCGTGGGCCACGCCGCCCGGAATGACGAAGCCCTGCCCCGGGGCGACGCACCAGCGGCCGCCGTCGGCCTC
>JAEWPX010000056.1 GCA_023399375.1 Pseudomonadota bacterium | reverse complement strand
CTGTCGATGCAGACTTCCCCCCGGATGCCGTGGGCACGGACGACATCGCCCACGATGATGTATTTTTCCTCGGGCATGCGGAGCTGGGGTCAACGGCTTCCGGCCGGGGTTTCCGGCCGGGCTATTCGAGGATCTCCAGGACCGAACGCTTGCGGGCCTTGGTGGAGGCCGCGCCGAGGATGGTGCGCATGGCCCGGGCGGTCCGGCCTTGTTTGCCGATGACCTTGCCGAGGTCCTCCTTGGCCACCTTGAGTTCGATGACCGAGGTCTGCTCCCCCTCGATTTCCGAGACCTGCACCTGATCCGGGTTGTCCACCAGGGATTTGGCCATGTACTCGATCAAGTCCTTCAACATACGCACCTCCTCAGGCAACCGTAAGAGCAAGCGAAGGACTTCCGCCTCCGTTTCCGGATTGCCCCCGGGCCATACCCGGGGACGAACGCGGCGACGTCGCGGCAACCGGCCCGGACCTCTCCTTCAAAGCGGTGAAAGCCGGTAGCGTTAGACGCC
The DNA here is from genome assembly GCA_023399375.1 of Pseudomonadota bacterium. Lineage (GTDB taxonomy): Bacteria > Desulfobacterota > Desulfovibrionia > Desulfovibrionales > Desulfovibrionaceae > Solidesulfovibrio. The sequence continues at coordinate 4,002 of JAEWPX010000056.1, read as the reverse complement.
AGCCTTCTGCAGCAGGGCGCGCACGGTATCCGTGGGCTTGGCGCCGCGCTCAAGCCAGAACCGCACTTTCTCACTATCCACTTTTATTTCCGCCGGGTCAACCATGGGGTTGTAATGCCCGAGGTACTCCAACGCCCGGCCGTCACGGCGGGTGGCGGAGTCCATGGCGACGATGCGGTAAAACGGGCGCTTCTTGGAACCCATGCGGGTCAGACGCAGTTTCATGGCCATGACGTATCTCCCTTTATTGCGATGCGTGATCGTTGTTGTGGAAAGCGCGCGGGCTCGCGCCTAGCGCTTTTTCCGTTTCTTCCGTTGGTCCTTCTTCTTCTTGGCCGCGGCCTTGGCCGCAACGCGGGCGGCCTTCACCGCCTCGGGATCGAGCGGCATGCCGCCTCCCGGGGGCATCCCGTCCATGCCGCCCATGCCGGGAGGCATCTGCGGCATCCCGCCGGGCATGCCGCCCGGCATCTTCATGCCCGGAGGCATCTTGGGCATGGAAGGCATCCCCTTGCCGCCCATCATGCGCTGCATCATCTTTTGCATCTGCGTGAAATTTTTGAGCAGCTGCCCGACTTCCAGCACCGTCGTGCCCGAGCCCCTGGCGATGCGTTCCTTGCGGCTGACGTTGATGATCTTGGGCGTGGCGCGCTCGGCCTTGGTCATGGAATTGATGATGGCCTCGACCCGGGCCATCTCCTTTTCCGGCATCTGCACTTCGCCGAGCTGCTTTCTGATCTGCGACATGCCCGGGATCATCTTGAGCAGGCCCTCGATGGAGCCGAGCTTCTTGATGCGCCGCATCTGCGTGCGAAAGTCGTCCAGGGTGAACTGCGCCTTGCGCAGTTTCTTCTCCATGGCCGCCGCTTCCTCGGCGTCCACGTCGGTCTGCGCCTTCTCGATGAGAGTGAGGATGTCGCCCATGCCGAGAATGCGCGAAGCGGCCCGGTCGGGATGGAAAATTTCCAGGTCCGAGAGCTTTTCGCCCGTGCCCACGAGCTTGATGGCCTTGCCCGTGACCTGACGCACGGAAAGCGCCGCGCCGCCCCGGGCGTCGCCGTCCATCTTGGTGAGCACCACGCCCGTGACGTCGAGGCGGTCGTTGAAGGCCGCGGCCACGGTCACGGCGTCCTGGCCGGTCATGGCGTCGGCGACGAAGAGGATCTCGCCCGGACGGGTCTTGTCCTTGATGGCGACGAGTTCGTCCATCAGGGTTTCGTCGATATGCAGCCGGCCGGCGGTGTCGAGCAGCACCACGTCGTGGCCGGTGCGCCGCGCCTCTTCCAGGGCGTTTGCGCAGATGTCCACGGGGTTCATGTCAGGCGTGGACGGATAGGCCTCGATATCGAGCTGGCTCGCGAGCTTGTGCAACTGGTCGATGGCCGCCGGGCGGTAGACGTCGGCCGGGACGAGGTAGGGCTTGCGCTTCAGTTCGCGGCGCAGCTTGAGTGCGAGCTTGGCACAGGTGGTGGTCTTGCCCGAGCCCTGCAGGCCCACGACCATGATGACGGCGGGCGACGCGGAGAGGTCGAGCTCCTGGGCCTGACCGCCGAGCAGTTCCACGAGTTCGTCGTGGACGATCTTGACCACCTGCTGGCCCGGGGTCAGGCTCTTGAGGACGTCCTGGCCCATGGCCCGTTCGCGGACGCGGTCGACGAAGTCCTTGACGACCTTGAAGTTGACGTCGGCTTCGAGCAGCGCCAGACGCACCTCGCGCAAGGCGGTCTGGACGTTCTCCTCGGTCAGGCGGGCATGGCCTCTGATCTTGCGGAAGACGTCTTCGAGTCTGTCGGTCAGGTTGTCGAACATGGTCCCGGGGTACCTCTGTAAAGGGCAAAGTTTGACTACTTAACCGCCAATCGGCAAGGCGTCAAGACACGACGTCCCGGCGCGCCGGAACGGGAAAAAAAGGCCCCGTCCGCAGGGACGGGGCCTTGACGTCGGTGGGGTGCCGGCAGACCGGGGTCTACCAGCTGTTGCGACGGGCGCCGCCGCCGTAGCCGCCGCCGGTGCGGGGCTGACGCTCCTGCGCCTCGTTGATGCGCAGGTCGCGGCCGCCGAAAGCCTTGCCGTTGAGGGCTTCCATGGCGGCGTCGGCGCCTTCGGTGGTCATCTCCACGAAGCCGAAGCCACGCAGGCGGCCGGTCTCGCGATCAACGATCAGGTTGACCGACTGCACGTCGCCGTAGGCGGAGAAAAGGTCGCGGATTTCGTCTTCGTTGGTGGAGAAAGGAAGGTTGCCGACATAGAGTTTCTTGGACATCTGCTAAAGCTCCAGGCTGTTATTTGGCTAATTCTTCAGGGTCGCGGGAGCTTGGCAAACGCAAAGATCCTCGGAGACGGTGACAAAGATTTAGCCGGGTGTTGATGAGCGGGAGTTAATCCCCCACCCTGCCCCTGTCAACAGTTATTTGGCGTACGTCTTACCGGCCGTTGGCCCGCCTGAAGCCGGCCTCGGACCGGTTGATGACGGCCTCGTCCACGCAAAACGCAAGTCTGAAATGGCCCGGCAGGCCGAATCCGCGTCCCGGCACGGCCAGCACCCGCTCCTCGGCCAGCCGCGAAACAAAGGCCACTTCGTCGGGATCGGGCGACTTGGGAAAAAAATAGAACGCCCCGCGCGGCATGAAGAATTCATATCCCGCGTTTTGCAGCACCCGGGCCATGGCCGCGCGCCGCCGTGCATAGATTTCCCGGTCCACGCCCTGGCCCAGGGCGCGCAGCAACAGCGCCTGCCCCACGGCCGGCGCGTTGACGAAGCCCATGATGCGGTTGGCGAAGACCATGCCGGCGACGAGCTTCTCCTTGCCGGGCATGTCCGGCGAGACCACGACATAGCCCACGCGTTCGCCGGGCAGGGACAGGTTTTTCGAAAAGGAGCCGATGACCAGCGAATACGGGTAGAGCGGCAGCACCGAGGGCACGACCGCGCCGTCGTAGGCCAGAAACCGGTACGGCTCGTCGGCAAGGAGATAGACGGGACGCTCCCGGCCGGCGCTCACGCGCGTGAGCATGGCCGCGAGCTCCTTGAGCGTTTCCACGGAATAGACCTGGCCCGTGGGATTGTTGGGCGAATTGATCATGACGACCCGGGTGCGGTCGGTGATGGCCGCCTCCATGGCCGCGATGTCCAGGTCGAAGGTGTCGGGCTTCGTCGGCACGGGCGTCAGGGTCGCGCCGTGGTTGGCGGCGTAGAAGGCGTACTCCACGAAATAGGGCGAGGGACAAAGGACCACGTCGCCGGGGGTGAGCACGGCGCGGAAAAAGACGTTGATGCCGCCGGCCGCGCCGCACGTGAGCAGCAGGTCGCCCGGGGCCACTGCCACGCCCTGCTCCTTGGTCAGGTGTTCGGCCAGGGCGGCGCGCACCTCGGGATAGCCGGGGTTGGGCATGTAGCCAAGGGCGAAGGGCCTGTCCATCTGGCCGGATAGTTCGGCCAGGCATTCGCCGACAACGGGCGGCGGCGGCAGGTCGGGGTTGCCGAGGGAGAAGTCGCAGACCGCGTCTTCGCCGAATTGTTTCTTGAGCTCCAGGCCCTGTTCGAAAATCTTGCGAATCCAGGCCCCGCCCGACAGATACTGCTCCATTTGCTCGGTGACCAGCTTCACGGCCCGCCCTCCAGCGAAAAGTGTATCCGGGAACCATCGCACCAAACCCGAACTGTTGCAATATGGTAACGGGTTTGGCATGCGGCCCTGGAAGCCTGCCGGCAGGCTGGCGAAAAAAGGATTCCCTCCCGGTCGGGATTGACGTATCGTAACTGCCTCGCGGCATCTCCCGCCGAAATTCCTGCAAACGAGTATCCCTATGACCGAGGCGAAAAAGCCTGAAATCCTGGCCCCTGCGGGGGATCCCTATTCCTTTCTGGCGGCCCTGGCCGCCGGGGCCGACGCCGTCTACTGCGGCCTCAAACATTTCTCCGCCCGCATGCTGGCCCGCAACTTCTCCATCTCGGAGCTTGCCGCCCTGGCCGAACTGGCCCGGGGCAGGGGCGTGCGCACC
>JAEWPX010000171.1 GCA_023399375.1 Pseudomonadota bacterium | reverse complement strand
GGATGTGGTGGAGAGGAGGGGGGAAAAGAGCAGGAGGAGGAAGAGGAAGAGGCCGCCGGCGGCCAGGAGGGGCACTGCCCCTCCTGGACCTCCCGAACGGAGGGAGGTTTGGGGGGCGGGGCGGACGGATGGGAGCAGGGGCATGTGGCCTCCGGGCGTTACCACAAAAAGATTGTGCCGCTCGAGAATGCAATTTGTCACAGAGGCAGGAGAATCCCCCCTTTCGGGGTGGTCCAGGAGGGGCCCTCGGCCCCTCCTGGCCGCCGGAGGCATTCTTTTCCCCCCGTTAAAACTTCACCTTGGGCGCTTGGGTGGCGGCTTGGTCGGCCTTGAAGTATTCCTTGGGCTTTAGGTGCAGCAGGACGGAATTGGTGAGGGAGTTGGGGAAGGTGCGGATGGAGGCGTTGTAGGTCTCCACGGCTTGGTTGTAACGCTGCCGGGCCACGTTGATGCGGTTCTCCGTACCCTCGAGCTGGTTTTGCAGGTCGCGGAAGTTCTGGTCGGCCTTGAGCTGCGGGTAGTTTTCCACCACGGCGAGCAGGCGCGAAAGCGAGGACTGCATCTGCCCCTGCGCCTGCTGGAAGGCGGCCATGGCTTGCGGGTCGGCCAGGGTTTCGGGGGTGATTTTGACCTGCGTGGCCTTGGCCCGGGCGTCGACCACGGCGGTCAGCGTGTCCTTTTCGTGGCTGGCGTAGCCTTTGACCGTCTCCACGAGGTTGGGGATGAGGTCCATGCGGCGTTGCAGGGCCGATTCCACGTTGCCCCAGGCGGCGTTGACCGCCTCCTCGTTGGTCTGCATCTGGTTGTAGCCGCAGCCGGAAAGGCCGGCCAGGACGAGGACGGCGCACAGCAGTCTGGCAAGTCGGATCATGGGCGCTCCTTCGCGGGAATACGGATGATGGAAAGACCATAAGCCCTGGGGCAGCCTTGGGCAAGGCTTTCTCCGGGAGGGTGTATTCTTCGCGTGGCAGGATCGGGCAACTTTTGTCCCGGATTAGGTGTTTTTCCCAGCCCGTGGTTCGAGTATTGAGGCTCCATCTCCAAGGCCGCCCCCAAAGGCGGAGACGGCCAAACCCGAATGCTGCGGCAAAAGGAGAAGTTCCCCATGCTGTATCGGACCATGCCCAAAAACGGAGACCGGCTCTCCATTCTCGGTTTCGGCTGCATGCGCCTGCCCGCCACGCCCGAAGGGGCCATCGACGAGCCGCGCGCCATCGCCCAGATCCGCGCCGCCATCGACGCGGGCGTCAACTATGTCGACACGGCCTGGCCCTACCATGCCGGCGCGAGCGAACCTCTGCTCGGCAAGGCGTTGCGCGACGGCTACCGCGAGCGCGTGAAGCTCGCCACCAAGCTGCCGTCCTGGCTCGTGACCAGCCGCGCGGACATGGACCGGTTCCTCGACGCGCAACTGGCGCGCCTGGGAACCGACCACATCGACTACTACCTCGTCCACGCCCTGGACGGGCCGCTGTGGGACGCGGTCGCTTCCCACGGCGTGGCGGATTTCCTGGACGCGGCCAAGGCCGACGGCCGCATCGTCAACGCCGGATTCTCGTTCCACGGCCTGCTGCCGGACTTCAAGCGCATCGTGGACGCCTATCCCTGGGTCTTCTGCCAGATCCAGTACAATTACCTGGACCAGCAGTTCCAGGCTGGTACGGAAGGGCTGCGCTACGCCGCGGCCAAAGGCCTCGGCGTGGTCGTCATGGAGCCCCTGCGCGGCGGCATGCTGGCGCGGCCGGCGCCGGCGCCGGCCCTCGCCGCCCTGTGGGACGCCGCCCCGATAAGGCGCGAGCCCGTGGACTGGGCGTTGCGCTGGGTCTGGAACCATCCCGAGGTCACGCTGCTGCTGTCGGGCATGAACGAGGAAGCCCATGTCGCGCAAAACGTCGCCGTGGCCGGGCAGGCCCTGCCCGGGTCGCTGACCGACGCCGAAACGGCCCTTGTGGACCGCGTCGCGACGACCTACAAGGAACTGCTCAAGGTCGGCTGCACGGGCTGCGGCTACTGCATGCCGTGCCCTATGGGCGTGCAGATTCCCAAGTGCTTCGACGCCTACAACGCCCTGCACATGAACGGCGACGCCGACGGCGCGAAGTTCCGCTACGTGGTGAGCGTGAGCGGCGTCATCGGCGTGGACGCGCCGGGGTTCGCCTCGCAGTGCGCGGCCTGCGGCGAGTGCCTGGAAAAGTGCCCGCAGCACATCGAAATTCCCGAGGTGCTCAAATCCGTGGTCGCCGAACTGGAGGACGCGGGCGTGCCCGCGCGCATGGAGGCGGCCCGCAATATGTTCAAGGTCCGGCCGCAATAGGGCGCGTCGGGAGTTTCCGCTCGCGCGGGCGTCGCCCGCGACGGCAGTATCCTCGAATCCTGCCTCCGAACGTCGCATTCCCCGAGGCGGCCTGTGCGCCGCCTTGGGGACCATTGCCGTATACGGCGAGGGAACGGATTGATGAAAATCCTCTATTACGACTGCCGCGCCGGCATCAGCGGCGACATGAATCTGGCCGCCATGCTCCATCTCGGCGTGGACCCCGCGTATTTGCGCGCCGCGCTGTCCAGGCTCGGGCTTGACGCGGAATTCGACCTGCGCGTGGCGCAGGCGGCGAAAAACGGCATAACCGGCCTGCGTGTGGACGTGGTCCTCGCGGACGGCATGCCGGCCGACGCCGCGCCCGAGAACGGGCATGGACACGACCATGGTCATGATCATTCGCACGAGCATGCGCACGACCACGAACATGGCCACGGGCATGATCACCATCACGACCATGACCATGACCACGGGCGCAACCGCCGTGCGCACGCCCATGGCGGGCATGGCCACGCGCACGGGCCGCACCGGTCGCTTCGCGACATCGAGGCGATCATCGAAGGCAGCGGCCTGGACGCGGCGGTGCGCCGCACGAGCTTGGCCATCTTCCGCCGCCTGGCCGCGGCCGAGGCCAAGGTGCATGGCGTCGCCATGGAGGCGGTCCATTTCCACGAGGTCGGCGCGACGGACGCGCTGGTGGACATCGTGGGCGCGGCCGTCTGCCGCCACGCGCTTGACGTGGACGCGGTCTGGAGTTCGCCGGTGGAACTCGGCGGCGGCTTTGCGCGCTGCGCCCACGGCGTCATCCCGGTGCCGGCCCCGGCTACGGTGGAACTGCTCCACGGCATTCCCACCACGCGCGGCGCGGCCCCGGCCGAAACCGCCACCCCGACCGGCGCGGCCATCCTCGCGACGCTCGCCGACCGCTTCACCGCCGCGCCGGCCATGACCACGGAAAAGACCGGCTACGGCGTCGGTCACCGCGACATGGCCATCCCCAACCTCCTGCGCGTGCATCTGGCGCGCGCGGATGCGGCACAATCGAGCCCGTGCAGGCTGCTCCAATGCAACATCGACGACATGACCGCGGAAATGCTCGGCGCGGTCCTGGACCAGCTTATGGACGCCGGGGCCATGGACGTGCATTTCACGCCCATCGTCATGAAAAAGAGCCGGCCGGCCACGTGCCTGTCGCTGCTGTGCGGCGCGGGCGACGCGGCGCGGTTCACGGAACTGCTCCTGCGGCACACGACCACGCTTGGCGTGAAGAGCTTCCCCCTGGACAAGACGGCGCTCGAAACCGTCTTTACGACCCTGGACACGCCCCTTGGTCCGGTGACCATGAAAAACGCCCTCATGGACGGGGTCGTTGTGCGCGCCAAGCCGGAATTCGAGGACTGCCGCCGGCTGGCCAAGGCGCACGGCCTGCCGCTGACCGCGGTCTACGCCGCCATTGCCGCGTGCCGGAAGCCGTCGTGAGCGCGGCGCAAACGCTTCCGGCCGGGGCGCGGGAACGCGCCGACGTCCTGGGTCGCGCCCTGCGCGGCATGGGCCGCGTGCTCGTGGCCTTTTCCGGCGGCGTGGACAGCACGTTTCTCTTGCGCGCCGCCCTGGACGCCCTGGGGCCGGAGAACGTCCTGACCGTGACTCTGGACCCTCCCTATGCCGCGCGCAGCGAAATCGGCGAGGCCGTGCGCCTGGCCGCGAGCCTCGGCGCATCGCGGCACACGCTCGTGGACGTGCCGTTTCCCGTGGCCCTGCGCGACAACCCTCCCGAGCGCTGCTACCTGTGCAAGCGCCTGCTTTTCGCACGCCTGTTGGAGATCGCCGCCGCAGCAGGCGTCGCCCACGTGCTCGACGGCACCAACCGCGACGACCTCGGCGACCACCGTCCCGGGCGCAGGGCCCTGGCCGAGCTCGGCATCGTCAGCCCGCTTTTGGACGCCGGCCTGGGAAAGGCCGACATCCGCGCCCTGTCCCGGGAGTGGGGGCTGCCCACCTGGGACAAACCCGCCGCGCCGTGCCTGCTCACGCGCCTGCCCCATGGCGCGCCCGTGGACGCGGCGGTCCTGGCGCGCATCGAACGAGGCGAGGCGCTTTTGACCGAACTCGGCTTTCCCGGCGCGCGCCTGCGCCTGCACGGCGACCTCGCCCGCATCGAGGCCCCGGCGGAGCGTATCGGTGAATTGGTCGCGGCCGCGGCCGCAAGCGGCCTGGCCGAACGCCTCGGCCGCCTCGGCTGCCGCTTCGTGACCGTGGACCTTGCCGGCTACCGCATGGGCAGCCAAAACGAACCCGCCTCCGGCGGAGAAAAGACGGATTCCTGAGCGATGGATACCCAAGAAAACCTGCTTGCGCTGCTGACCGCCGTCAAAAACGGCGAACTGGACGTCGCCGCCGGCATGGAGCGCCTGCGCGACCTGCCGTATCTGGAAATGGGCCATACCAAGATCGACCTGCACCGGCCGCTGCGTAACGGCTTTCCCGAAGTAGTCTACGCCGCGGGCAAGACGCCCGGGCAGGTGGTCGAGATTTTCACCCGCCTGCGCGGCCGGGGGCCGGTGCTCGCCACGCGCGTGCCCGAGGAAACCGCGAGCCAGGTGCTCGCGGCCTGCCCCGAGGTCAGGCACAACGCCCTGGGGCGCACCCTGACCATGGGCGAGGAGCGGGTCGTTTTCGGCGACGGGGAGATCGGCGTGGTCACGGCCGGCACCTCGGATCTGCCCGTGGCCGAGGAGGCGCTCGAGACCTGCCGCATGTTCGGCCACCGCGCTTTTCTCGTCAGCGACGTGGGCGTGGCCGGCCTGCACCGGCTGCTCGACCGCATCGACCTCCTGCGCCGGGCGCGGGCGCTCATCGTCATCGCCGGCATGGAAGGGGCGCTGGCGAGTGTGGTCGGGGGGCTCGTGCCCCAGCCGGTGGTGGCCGTGCCCACGTCCGTGGGCTACGGCGCGGCCCTGTCCGGGTTCACGGCGCTTTGCGGCATGCTCACTTCCTGCGCCAGCGGCGTGACCGTGGTCAACATCGACAACGGTTTCGGCGCGGCTTGCGCCGCCTGCCGCATCAACACCCTGTGCCGCCAGGGGCAGGGGGGCTAGGAAGCGGAGCTGGGGCGCCGTATTGGGAAAACGGCCCTAGGCCGCCATGCAAACGGCCGGTGCATCCTCAGGGGATGCACCGGCCGTTTGCGTTGCGCGGCGGAAGGCCCGATCGGTCCGGCCGTGCGGGTGATCTCCCTTAGAAGGGTTTCGTCTTCCAGAATTCGGAGCGTTTCTTGAGCGTTTCTTCGAGCTTGGCCAGTTCGCGCCGGTCGTCGTCGCTCTTGGCCGCGGCCTTGGCCTTGTCTAGCTGAAACTTCACCTGGCGCGGGTTGTTGTCGTAGATGGCGGCGTAGGTCAGGTTGAGGTAGGCGTGGAAGATGTCGCCGGCCTGGCCGAGGATCTGGCCGTAGGTGGCGCGGATCTCGGCGTTTTCCGGCACCCGCAGCCGCACCTGTTCGAGGTAGGCGGCCGCGGCCTTGTAGTTGCCTTCCTGGGCCAGCATGCGGCCGTATTCGTAGTTGGCGTCGATGTCCTTGGGGTTGGCCCGCAGCGCCGCCTCGAGCAGGGACTTGGCCCGGGCGAAGTCGCGCACCTTCAGGAAATAGCGGCCCGATTCGCGCAGCACCAGTGGGTCGTTGCCGCCGCAGGCCAGGGCCGCCTCGAAAGCCGAGCGCGCCTGGGCCACGTCTTCCAGGGAACGGGACAGGGCGATGGCCAGCCCGAGTTTGTCCAGGCACGTGGCCTTGTCCCCGAGCTTGCGAAAATAGGACACGGCGTTTTTGGGGTCGGTGTAGCGAGCGCGCACGAGCATCTGCGCGCGCTTGAAGGCCGCGTCATTGTCCTTTTTGTCGCGGATGTTTGCGGGCAGTTTGTTGATGCGGTCTTTCAAGTAGTTGATGCGCTCTTCCAGACCCGGGTGGGTACTGAGGTAGGTGGGAATGGTCCCGCCGCCCTGCATCCAGCGGAGTTTGCGCAGGATTTCGAACGCGCCGATGAGCCCCTGGGGGGGATAGCCGGCCGCGATCAGGGCGTTCATGCCGACCTGATCGGCCTCGCGTTCGTCGTCGCGGGAATACTTGAGGTAGGCCTGGGCCGAGGCCGCCTGGGAGCCCACGGCCAGGGCCGCGCCCAGATCCCTGTTGCCCGTGGTCTGCCCGAGGACCACGCCGGCGAGCACGCCGACGAGCTGGCCGATGGACAGCGCCTTCATTTCGCCTACGCGCTTGGCGATGTGGCGCTGGCTGACGTGCCCCAGTTCGTGGGCGAGCACGCCCGCCATCTCGGATTCGTGGTCCATGTTGAGGATCAGCCCCGTGAACACGAACACGTAGCCGGCCGGACCGGCGAAGGCGTTGACGGCGTTGTCGTTGATCACGCTGACGGTGATGGGGAAGGACATGGGGGCCTTCACCCCGATCAGCCGGTCCACCACGCCCTTGACGTAGTCGTTGACCTCGGTGTCCTCGATCAGCGGCATGCGGGCGCGGATAAGCGCGTTGAACTTCTCGCCGAGTTCGCGTTCGTCCTTGAGATCGAAGGAAAACAGGTCGGCCCGAGCGACAGGCACGGCCAGGATCGAAAAGAACAGGAGCCAGCAGGCGAGGCAGGCCGCCCCCATACGTCGCCACGCGCCAGGAGCGCAGAAGAAGCTGTGTATGCGCATCCCCGACGCATAGCGCGATCGGGCGGCGATGAAAAGATGGGGCCAGGACGGGTCCGCGCCTTGTAATGGGCCGGACAGGTTGCGGACAGAAACGGCCGGCTTCGGTGGACCGGTGCGTGCGCAAAACCGGCGACGGGGCGCGGCCCGCTTCAGTTTCCGGCGTGCTTGGTCAGGAAGATGTCGAGCTGGTTGGCGAAGGCTTCCCGGTCGCGGTTGGAAAGAGGCGGCGGACCGCCGGTGACCACGCCCGCGCCGCGCAGTTCGTAGAGCAGGTTGCGCATGGCCAGCCGGCCCTCGATGTTGTCCTTGGTGTACAGCTCGCCCCTGGGGTTCAGCGCATGGGCGTCTTTTCCGATCACCCGGGCGGCCAGCGGAATGTCCGCCGTGATGACCAGATCGCCGGGGAGCACCTGCTCCACGATGGCCGTGTCCACCACGTCGAAGCCCTGACCCACGCGCACGGCGCGGATGTACGCGGAGGCGGGGACGGCCAGGGTCTTGTTGGCGACCAGGGTCAGTCCGAGGCGCAGGCGGACGGCGGCGCGAAAGAGGATTTCCTTGATCGGGTTGGGCAGGGCGTCGGCGTCGGCGTAGATGTGCATGGGCGACCTCGGGGCGTTCTCGCGGCGACGGCCCCCCGGCGACGCCAGCGCGAAGCTGACGTCGCCGGGGGGCCGTCGCGGGGCTCGGCTTTCGACCTCGAAGGAAGCGTTCGCTTTTCCGAGGGGAGCGCTCTTGAAGAGGTATTGTCTAAAAAATACTTGCGTATTTTTTGGGGGGCGCTCTCCTAGCGGTTCATCAGATCCAGGAATTCGCGGTTGGTCTTGGTGCCGCGCATCTTGTCGAGCAAAAATTCCATGGAGTCGATGGGGCTCATGGGCGCGAGCAGCTTGCGCAGTATCCAGACGCGGTTGAGCACGTCGGTTTCGAGCAGCAGCTCTTCCTTGCGCGTGCCGGACCGGTTGATGTCGATGGCCGGGAAGACGCGCTTTTCGGCCAGATGGCGGTCCAGGTAGATTTCCATGTTGCCGGTGCCCTTGAACTCTTCGAAGATGACTTCGTCCATGCGGGAGCCGGTGTCGATGAGCGCCGTGGCGATGATGGTCAGCGATCCGCCGCCCTCGATGTTGCGCGCCGCGCCGAAGAAGCGCTTGGGGCGCTGCAGGGCGTTGGCGTCGAGGCCGCCGGAGAGCACGCGTCCCGAAGAGGGGGTGACGGCGTTGTAGGCGCGGCCCAGGCGCGTGATGCTGTCGAGCAGGATCACCACGTCGATCTTGCGTTCGACCAGGCGCTTGGCCTTTTCGATGACCATCTCGGCCACCTGCACGTGGCGCTGGGGCGGCTCGTCGAAGGTGGAGGAAACGACCTCGGCCTTGACCGTGCGCTCCATGTCCGTGACTTCCTCGGGTCGCTCGTCGATGAGCAGGACGATGAGGAAGACGTCGGGCCGGTTGGCGTTGATGGAGTTGGCGATGGTCTGGAGCAGCATGGTCTTGCCGGTGCGCGGCGGGGCGACGATGATGCCGCGCTGGCCGTGGCCGATGGGGGTCAGGAGGTCGATGACGCGGGAGGAGTAGTTCTCGGCCCCGTTTTCCATGACGTAGCGCTTGTCGGGATACAGCGGCGTCAGGTTGTCGAAGAGCACGAGGTTGCGCGAGGCCTCGGGCGGGGCGAAGCCGATCTCGCCCACGCGCAGCAGCGCGAAATAGCGCTCGCCCTCCTTGGGCGGGCGGATCTGGCCCGAAACGACGTCGCCCTTGCGCAGGCCGAAACGGCGGATCTGGGAGGGGGAGACGTAGATGTCGTCGGGGCCCGGCATGTAGCTGTACATCGGCGAGCGCAGGAAACCGAAGCCGTCGGGCAGGATTTCCAGCACGCCCTCGCCGAAGATGGCGCCGTTTTGCGAGGCGCAGCTTTGCAGCAGGGCGAAGATCAGCTCCTGCTTGCGCATGCCGTTGGGGTTTTCGACGTTATACTGGACGGCCAGGTCCATCAGTTCGGGCATGCTCTTGAGCTTGAGCTCGGAGAGGTTCATGGAGGACTCCATGATGCCCGGCTTGATGGCGGAAGGTTGTAGGATGTCGTCGCTTTCGATGGGATCGGAAAGCACGGGCGCAGGGGGGGACTGGGGAGGACGTCCGCGGCGTTTGGGTGCGTTGCTCACAGGAATAGCCCGGCGCGGGAAAGCGCAATATTGAAGTGAACGATAAAACCCGATGCAGCGTGAATTCAGTATGACCGTTCGCTGGGGAAGCGGCGAATACTCGCTTGTTTACGGGGACCAGGGTAGTGGGGGACAGACCGACAACGGCCTGGAACGATCCATATACTTTTTCCGGGGACTGTCAAGGGCGCGACGGCCCGTGGTCGTGACGCCCGGCATCATTCCTCGGGTTTGGGGGCCAGGACGTCGGCGAAGATCTCGTTGATGACGTCCTTGATCTCCTGCTGGTCCTTGTCGAGCGCCAGGGCCAGCTCCAGGGTGAGCAGGCTCGTGGCCTGCTCGAGCAGCCGGCGCTCGCCGAAGGAGAGCTCCTTGTTCTGGCCGATCAGCAGCAGTTCCTTGAGCACGTAGGCCACGTCGGCGAGGTCGCCGCTTTTCAGCTTCTCGGAATACTCGCGGTAGCGGCGGTTCCAGTTCTGGCCGGTGTAGCCGGTGAAATCCGAGCGGTCCTTGAGGGATTCGATGATGGCCGCACCCTGTTCGGCGGTGCACAAGGGGCGAAGGCCGACGTTGGCGGCGTTTTTGACCGGCACCATGAGCGTGACGTTGTTGCTGAGGATACGCACGATGAAAAAGTCGGCCGAGGCTCCGCCGATCACCTGGGTCTCGATACGTTCGACCCTGCCCACGCCCTGGGCCGGATATACCACCAGCTGGTCCTCGGAAAACACGGTCGACTCCTTGCCGGAAAACGCACGCCATAAGAGCGCAACTGTCGTCTACGATCCAAGTTACCGTACTTGCCCCCATGTGTCCACGGATTCCGGCGGCAAGAACGGCAGGCGCGGGAGGAGCCGGCGAGGGAAGGTCAGGCGGTGGCGTCGAACGCGCCTGCCTTGCGCATGACGGCGTCGAGGCCTTCCTCGAGGAAGGTCATGACGGCGTCCACGGCGGCCGGGACGACCCTGCGCACCACGGCGAATTCGTCGTTGCGGAAGGGCTCGAGCACGTAGGCGGCCACGTCGCGTCCCGGCTCGGGGCGGCCGATGCCCAGGCGCAGCCGGACGAAATCCGGAGTGCCGAGCTCCTGGGTCACGGACTTGAGGCCGTTGTGCCCGGCGTTGCCGCCGCCGCGCTTGGCGCGCATGCGCCCGAGCGGCAGGTCGAGCTCGTCGTGCACGACCAGGACGTCGGCCGGAGTCAGGCCGTAGAAGTCCATGGCCCCGCGCACGGCCCGGCCGCTTAGGTTCATGAAGGTCAGCGGCTTGACGCACAGGAACTGGGCGAAGGCCCCTCCCGGCAGCACGGGCAGGGATAGGGTCGCGGCCTCCATGTCCTTGCGCGAGGAAAGCGCCGCGCGCGGCGCGCCGCCAAGCTCCCGGGCCCGCTCGATGAGCGCGTCCAGGGCCATGAAACCGAAGTTGTGGCGGGTGGCGGCGTAGCGGGGGCCGGGATTGCCCAGCCCGACGAGGAGCGCGGTAACGGCCATGGCTGCGTCCGGGGTTGTCACGTCAATGGAAAAAGAGGCGGGGCGCGTCGACCACGCCCCGCCCGTATGGCAGCAAAAATGTCCCGGTCGCCGGTCTAGGAGGCGGGAGCGGCGGCTTCCTCGGCCTCGGGCATGAGCACGGCCAGGATGGCGAAGTTGTCGTCGTAGACGGCCGTGACGCCCTCGGGCAGCTTCAGGTCGGCCACCTGTACGCTCTCGTTGACGTCGAGGTCGGTGATGTCGATGACGACCTTGTCCGGGATGGACAGGGGCAGGGAGGACACCTCGATGGTCTCGCGGTGAAGCTCCAGGGCGCCGCCCTTGACCTGGCCCTTGGCCTTGCCGGTCACTTCCACGGGAATATGCACGCGGATGGGCTTTTCCAGGTCCACGCCGTAGAAGTCGACGTGGATGATGCGCGCCTTGGTCGGATGGTACTGGAGCTTCCAGACCAGGGCCGGCTTGGTCTCCTTGCCGGAGTCGCCCGCGATGTCGAGGTGGAAGACATGGGCGGACGAGGTCTTGGCATAGAGCTTTTCCAGGGGGAGGTGCTCGACCATGACCGGAATGTTGACGCCGGCGGCGTCGTAGTAAACGCCCGGGACCATGTCCGTGGCGCGCAGCTTCCTGTTGGCGCCCTTGCCAAGGCCCGAACGGGTCGTAACGGCCAGGGTTTGCATCTCTTTCATAGCGTCTATCTCCTTGTCGCCCGGGGGCGAAACATGATTTCCGGTCAGGCGGGGCGGCTTAGGTGAAAAGCACGCTCACCGAGGACTCGGTGTGGATGTTGTGGATGGCCTTGGCCAGGAGCCCGGCGATGGACAGGGTCTTGATCTTGCTGCAGGCCTTGGCCTTTTCGCTTAAGGGGATCGTGTTGGTGGTCACGATCTGGGTGAAGGGCGAAGCTTCCAGGCGCTCGATGGCCGGGCCGGAAAGCACGGCGTGGGTGGCGGCGGCCATGACTTCGCTGGCGCCGTTTTCCAGGAGCACGGTGCCGGCCTGGCACATGGTGCCGGCGGTGTCGATCATGTCGTCGAGGACCACGCACAGCTTGCCCTTGACGTCGCCGATGACGTGCATGGCCTGGGCCTGGTTGGGGGCGTCGCGGCGCTTGTCGATGATGGCGAGGCTGCCGCCCAGGCGCTTGGCGAAGGCCCGGGCCCGTTCCACGCCGCCGGCGTCCGGCGAGACCACGCAGAGGTTCTGGCCTTGGAATTCCTTGAAATACTCGGCCATGATCGGCGCGGAAAAGAGGTTGTCCACGGGCAGGTTGAAAAAGCCCTGGATCTGTCCGGCGTGCAGGTCGATGGTTAAAAGCCTGTTCATGCCGGCCACGGTGAGGAAATCGGCCACGAGCTTGGCGGAGATGGGCGCGCGGGGCGCGACTTTGCGGTCCTGCCTGGCGTAGCCGTAGTAGGGGACCACGGCGGTGACGCGCTGGGCGCTGGCGCGCTTGAGGGCGTCGAGGATCAGGCACAGCTCCATCAGGTTGAAATTGACCGGATAGGAGGTGGACTGGACCACGAAGATGTCGCAGCCGCGTACGTTGGCGCCGATCTCGACGCGGATCTCGCCGTCGCTGAAGGTGCCGACCTTTGCCGGAAGCAGCGTGCAGCCGAGGTGGTCGCAGATGGCGGCGGCCAGGACGGGGTTGGACGTGCCGGTGAGGATTTTCAAGTCGCCTTGCGCCATGTTGCTGGCCTCGGGATGCTTTGGGCCGTCGGACGGCCTGGCGGCAGCGCCGCCGCGGCGGACGGTGTTCATACAACAAATATGGCTGGGGTGGTAGGACTCGAACCCACGAATGCGGGGACCAAAACCCCGTGCCTTACCAACTTGGCGACACCCCAGCAAGCCGGCCCGCCCTGGGGCGGACGTAAACGCGAACTTGCGCCCCGCGCGGTTTACAGCGACGCGAGGAAGACGCGGGACCCGTCTCCGGACAGCTGCGCCATGGCCACCACGGCGGCGTGGCGCGTGCGGAAAAGCCCGAACACCGCGGAGCCCGTTCCGGAAAGAAGCGCGCCCGCCGCCCCGAAGGCCAGCAGGCGTTCCTTGACCCGCCCGATCTCCGGGTGGGCGGCGAACACGACGGGTTCAAAGTCGTTTCGCAGAGGTGCTCCGGTCACGCAAAAGGGCTTTTTATTGCCGTCAAAAGCCCTTGTCAAGCACTGTGCGCCGGGTTTTTCGGGGAAAGTGCGCGCCGTGTCCAATGCGGCGTAGGCCCAGGCGGTGTTGACCCGCACGGCGGGACAGACCACCACGGCGTACCAGCCGGAGAGCCCGGCGTCCACGGGGACGAGACATTCGCCCACGCCCGTGGCCAGGGCGGGGCGGTCCATGAGGAAAAAGGGGACGTCCGCTCCGAGCCCCAGGGCCAGACGGGCGAGGTCGTCTTCGTCCAGGGCGTTCTCGCCGGCGCGTTCGTTGAGGTAGGAGAGCATGGCGGCTGCGTCCGCGGAGCCGCCACCCAGGCCCGCGCCGTGGGGGATGCGTTTCTTGAGCATCGCCTCCAGGCGGGGGGCGTAGCCGGTCTGTGCGGCGAAGGCCCGGTAGGCGCGAACGACGAGGTTGTCGTCGGTTTCGAGCTCCGGGTCGGAACACAGGAAATCGATGTCGCCCGGGTCTTCGAAGCGCCGGATGGAAAAAACGTCGGCGGGTTCGGGCAGCGGGTGGAACAGGGTTTCGATGTCATGGTAGCCATCGGCCCGGCGGGGCCCCACGGCAAGGCGCAAGTTGACCTTGCAGGGGACGGGGATGGCGGTTTCCTCGACGCAATGCGGCATCAGGCCCATGGCGCGCCTTGGGGCGGCCCCGGGGGCGGCG
>JAEWPX010000112.1 GCA_023399375.1 Pseudomonadota bacterium | reverse complement strand
CGGCGAGGCCGGCTTCCACCGCGCCTTTGGAGAAGCGGACGAGGTCGAGCATTTCGAAGTCGGCGGTGGTGTGGATGAGCCGGCGCACGATTTCCCATTGCCGGCCGGCGAAGGGGCGCGGTTCGGGAACCTCGGCGTCTATGATGGCCAGGGATGTTTCCTCGATGGCGTTGGGTGCGGCGATGGGCAGGATGTGCGGCGTGTCGTGCATGGGGACCTCGTAGAACCAAGGTATCCTGGCTGGACGGCGGGTCAAGGGCTTCAAGGGGATTTAATGCTTGACAGTAGCACGATTATAAAAATATTAAGACTAAAAGATCATGATATTAAATTTCATACTTGATAGGGGGTATGCGTGAGAAAGATCGTGACGGCCGGAGTGTTGGCGATGGCGTTGGTGTTCGCCGGTACGGTTTGCGTGTCGGCTCATGAGATCGCGATCAAGCCCGGGGCGGGCGAGGCGGCCGTGGGCAAGCCGTTGCCTTTCGGCGTCCACTCCGCGCATGTGTTCATCGAAAGCGAGGAACTGGAGACGCCGGCGGACGTCGAGGCGTTCGTGGTTGTCGACGGCAAGCCCGCGCCGGTTGCGCTCACGCCCGACGAAAAGGCGTTCACGTTCGACGGGGAGGCGGTTTTTGCGAAGCCGGGCGCGGGGATCATCAGCGTGCATCGGTTGCCGCAGGTCTGGACGCTCACGCCCGAGGGCATGAAGAAGGGAACCAAGAAGGATTTTCCGGGAGCGACCAAGAGCAACCGCTACGAGAAATTCGCCAAGGCCGTCGTGGCGGTGGGCGGTTCGACGGCCGGTTTCGACGCGGTGTTGGGCGATCGGCTGGAGCTCGTGCCGCTGACCGACCCGGCGTCGGTCAAGGCGGGCCAGGACATGGACGTGAAGGTGCTTTTCGACGGCAAGCCCATGCCGTCCGTGGTGCTGGCGACGTACGACGGCTTCACCAAGACGCCGAACACCTATGCCTACTACACGGAGACCGACGACAAGGGCGTTGCCAAGGTGCGGATCACGCATCCGGGGCTGTGGATGGTGCGCACCGAGGCCAAGGAAGCGGGGCGCGACGGCAGGGCGGACCAGGAGGCCCTTCGCGCGACCCTGACGTTCTTCGTCAAGTAGGCGTGGCAAAGATGCGGTTTTTCGCGTTGCTGTGTGTGATGGCGGCGATGGTAGGGCACCCCGTCGTCGCTGTCGCGCACGGCGTCGGTTCCCGCGAAATGGACCCGGGCGCGGCCAGGGTCGTGGAGTTCCTCTACGCCGACGGGGAGCCCATGGCCTTTGCCCAGGTCCAGGTGACGGCCCCGGGCGGCGCGGTGCATCAAAGCGCGCGCGCCGACGCCCGGGGCCGCTTCGCCTTCGTGCCGACGGTGCCGGGCGTGTGGTCCGTGGCCGCTTCCGACGGCCAGGGGCACCGGGCCGTGGCCGAGCTGTCCCAGGCGTCCGCCAAGGGGGAGGGGGACGCGGCATCCGCCGCGACGCCCGGGGCGAGGGCGGGAGCCGCACGGGACATCGGCGCGAATGGGCGCGACGTCGCGCTGGGCCTGAGTCTGCTCGGCAATGTCTTTTTGTTTGCGGCCTGGCGTCGGGGCCGGCGCGGCAGTCGGACCGACGCCTAGCGATTGTTCCCTGCCCCCTTGAGTCTGCCGGACCGTCGCCCGCTGCAATGCCCGACGGTCCGGTTTTTCGGGGCGAAAAATCTTGTTTTGATCTTGATTATTGTTTTCATTTAGACTAGAAAAGGATCCAACGCAGCCGGCGATGTCCGGCTGGGCGGGGAAGGGGCGTACCGGTGGCGTCCGGACGCGGCCCGACCCCGTTTGCGATGCAAGGCCGCCCGGTCCTGCCGGGCAGACCATAGAGCGCATCCCACACAACCTCCATAACCCCAAACCCCACGACAGCGGCCGGAACCCAAGGGTTTCGGCCGTTTGTCGTTTTATCGCATCCACTCTGTCCTGTTTCCCCCTTGCGGGGTGGTCTAGGAGGGGCCATTGGCTCCTCCTGGCTGGCGGAAGCATTTTTTCGTATTATGTCGAAGGGATGCCGCTGCGGGGCGGATCGTCGTCAGGCGGGCCGGCATGGGCCTCTGTGGCGGCGCGGCGCAGGGCGGCGAGGAAGCGCTGCGGGTCGCCGGGGCTGACGACCACGGCGTAGCCCAGGCGCGTGGGCACATAGACGGCGCGGGATTTGTCCGTGACGAACACCAGCGCCTTTTCGCCGTCGCCGAGGCGGAACCAGCCGGCGGCGAGTCCGGGCATGCCGATGCCGTTGGTGCGCCATTTGAGGCTCTTGGGACCTTTCTGGCCGAGGTTCGTGGCCATGACACCGTCCGCAACCACGGCGGCGAGAGGGATGTCGCGGCCGTAAAACGAGCCGCGCACCACGAGGTTGCCGCCACGCAGGGCGATTTCGGCTTCGGCCGCGCCCCGGATCATGTGGTTGAGAAAGAAGAAGAGCCCCAGCCACAAGACGAGCATGCCCCCGAACAGGGCGGTGAGCCATCCGGTCTTGACCGCGCTGGCGGCCATGGGAAAGACTTCTCCCCACTCCATGCGGCGCTCCTTTGCGTCGGGGTTGTCGCGGGTCGTGACGCGAGGCCGTGCCTCGCGCCGACGGCCAGGATAACATGGCCGGCCCGGCCGCGCCAGCCGCGAGCGTTTTCTTGCCCCGGCGCGGGTTGCCGGATAGGGTATCCCGCCCGGCCGCCGGCGTCGGGTCCATTCGGCAAAACGCCCACGGAGTCCTTCGCGCCGCCATGATCCCCGCCAACCCCTTTTCGCTGCGCGCCGCGCCGTCGTGCGACGCGAGGCGGCGCAACGCCTCATGAACTGGTTCGCGCTTTCGTGCGTCACGGCCCTGACCCAGGCGGTCAAGGACACCTTTCTCAAGCGGTCCATGGCCGCGCTGGACGCGACTACGGCCATGATCGGCTACTGCCTGTCGGCCTCGGTATTCTTGTGGCTGGCCGTGGCCGCGGGGCCGCCCGTTTCCCTCGCCTCGTCCTTTTGGACCTGGCTTGCCGTGGGCGGGGTTCTCGGCGGCGTAACCTACTGGCTCTACGGCCTCGCGCTCAAGGCCGGGGATTTGTCGCTGACCCTGCCCATGCTGGCCTTCACGCCCCTTTTCCTGCTCATCACCTCGCCCCTGACCCTGGGCGAATTTCCCGAGCCGGGCGGGCTGTGCGGCATCGCCCTGGTGGCCGCCGGGGCGTACGTACTCAACCTGCGCGAGCGCAAGAGCGGCGTGCTCGGCCCGATCAAGGCGCTGTGGACGCGCCGCGGGCCGCGGCTCATGCTCGCCGTGGCCGCCATCTGGAGCATCGGGGCCAACCTCGACAAGCTCGGGCTGCGGGCCTCGTCGCCGCTTTTCTGGGGGGCGGCGGTCTATACCGCCACCTTCCTCGCCCTGCTCGGGCCGCGCCTCGTGAAAAAATCGCGAGCCGGGCGTCGGTTGCCGCTGCCGCCCTGGCCCGTGGTCGTGGCCGGGCTGCTCGAGGCCGTCGGCATCGTCTGCCAGATGCACGCCTTGCCGCTGACGCAGGTGTCCTATGTCATTGCGGTCAAGCGGTTGAGCATCGTTTTCGGCGTGCTGCTCGGCGCGCTGGTCCTGCGCGAGCCGGACCTCGCGCATCGCCTGCCCGGGGCGCTTTTGATGGTCGCAGGCGTTTTCTTTATCGCGGTTTTCGGATAAAAGCCCCAACCGATCTCGTTTTTCGGAGCCCGCCATGAGTTCTTATCGTTTTTTGCCGGACCTTTCCCCCGATCAATTGGCCGCCATCCAGACCGACGGCCTCAACTGGACCTGCCGCCACGCCTTTGCCGGCAGCCCCGTCTACCGCGAGCGCCTGGCGGGCATCGGCTACGAGCCGGGACAGACGCTTTCCCTGGACGATTTGCGCCGCCTGCCCGTGACCACGGTCGAGGACCTGCGCGACGGCTACCCCTTGCCGCTTCTCTGCGTGCCCGAGGAGCAGGTGGTGCGCATCCACGCCTCTTCCGGCACCACGGGCAAGCGCAAGATCCTCGCCTATACGCAACGAGACATCGACACCTGGAAGGACCTGTTCGCCCGCTGCTACGAGCTGGCGGGGCTCACGACCCTGGACCGGGTGCAGATCGCCGTGGGCTACGGCCTGTGGACGGCCGGCGCGGGCTTCCAGCTCGGTTGCGAGCGCTTCGGGGCCATGGCTTTGCCCGTGGGGCCGGGTAACATGGAAATCCATATCCAGCTGCTCGAGGACATGGGCACGACATGCCTGTGCGCCACGGCCTCCATGGCGCTGCTCATGGCCGAAGAGGTGCAAAAGCGCGACCTGCGCAAGCGCCTGAAGCTGAGGAAAGTCATTTTCGGGGCCGAGACCCACACCGACAAGATGCGCCGCCGCTTCGAGAAGTGGCTGGGCCTGGAAGAGAGTTTCGACATCACGGGCATGACCGAGCTCTACGGCCCGGGCATGGGCCTGGAATGTTCCGCGCACCAGGGCGTGCACTACTGGGCGGACAAGTTCATCCTGGAAGTGCTCGATCCCGTGACCCTGGCCCCGGTCGCGCCGGGCGAGGTGGGCGAGATGGTGGTGACGAGCCTGTGCAAGGAGGCCGTGCCGCTTGTGCGCTACCGCACCCGCGACCTGACGCGGCTTTTGCCCGGGGCGTGCGCGTGCGGCTGCTCGCTGCCGCGCCACGACCGCATCTGCGGCCGCTCCGACGACATGTTCATCTTCCGGGGCGTCAACATCTACCCCGGCCAGATCGCGAGCGTGTTGGAGGAATTCCGCGACGTGGACAGCGAGTTCCAGATCCGCCTGCTGCGCCGCGACGGCCGCGACCAGATGGTGGTCAAGGTCGAGCGCAAACCGACGTCGAGCGCCGACCTGGACCAGAACCTGTCCGAAGCCATTTCCATCGAGATGCGCAAGCACCTGCTGGTGCGCGGCGTGGTGCACATCCTGCCGCCCGGGAGTCTCCCCCGCAGCTGCGGCAAGACCAAGCGCGTCGTCGACGACCGCAACGGCATCGAGGACTAGGTCGCGCTCCTTAAAAAATACGATCGTATTTCTGAAAAAAACCGTCAGCGGGTTAGTGGGCCATGGCCCTCGGGCCGCCCTTTTTCGCCCGCCGCAGCAGCAGCACGCCCGGAATGCAGCACAGACACAGGTAGGCCAGCACCCGGAAGCTGTCCATGTAGGCCAGGAGCGTGGCCTGCTGCATGAGCAGGTCGTAGGAAAGGCCCAGGGCCTTGAGCTTGGCCGTCACGGCGTCGGCATGCTGGGACAGGTAGGCCTGCAAGGCTTGCAGGTGGGCCTGGAAGCGCGGGTTGTCCAGGCGCAGGTGCCCGGCGAGCAGCGCCTGGTGCGCCTGCGCGCCCCGCGTCACCACCGCGACCAGCGCCGCGATGCCGATGCTCCCCCCGATATTGCGCATGAGGTTGAAGATGCCGGCCGCGTTGCCGATCTGCTCGTTCGGCAGGTTGGACATGGCCTGCGTCGTCAGGGGCACGAAGACCATGGCCATGGACAGGCCCAGGAGCACGCTCGGCCAGATGATGGCCATGATCGAGATGTTCAGGTCGATTTCCGCGAAGCGGTAGGACGAATAGGCCATCAGGATGAAGCCGCCGCCGATGAGCAGCCGGTTGTCCACCTTGCCGATGATCCGCCCCACGACGATCATGGCGATGATGGCCCCGATGCCCCGGGGGCTCAGGGCCATTCCGCTGTCGAAGGCCGAGTAGCCCATGAGGTTTTGCAGAAAAAGCGGCAGCAGCGTGATGGCGCTGTAAAGCACCACCCCGACCACGGCGATCATGGCCGTGCAGGCGGCGAAATCGCGGTCGCGCAGCACCCGCAGGTCGACCAGGGGAAACTCGGTGCGCAGCTCCCAGAAGACGAAGGCGAGCATGGACGCGAGGCTTATGCCGGAAAACCAGCGAATCCAGACCGCCGCGAACCAGTCCACTTCCTGCCCCCGGTCCAGCACGATCTGCAAGGTGGACAGCCACGCCACCATGAAGAAAAAGCCCAGGTAGTCCACCTTGCCCCCCCGGCGCGACTTGGCTTCCGACAGGTAGGGCGGGTCCTCGAGGAACGTCCGGCACATGAGCAGGGCGGCCACGCCCACGGGCAGGTTGATGAAGAAGATCCAGCGCCAGGACATGTTGTCCGTGATCCAGCCGCCGAGCAGTGGCCCGACGATGGGGGCCACCACCACGCCCATGCCGAAGGCGGCCATGGCCATGCCGCGCTTTTGCGGGGGAAAGCTCTCCATGAGGATGGCCTGGGACAGCGGCTGGAGCGCGCCGCCGGCTGCGCCCTGGAGCACCCGGGCCAGCACCAGCACGGCCATGGTCGGGGCCGCGCCGCAGGCCGCCGAGGCCAGGGTGAAGCCGGTCACGCAGAGCATCAGGAAGCGTTTGCGGCCGAACGTGCTGCTGAGCCAGCCTGTCATGGGCAGCACGATGGCGTTGCTGACCAGGTAGCTGGTCAGCACCCACGTCGATTCGTCCTGGGTGGCCGAGAGGTTGCCGGCCATGTAGGGCAGGGCCACGTTGGCCACCGAGGTGTCGAGGACCTCCATGAAGGTGGCCAGCATGACCGCCGCGGCGATCAGCCAGGGATTGGCCTGGGGTTGCCAGGGAGCGGCGGAAGCCGTCTGGTTCGCCATGGATGCGGGACCGCCTAACGCACGCGCACGGTCGGCACCACGGACATGCCCGGCGCAAGCGCCGGAACCGCGTCCCCGGCCGCGTGGTCGAATACGATCTTCACGGGTACGCGCTGCACGACCTTGACGTAGTTGCCGGTGGCGTTCTCCGGGGGCAGGAGGCTGAAGGCCGCGCCGGTGCCGCGCTGGATGCTGTCGACATGGGCCTCGAACACGCGGTCCGGGAAGGCGTCCACCTCGACCGTGGCCGGCTGTCCCGGGCGCATGCGCGTCAGTTGCGTCTCCTTGAAATTGGCCACGACCCAGACGTCGGGCTGGACCAGGCTCATGACGCCCTGGCCGGCCTGCAGGTAGTCCCCGGGTTCCACGGCCTTGTTGGTCACCCGGCCGGCGACGCGGGCGTGAACCTCGGTGTGGGCCAGGTTGAGCGCGGCCTGTTCCACGGCGGTCTGCGCCTCGGCCACCTTGGCCTTGGCCGTGGCGATGCCGGCCTCGGCCAGCCCGACCTGGGCCAGATCGGCGGCATGGCGCTTGCGGGCCACGTCCAGGGCGGCCCGGGTGGTGCGGGCCGTGGTGTCGGCGTTGTCCTTGGCCTCCTGGGACACCACCCGCTGGAGGAGCAGCTTGTCGTAGCGGGCGCGCTCCTTTTCGGCGTTGTCCGAGGTGGCCTGGGCCGAGGCCACTTGGGCCCCGGATTCCTCGGCCGTGGCGCGGGCTGCGCCTTGCTGGGAGACGGCCTCGTCCAGGTTGCGCCGGGCCGTGTCCAGGGCGGCCCGGGCCGTGTCCAGGAGATTGCGGTAATTGACCGGGTCGATGCGCAGCAGCACGTCACCCTGGCGGATCATCTGGTTGTCCGCGACCGGCACTTCCATGACCCGGCCCGCGACCTGGGGCGAGACCGTGGTCACGTGGCCGGCGATGAATGCGTCGTCGGTGGATTCGAACTGCCTGGCGTGGCGCCAGTAGGCCAGGGCTCCGGCAAGCACGCCGCAGGCGACGAGCAGGAGCAGGGGGGTGCGCAGGCGGCGACGCCTGCCGGACGGGGCCGGCGCGGCAACGACCGTCTCGGGACGCACGGCGTCGTCCTGGGGATCTGAAGGCGATGTGGGCATACCGTCGAGGCTCCGGGCCGTTTGAGCGTCTTTGGGAAGTACGACATGAGAGACGCGGCCCTTCCCAGTCTCCAAGGGAGAGGAGACGGTATGTATAGAGGGGACTGGATTCTTTTTGTCAAGCACTCACCAAAAAGTAACCTAACCCCCCTTGAAGAAACCCCGGCGCGGACGGATCAAGGCAACGGTTTCTTGAGATAGCGGTAATAGCTGTCGTATTGGTAGATGGCGGCCAGGGGGTTGTGGCCGAGCAGGCGGTCCTTGACCGCGAGCACCGTGCCCATGGCCGCGGCGTGCTTGAAGAAGAGGGAATCGTGCCCGACGCAAAGCCCGAGCAGCACGTTGAAGTCCGTTTGCGCCGCGTTGACGGCCAGCGCCTGCATGACCGGGTTGCACATGGTTTCGTGCGCCGCGGCCGGATCGACCTGCTCTTCCGGCGCGATGCCGAGGACGGCCTTGGACACGCTGCCGACCTTGCAGGAGACCGAGGCGACCTCGAAGCCGTTTACCGCCAGGATCTCGTGGACCACGGCCGCTTCCTTGCGCAGGCCGATGCAGAAGACGAGCCCCAGGCGCGCGTAGCCCATGCGCCGGGCGAACTCCACGATCTCCACGATGCGGGGCTTGATGGCGCGCACGGCGTCGTAGCCGGCCTCGCGGCCGCCGTAGCAGGTGGCTTCCTGCACCGAGGCCGCCTTGGCGAAGGGGCCGAGTTCCGGGGAGGTGCTGCGCGCCACGGCGTCCTGCGTGATGTCGCGCATGCGCAGCGACGGGCAGTCCTTGGGGGCTTTGCCCTTGCCCGTGCGGCAGAAGCGTTCGGACCAGTCGTAGGGGCACAGGGCGCATTGCGGCAGGGGAAAATCGGCCATGGCGGCGGCCTCCTTTACGACGAGTGGCGCAGGAAGTTCCACCAGTCGCGGAATTCGAAAAAGCGTTCGGCCTGCTCGTGGGTCTGGCATTTGACGTGGAGCACGCTTTCCATCTCGTCGAATTCGACGTCGGAGAAATAAAGTCCTGCCTCGCGCAGCACGGCGTCGCGTCCCTCGGGGCCGGCGGCCGCGTACAGCTTGGCGCGCAGTTCCTTGTCCGTATCGAAGCGCTCGTAGAGCCGGCGCACGTTGTCGAGCGTCATGCTTTTCTCCTGTGTCCTTGGAGAAAGGGATTTCTCCTCGAAGACTCGTCGCAAGGACCGTTCGGGAAGCCGCCATCCCCCCTCGAAAGTTTTTCGGGAGGGAGGGGCGCGGGGAGGGAACCCCTTTTTTCAAAAAGGGGTTCCC
>JAEWPX010000110.1 GCA_023399375.1 Pseudomonadota bacterium | reverse complement strand
CCCCCCCCCCCCCCCCCCCCCCCCCCCCCCCCCCCCCCCCCCCCCCCCCCCCCCCCCCCCCCCCCCCCCCCCCCCCCCCCGCCGGAGGCATTTCTTCATCCCCCTCCCACTCCCTCTCCCCACCCCGCATCACCACTACAACATGACCAGGGCCTGGGAGGGTTCGATGCGTGCGGCGGAAAGCGCCGGCGGCAGTGAGGCCAGGGCCGAGAGCAGGGCCACGGCCGCGAACACGGCCGCGAACTGGGCCGGGAGGAACACGGGCGCGGCCGCGCCGAGGTCGAGCAGGGCCATGAGCTTGAAGCTTCCGAAATAACCGGCGATCTGGCCGAATATTGCCGCCAGCAAACCGAGGCTTATGCCTTCGAGGCTCATGAGCGTGAAGATGGCGGACTTGGAGTAGCCCAAGGCACGCAGCAGGCCGATTTCGTTTTTTCGCTCGTTGACCGAGGAAAAGACCGACAGCCCGATCATGACGCAGGCCGTGAGCAGGATGACGCCGGAGACGGCAAGGGCCAGGCGTTTGACGAAATCCACGGTCATCATGCGGCTTTTGACCACCTGCCCCATGGCCTTGACGTCGGTGCCGGGCAGGGCGGCGGCAAGCTGGGCCGTGATTTCGTCAATGGGGCAGCCCGAGCACAGCGCGGCCACTTCCACGAAATGCACCCGGTTCTCCTGTCCGGCAGCGCGTTGCAGGGCGTGCAGGTCGGCAAAGAGCATGGCGTCGTCGCCCGAGCCCGTGGGACCGAGTACGCCGGCCACGGTGAAAGGCGTTCCCGAGACGTCCACCTGTGCGCCGGGGACAAGCTGTAGGCGCGTGGCCGCTTCCGTGCCGGCGAGCACCTGCCCGTCGCCCGGCGTCAGTTGCCCGATCGCGGCGTGCCAGTAGCTCTTGATGCGCAGTTCCTGATCGAAATCCACGCCGATCACACCGACGGGCGTGTCGCGCACCTTGGTCAGCAGGGCGAATTTCGGGGCCACGGCGCTTATGCGGTCCTTGTGGTGGATGCCGGTTATGGCCGCGAGCGTCTTGTCTTCGGCCAGGGAGCGGATGTCCACGGACACGTCGCCGAGCGCCATGCCGCCGTAGCTCACGGAGAGGGTTTCGGCGCGGGGCGCGACCAGGATGTTGGCCCCGTAGGCGGCGAGCTTCTCCTCCAGGCTTTCGCCCACGGCTTTGGAGAGTTCGAGCAGGGCGGTCACCGAGGCCACGCCGATGGAGAAGACCGCGACCATCAGCAGCGTGCGCAGGAGTTTGCGCCGCAGGTTGCGCAGGGGAATGGTCAGGATGTTCAAGCCGGGCTCCTTGCTCG
The DNA here is from genome assembly GCA_023399375.1 of Pseudomonadota bacterium. GTDB lineage: Bacteria > Desulfobacterota > Desulfovibrionia > Desulfovibrionales > Desulfovibrionaceae > Solidesulfovibrio. The sequence goes on along the minus strand of JAEWPX010000110.1, from coordinate 138,810 downwards.
GGCGGTTGCGGAGGGCAGGGGCCTAGAAAAAGCGCGCGCCGGCGGCCAGGGTCGCCATGGACACGCGCAGCGCATCGCCCGACGTCTCCGCCGCCAGCGGAGCCGGATTGCAGCCGCCGTGGACCTCGCCGATCTTGCTCACGTGGAAGCGGCGGCCGCAGTTGACGCAGACCATGAATTCGCCGTCCTGGCGGTAGCCCTTTTTCTCGGGAAAGCAGACGTCGCAGGCGTCGAACGCCGTACGCACCTTGCCGTCGGCGCTTTTGACCGCGAAGAACTTGATCTCCTTGCCCCCGGCGCTGACCACATAGAAATGCGCCTTGCCGTCGGACACGTCGGAAAGGGGAATGGTCACGGCGTCGCCTTGGGGCGAAAGGGTTTTGGCGTCGGAGAATATCCCGAACAGGGCGGATGCCGGGACAGGCAGGCTGAAGATCCCGACCAGGGCGAGGAGAAGGGCCAGGGCGGCGACGCCGGACCAGGGACGTTTCGAGGATTGGGGCATGACGTGGGTTCCTTTGCGGTTGAGGGTTGCTTTCCGTCAATTCGGGCCTGACCGTCGGGATGCGGTAGTAAATTGCTACTTGGTAAGTATGGATTTGTCGCAGGGAGGTAGCAACGCACATGCCAACGTCAAGGGGCGGTGCTGCGTCCGGGCGCGATCCCACGACGTGGCCTAGCGGGGGAAGGATGGAATAGGCCATGCAAAGGCGCTTGCTGCCGCCTTCCGGAGAGGATGCAGGCGCGGCAGGCGTCGCGTTTCTGGACAGTGCGCCGCATTGGCTGTATGAAAATAAGACGGACTGTATGTAAAAGATACAGATCGTCGCATCCCAACGGACAACGACATGTGGGCCTTTCGCAAAAAAAATCCCTTCGGCGGGGCGTCGTCGCCGCTTGTGGTCATCGGCGCGGCCGCCATCCTCGCGGCGGTGGTGGTGGCCATGGCCGTCATCGACCTGGGCCGGGAAAAGCAGTACATGACCCAGCTTTTGCTGGAAAAAGGCGCGGCGCTGATCAAGTCCTTCGAAGCCGGCGCGCGCACCGGCATGCGTGGCGGCTTCGGCGCGGAGGTGCGCCTGCAGCATCTGCTCGAGGAAATGGCCAACCAGCCGGGCATCTTCTACATCGCTGTGACCGACGCCGACGGCAAGATCGTGGCCCACAACGACGCCGGCCGTATTGGGCAGGAGCTTTTTCCGCCCAAAGTCATGGCGCAGCTTGCTCCCGGGACCACGGAAAAATGGCGGCTGGCCCGGGAGGAAGACGACAAGCGGCAATCCTTTCTGGTCTACCGCCGTTTCGTGCCTTCGCCCGGCGGGCGTGGCCCCCACGGCATGGGCATGATGTTTCCCCACGGGCAGCAGCGCGGCAAAGCCTTTTTTTGCACCGACGACTGCGACGAGCCTGGCGGCCGGCGCGATCTGCGCGGCGTGCCCCTTGATATTTTCGTCGGCCTCGACGTGGCCCCCATCGAGGCCGCGCGCCGGGCGGATTTGCAAAACACGCTGACCACGGCGGCGGTGCTGCTGGTTCTTGGCCTCGGCGGCGTGCTAGCGCTTTTCTGGGCGCAGAGCTACCGGGCGCAGCGCAGGGCGCTGCGCCACACCACGGCGCTGGCCTCGGAAGTGGTGGCGGCCATGCCGGCGGGGCTTTTGCTCGTGTCGCCGGACGGCAAGGTGGCCATGGCCAACGGCGCGGCCGAGGCGCTTGCCGGCGTCGCGCCGGGCGGACTCATTGGCCGTCCCGTCAACGACGTGCTGCCGCCCGGGGTGCTCGCCGCCATCGACGGCGGCGAGCGCGAGATGGACATGCGCCTGGGCGAGGGCGCGCCCGCACCCCTTGGCGTCTCGGTTTCCTCGGTCGCCACGGAAGAGGGCACGACCATCGGCGCGCTCGTGGTGCTGCGCGACCTGCGCGAGGTGAGGCGGCTGGAAGCCGAGGTGCGGCGGCGCGAAAAGCTCGCCGCCGTGGGCAATCTCGCCGCCGGCGTGGCCCACGAGATCCGCAATCCCCTGAGTTCCATCCGCGGCTATGCGGCGTATTTCGGGGGCAAGTTCGCCCCGGGCAGCGAGGACCGGCAGGCCGCCGAAGTCATGGTGCGCGAGGTGGACCGCTTAAACCGCGTCATTTCGGAATTGATCGAATTCGCGCGGCCTTCGGACATCGTGCGTCGGCCGGTGCGCCTGTCCGACCTCGCCGCCCACGCCGCGCGTCTGACGCGTCCCGACGCCGTGGCTCGCGGCGTGTCCGTCGATCTGAACGGTGTCGGCGACGGCCCCGAGCTCATGGCCGATCCGGACAGGCTGTCCCAGGCCCTGCTCAATTTATGCCTCAACGCCATCCAGGCCATGGGCACGGGCGGCGTCATGCGCCTGGCCACGGGCACGGCTCCGGACGGACGTGCCTTCGTGTCCGTGGCCGACAACGGCGGCGGCATCGTCGCGGCCGAACGGGACCGGATCTTCGATCCCTATTATACCACCAAGGCCCACGGCACCGGGCTCGGGCTGCCCATCGCCCACAAGATCGTCGTGGCCCACGGCGGCGAGATCGTGCTGGCGGCGCGGCCCGAAGGCGGCACCCTGGCCACGATCCTCCTGCCCGTCGCGGGCGGGGACACGGCAAACGGAGACGAGGATGCAGGCGAAAATACTCGTGGTTGACGACGACGCCGGACACCTGTCCATGCTGCGCACCGTGCTTTCCGGCTGGGGTTATGCGCCGGAAGGCGCGACCGATGGCGAGAGCGCCGTGGAAATGGTGCGCGCCAAGGCCTACGACGCCGTGCTGCTCGACGTGCGCATGGCCGGCATGGGCGGCATGGAGGCGCTTTCGCGCATAAGCGCCTTCAACCCGGCCGTGCCGGTCATCATCATGACGGCCTATTCCTCGGTGGAAACGGCCGTGGCGGCGCTCAAGACCGGAGCCTACGACTACCTGACCAAGCCCCTCGATCTCGACGTGCTGCACCTGACGCTCAATCGGGCTCTGGACCACATGCGACTCGCCGCCGAGAACGAGACCCTGCGCCGCAAGCTGGCCGACGCGCCGCCCGGGCCGGAGATCATCGGCGCAAGCCGGGCCATGCGCGAGCTTTTTACGCTGATCGGCATGGTCGCCCCCACCGAGGCCACGGTGCTCATCACGGGCGAATCCGGCACCGGCAAGGAGCTCGTGGCCCGGGCCATCCACGCGGGAAGCTCCCGTTCGTCCGGGCCGCTTGTCGCCGTCAACTGCGCGGCGCTCAGCGAAACACTGCTCGAATCGGAGCTGTTCGGCCACGAAAAAGGGGCCTTCACCGGAGCCGAACGCCGCCGCGAAGGCCGGTTCATGGCCGCGGACAAGGGCTCCATTTTTCTCGACGAGATCGGCGAGATCGCCCAGCCCATCCAGGCCAAGCTCCTGCGCGTCATCCAGGAGCGCGAGATCCAGCGCGTGGGCGGCGACAAGCCCATCGGCGTCGACGTGCGCATCCTGGCCGCCACCAACCGCGACCTCAAAAAAGAGGTCGAGGCCGGGCGTTTTCGCGAGGACCTCTATTATCGCCTCAACGTCGTGTCCGTGCCGGTGCCGCCTCTTCGCGAGCGCGCCGAGGACATCCCGCTTCTGGCTCAGTTCTTCCTCGGCCGCTTCGCCGAGAAAAACCGCAAGCGCATCAAGGGGTTCACGCCGGCGGCCATGGACCATCTGGTCCGTTGCGCCTGGCCGGGCAACGTCCGCGAGCTGGAAAACGCCGTGGAAAGGGCCGTGATCCTCTCCGTCGGCGAATATGTCACCGAGCGCGAGCTGCCCCTGTGCGACGCGCGGATGGCGGCTCCGGCCTTGGCGGCCCCGGCGGAAGGGGGAAGCGCGGGGCTTGCCGGGCGGCCCCTCGATGACGTCGAGCGCGAGGTCATCCTGGCCACGCTCGATTCCTGCAACGGCAACAAGAGCGAGGCCGCCCGGGTGCTTGGTATCACGCGGGCGACCCTTCATAAAAAGCTCAAGAAGTACGGGGAGGATTGAGGCCGCGACGGCTGTCGCGCCGAGCGCCCCGGGCGTAGCCATGTCCGCGTTTTTTTCTTGCCGGCGGCGAAAACGCGGACTTCGGCTTTTGTTTATCGGGAGTCGCTGGTAGGTTTTGTCACACTGGCGGTGTGACCTTGCGGAAAGCAACCCTTGCTCCCGGATTGCCTCGGGCGGCGTCAGAGGACGGGCATCGTCATGGAGCCGATTTCCAAAACCGTGTTTTTGGGACTGGTCAACAACGCCGCCCTGCTTGTTGCCTTGGCGTTCGTCTACGATTCCTTCACGCGGGCGGAGATTGGGCGCCCTTCGTGGCAAAAACCCGCCCTTGCCGGGCTGTGCCTCGGCGGCATGGCCATGGCCGTGATGCTCAATCCCTGGGAGCTGCGGCCGGGTCTGTTCTTCGACACCCGCTCCATCCTTCTCGGCGTGGCCGGTCTATTTTTCGGTGTCCTGCCTACGGTCGTGGCCATGGTCATGGCCGCGTCGCTGCGCTTTGTCCAGGGTGGCCTTGGGGTCTACATGGGCCTGGCCACGACGGTTGTTTCCGGCTGTTGCGGCCTGGCCTGGAGGCGCTGGGGCGGCAGGGAGCTGGCCGGCCTCAGCCCCTGGAATCTCCTGGCGTTCGGCGTCGTGCTTCACGTCTTCGTGTTGGCCTGCACTTTTCTGCTGCCGTCGCCCATCGCCCGTGAAACGCTGGATACCGTCGGCCTGCCGATGCTCGCCCTGTATCCGCCGCTGACGGTTGCACTGGGGCTGTTGCTGGTGCGCCGTCTGGCGCGCAACCGACTGCTTTCCCGCCTTGTCGAAAGCGAATCCCGCTATCAGAGCCTTTTCGAGAACAACCATGCCGCCATGCTGTTGATCGATCCCGAAACGGGAGCCGTCGCGGATGCCAACCCATCGGCCTGCGCCTACTACGGCTGGACGCGCGAAGAGATCAGGCAACGGCGCATGGCGGACATCAACACCAAGTCGGCCGAGGAGGTCCGCACGGCCATGGCGGACGCGCAAAGCGGCCGCAAACGTACGTTCGAGTTCCGGCATAGGCTTGCCGACGGCCGCATTCGCGACGTGAACGTCTATTCAGGTCCGATCCTGCTCGACGACCGCATCCTGCTCTATTCCATCATCATGGACGTCACGGACCGTCAGGAGGCGCTGCATCGTCTGTCCGAGAGCGAGAAACGCTTCCGCCTGCTTGTGGAAAATGCTCCGTACGGCATTATCGTGCAAACGCGGGGCGTTTTCGCCTATGTCAACCCCAGCGCGCGGCGGCTCTTCGGCGTGCCGGCCCCGGGCGGACTGCTCGGCACGCCCGTACTGGAACGGGTCGCCCCCGACGCCCGCGATATGGTTAGGCAGCGCATCCGCCGCGTCAATGAGGAAAGACTCTCGGTTCCGCTCCAAGAGTATGCCTTGCTGCGGCTTGACGGGAAGCCTTTTATCGCCGAACTGGCCTCCGTGCCGGTGGATTGGGACGACAATGCCGGCGCAATGGTGTTTTTCCGCGACGTCACGGACCGCAGGCGCAAAGATGAGCAGGTGCGCGCCAACGAGATCCGGATGAAAAGCCTCTTCGCGGTCACGCAGATGGAGGCGGCCTCCCTCGAGGCGTTGTTCACCCATGCTGCGGCCCAGGCCGGACGGTTGACCGAAAGCCGCTACGGCTGCCTGTTCGTGCGCGGCGAAACGGACGGCGGGCTGCTGCTTGCCGCCACGTGCGGCGAGGCAGCCTGCCGGGGGCTCTGGGAAGGCGGGCCCCAGGACCTGGAAGCGCTGGGGCAATGGCTGGAAGCGGTGCGCCTGCGCCGTCCCGTGATCGTGCCGGGAGCAGGTGAGGACGGGACAGCCGGCCAGGCTTTGTGCGTGCCCGCAGTGGCCGGGGATGCTGTGGCCGCGCTCTTGGTCCTTGTCGGCAAGCCCGAAGCGTACGGGGAGTCGGACATCCATTTCGCCGCGCTGCTCATGGACACGGTTTGGCGCATGGTCGCCAGGCGTCGCGACGCGACCGCGCTGCTTGCGGCCAAGGAGGCGGCGGAAACGGCCAGCCGGGTGAAAAGCGAGTTTCTGGCCAACATGAGCCACGAACTGCGCACTCCCTTAAACGGCATCCAAGGCATGGCCCAACTGCTGGCAGCCACGGCGCTGACCGGGGAACAACGACAATACGTGGACGCCGCGCTGCTCTCCTGTCGCCGCCTGACGCGCCTTTTAAGCGACATCCTGGACCTCTCGCGCGTGGAGTCGGGCAAGCTCGGCCTCGAGAACGAGTCGTTTCGCCTCTCCGACCTGCTGGCCGCGGTCACGGCCGCCTTCAAGCCGGCCTGCCTGGAGGCGGGGTTGTACTGGGACGTCGTCGTAGATGCCGGCGTTCCGGACGCGCTTTGCGGCGATGAGGGCCGTGTGCGGCAGATCCTCTACAATCTCGCGGGCAACGCCGTGAAATTCACGCGCCAGGGCGGGGTGCGTCTGACGGTCTGGGCTGCGCCCACGGACGCATCGGGTGCGGGGAGCGTCCTTTTCACCGTGGCCGACACCGGCGTCGGCATTCCTACCGAGGAACTGGATGCCGTGTTCGAAGCCTTCCACCAGGTGGAGCGCTCCTTTTCAAGGCGCTTCCAGGGCGCGGGCCTGGGGCTCGCCATCGTGCGCCGGCTTGTCGGACTCATGGGCGGGGCCGTGACCATGGAAAGCGAGATCGGCGCAGGCACGCGCTGCGTGTGCGCCCTGCCGCTCGTACACGGCGAACTCCCTGAAGAAAGACCGGTCCGCGCGCGTACTTCCGAAACGGCCATTGTGTCCGGCCGACGCCTGCTTGTGGCCGAGGACGACGCGATCAGCGCCCTGGCCGTGCGGCGCATCCTGGAAAAAGACGGCCACAGCGTGCTCGTGGCCAAGGATGGCGGGGAGGCCGTGGAACTGGCCAAAGGCTACCAGCCTGACCTCATCCTGATGGACGTCGGCTTGCCGGTGCTCGACGGCGTGGAAGCGGCGCGCGCCATCCGCGAGGCCGCGTCACAGGAAGGGCGGCGGCGCATTCCGATCATCGCCCTGACGGCCCATGCCATGGCCGGAGACCGCGAGGCGCTGCTCGCCGCGGGCATGGACGGCTATCTCGCCAAGCCCGTGGACCATGAGGCGTTGCTCGCGGTCATACGGGCGCATCTAGCCGGCGAAGCCAGCGCGCAGCCTTCAGACCCCGCGCCTCGGGCCGGCTAGGTAGTGTTCGCGAAGAAGGTCGATCTTTTTTCGAGGACGAAGTAAACGCGGCACTCTTTTGCCCGGGATAATACCGGCGTATTTTGTGAAGGGCGCAACGCTAGCGTTTGCGTTTGAGCGGGATGCGCAGCTCCTGCCCAAGCGACAGGCGGGTGGAATCCACGCTGGGGTTGCACGCGGCCAGGTCGGCCGCGGGCACGCCGAGCTTGCGGGCGATGCCGAGGATGGTGTCGCCTTTTTTGACGGCATAGGTCTTGCCGCTGGGTTTGGCTTTGGTGACGGGCGGTTCCCGGACCGGTTCCGGCGTTGCCTCGGCCAGGGGGCGCAGGTCCCGGGCGTAGGCGCGCAGTTCGTCCGCGCCGGCGCTCGGGGGCAGCTTCTCGCCGGCGGCCACGGCGGCCATGGCCACGCCCGCGAGCAGCTTCGCGCCGCTGTCGGTCATGTGCACGCCGTCGGGCGTGCGCAAGAGCACTGCGTCGCCGGTCGCCGCGTCGCGGCCGTGGCGGGTGAAACGGCCCGAGGGGTCGGAGAAGGGGGCCTGCGTGTCCACGAAGCGGCAGCCGCCCGTGGCGGCGCACATGCCGGACAGGGCCGCGTTGACCTGCTTGGCCCCGACCGCCAGCGACGCCTCGCCCATGGACGGCACGCCGATCCAGTAGATGCGCACGTCCGGGTTGGCCGCACGGCAGATTTCCACCAGCTCTTTGGCCTTGGCCGCGTACGCTGCGGCCCAGGCCGGGTTTTCGAAATAGATGCGGGAGCCGTCCGTGCCCTCCACGGGCATGACGTCGTTGGCCCCGAGCATGATGACCACGATGTCCGGGGTTTCCCGGGCCACGCGTTCGCGCAGGCGGGCCGGCCAGTCGAGCAGTTCGGGGCGGGTCAGGCCCGTGGACTTTGTGCCGTCGCGGCTGAAATCGAGGCCGGGCGTGCCGGCGAGGGCACGTTCGAGCTGTTCGCCGAGGCTGATGGAGAGTGAGTCGCCGACCACCAGGAGTTTTCGCGCCGTGGCTGTGCGGGCCGGTTTGGGGGCGCGCCGGGAAAAGACGTCCGTGGGCGCGAAGTCGGCATGCTGCGGGGGGGGCGCATCGTTGCCGTCGCCGTTGCAGGCGGCCCCGAGCAGGCACAGGCCGCACAGCGCGCAGGCCAGGACGAAATGGCCGGTACGGGAGCGGGACGGACCGTCCCGGCGGTTGCGGGCGGCAAGGGTGGCGCGCCCGTTACGGGGCGCGCAGGGAAGAGGCATGGGACGTATCCGGGGTTTTCGGCCGCAGTTCCATTTCCTTGGTCAGGGTGGCCAGGAAGGACTGGGCCAGGATGTCGCCGCCGGCGACCGTGAAGTGGACCTTGTCGTTGGCCCGGACCTTGATCTTGACGCCCTTGTCGTTGGGCAGAAACGTCGAATAGTTGCCCTGGGCGTCGGTCAGCAGCGACCAGGTGTCCAGGAACCGGCTCGTGGCAAACCGGCCGCATGCGGTCTTGACGATGTCGTTCATGACCTCGGCCTGCTTGGCGTACGACGGATCGCCCATGATCGGCAGGCCGATCCAGTAGTTACGGATGCTACGTTCCTGCAATGCTTCCAGGAAGTCCTCGACGCGCATGGAGAAAACCTCGGGCCAGGTCTTGTTCATGCTTCCGGGTGGACGCGGTTTTTCGTTGATGTTGATGTACTTGGCGTCGTTTGCGCCCATCATGATGACAACGACGTCGGGCTTGTATTTGTCCAGGAACACGCGCAGGGCCTTGCCCCAGTCGTAGTACTTGGGATTGGCCAGGCCGCTCGAGACCTTGCCTTCTTCGATCAGCTGGACGTTTTCGAATTCGGCCATGCTGCGGCGCAGCGACAGCGACAGGCCGATGGCCAGCGAATCGCCGACCACCAGGAGCTTGCGCGGCCCGGTGAGCTTCGCCTGGCCCAGAGACGGACCGGTTTGATCCGCGACCGGGGCCGCGGCCGCTTGCGGCTGGGCGGGCGGTGGCGGCGCGTCGTCCGCGGCCATGGGCGGCTTGGGCGGGGCCAGGGCGGCGAGCAGGTCGCCGGTGTCCACGGGGATGTCGGGCTTGAGCACCGGCTGGTTGGGGTCCAGACGGTTTTTGAGCGCCAGGATTTCAGCCTCGGTGTTGGGCTCGTCGCGGCAGGCCAGGGAGTTTTTGTAGGTCTCGTCGAAGTACGGGGCCAGGGCGCAGTCCAGGGACCGCGAAGCCGGACCGAGTCCGGATTCGCGCCAGAGGTTACGCGCCAGACGCACCTGGCGGGCCAGCCCCGGAGCCGGGCCGTCGGCCAGATGTTCGTCCATCCACACCGAAACTTTTTCGATGTTGACCATGGCGGCGACGGCCAGGGCGATGACATATACGAAAAAGGCTTTTTTCCAGCTCATGGGCCGTGGCTTCGCTCGCGGGTTGGGGATGCGGATCGGGGTTCGGCGGGATCAGCGGGGATCGGCCATGGCCATGACGATGCGGTCCGTCAGCAGCCGGCAGCCGGCGGTTGTGAAATGAACGCCGTCCTTGCCGCGCAGGGAGACGGCCTTGCCGGCAAGTGTTTTCTTGGGACAGAACCGGCCCGAGGCGTCGGCGAACAGGTCCCAGGACTCGATGAAGCGGCAGGCCCCGGACGTGGCGCATGCCGCGCGCATGGCCTCGTTGGCGGTCCAGGCGCGCTGACTGTAGGCCTTTTCGCGCATGGGCGGCAGGCCCACCCAGTAGACCGTCACGCCGTGCCCGGCGGCGATGTCCAGAAACCGTTTGGCCTTGGCCGAGAAGTCCTGGGCCCATTGCGGTGTGCCCCGGCCGTTTTTGGCGTCGTTGCCGCCGAGCATGACCAGCAGCACGTCGGGTTTTTCCGCGTCGAGGAACGTCGCCAGCGACTTTTCCCAGTCGTAGAACTGCGGCGAATTGAGACCGCTCGAGACCTTGCCCCGGTTGGCCAGGGCGGCCTGGGACTTCTGCCCGAGCGACTGGGGCATGGTCAGGCCCAGACCCTGGGCGAACGAGTCGCCGACGAGCAGGATCTTGCGCGGCCCCCTGCCCGAGCGGACCAGGAGGTCGGCGGCGGATTCAGCCGAAGCGGGCGCGCTCCCCCCCTGCGCGGCCGTGCTCTTCCTGGCCAGGCCGGGCGTGGCCGCGACCAGGACGACGACAAGCGTCGCCACGAGGGCGAGTGCGAAAATCGTGCAGGGGAAAACGCGCCGGAGCGGCAGCGGAGAATGTCGCATCCGAACCATCATAGTCGCGTCGGTTCGGTTTGTCCAGGATGGGAGACGGGGCGTGATGCGTTGCAACATTCCGGAAATAAAAAAGAAACCGGACTATTCGTCCGGTTTCCATGGAATTCTTGGTAGCGAGGGAGGGAATTGAACCCCCGACACTGCGGATATGAGCCGCATGCTCTAACCGTCTGAGCTACCTCGCCAGATGTCCCCGTCAGCGGAGAAACGGGTATTTAAATGTTTCCCCCAACCTTGGCAAGTATTTTTTTGCAGTGTCTAGAGCTGCCCCTTTGGCCAGAACAGGAAGACCGCCGCAGCCAACGCCAGCCGGTACCAGGCGAAGGGCCGCAAGGACACCCGTTTGACCAGGACGATGAATGTCTTGACCGCGACCAGGGCCGAGAGGAACGAAACCACAAAGCCGATGCCGAGGATCCCCATGTCGTCGGCGGAAAAAAGCGCCGCGCTTTTATAGAAGTCGTAGAGCGTGGCCGCGAACATCAGCGGCACAGCGGCAATGAACGAATATTCGGCGGCCAGGCTCCGCTTGGCCCCGAGCAGCATGCCGCCCATGATCGTCGCGGCCGAGCGAGAAAAGCCCGGCCACAGCGACAGACACTGGAAGCAGCCGATGCCGAACGCCAGTCCCGGCGTCATTTCGTCGAGGGTGTAGAAGCGGTCGCGCTTCTTGCGCGACTCTACCCAGAAGATCATGAGCGCCCCGACGGCCAGCGCCAGGGCGACCGTCACCGGGCCGAACAGGTACGCCTTGATCATCTTGCGCGTGGCAAGGCCGACCAGCCCCGCCGGCAGCGAAGTGAGAAACAGCAGCCAGAGGCCACGCAGTCCCGAAAAGGCGTGCAGGGCCTTGGGCGAGAGGAGCCACCAGAAACGCTCCCAATACAGGACGACCACGGCCAGGATGGCCCCGAGCTGGATGATGACGTCGAAGCTGTCGGCCTTGTCGCCGGTGAAGCCGATGAGGTGGCCGACCAAGATGAGGTGGCCGGTGGAGGAAACGGGCAGAAACTCCGTGGCTCCTTCGACGAGGCCGAGGACGGTGGCGGCGATGGATTCGGTCATGACGGACGCGTTCTCCTGGGACGGTTTGTCCCGGCGGTGCTATCCCACAGGCGGGCAAGTTGCAAGCGGGCGCTGCCTCGTGTATGCCTTGCCCCTGAGCAAGGAGGCCCGATGACCACCATCATGCCCCAGGGCGAGTTGCTGCGCCGCGCCGTCAAATGGATCGACGGCCAGCGCGAGCTGACGGGGGAGCCCGTGCCCGCGCTGATCAACAAGGCGGCCATGAATTTCAACATGAGCCCCAAGGATGCGGAGTTTCTGATCGGCTTCTTCAAGGAGCGGGAGGAGTCTCCCCGGAACTGACGGCGGCTTCGGCCAGGACCCGGCACAGCGCTTCCCGGCCAAGGCCGGTCTTGCCGGAAAACAGGATCGGCGGGAAGGCGGGTCGCGCCAGCTCCCGCCACTCTTTTTTCCGGGCTTCCCGGTCGCGCTGCTTGCACTTGTCGGCCTTGGTCAGCACCAGGATCAAGGGGATGCGACGCGCGCGCAGCCAGTCGACCAACTCCAGGTCCAGGCGCTGGGGCGGCAGGCGGCAGTCGACCAGGGCGGCCACGGCCCGCAACCGGTTCGTCTTGCGCAGGTAGGCTTCGATGAGCTTGGCCCATTTCTCCCGCTCCCCCATGGAACAGCGGGCGTAGCCGTAGCCCGGCAGATCGACCAGGCAATAGCCGGCGGTCCGGGACTGGTAGAAGTTGATGCTGCGGGTCTTGCCCGGCGTGGCGCTGATCTTGGCCAGGGCCTTGCGGCCGCCCAGACAGTTGACCAGCGTGGATTTGCCGACGTTGGAGCGGCCGGCCAGGGCGATCTGCGGCGCATCGAGCGCCGGCAGCTGCTCCGACAGATAGGCCGTGGCGAGAAGCTCCAGGTCCAGTTCCGTTCTCTGTTGCGCCGTGGTATCCATCGCGGCGTTGTGACCGGCTCCGCGCGCGCCGTCAAGGCCGGCGCATCCGGAGCCCGACGTAAGGAAGACTGTATGCGCAAGGTCAGACTGCTTGTGTTGAATGGCCCCAACCTCGGTTTCATCGGCGTGCGCCAGCCCGAGATCTACGGGCGCCGCACCATAGAGGATCTCCCGGACATGGTGGCCGAGATGCTCGGCCCGGACGCCGCGAGCCTGGAACTGCAATTCCACCAGGCCAACAGCGAAGGCCACTGCATCGATCGGTTGGAACAGGCGTGGAAGGATGGCCTCGACGGCGTCGTGCTTAACGCCGGGGCCTACACGCATACGAGCCTAGCCCTGGCCGACTGCCTGGCCTGGATCGGCATCCCCTGCGTCGAGGTCCACATCTCCAACATCTTCGCCCGCACCGACGAGCCGCTGCGGCAAAAAAGCATCATCGGCAGAAACTGCATCGGCTGCATCGCCGGTTTCGGACTCACCGGATACGCCCTGGCCGTCCTGGCCCTGTGGCGGCACATCACCGACAATCCAAACTTCATGTGAAGGAGCGACAATGCTTTCGACAACCGACTTCCGCCGGGGACTGAAAATCGAGATGGACGGCGTGCCCTATGAAATCGTCGATTTCCTGCACGTCAAGCCGGGCAAGGGCGGGGCGTTCATCCGCACCAAGCTCAAGAATATGATCAACGGCCGGGTCGTGGAAAACACCTTTCGTTCCGGCGAGAAGATGGTCAAGCCCGACCTCGAGAGCAAGGAGATGCAGTACCTCTACCGCGAAGGCGAGGAATACGTCTTCATGGACATGGAGAGCTACGAGCAGCTGCATGTGGGCGCGGGACCGCTCGGCGAAAAGGGCGGCTACCTCAAGGACGGCATGGAACTCAAGATGCTGCTCTACAAGGGCGCGCCCCTGGACGTGGACCTGCCGGCCTCGGTCGTGCTCGAAATCAAGGACACCGAGCCCGGGGTCAAGGGCGACACGGTCAGCGGCGCGACCAAGCCGGCCGTGGTCGAAACGGGCATCACGGTCCTCGTGCCGCTTTTCATCAACACCGGCGACAAAATCAAGGTGGACACCCGCACGGGCGGTTACATCGGCAGGGAATAGCATCGCGCCCGCAGGAAACGATCGTGTTTCTTGCCACGCGCCATGCGAAAGCCTGCTCTCTGAAGCGCAAGAATGGGAACTGCCGCACGCAATAACGGCAAGGACGCCGGAAAGGGCGGGCAGCCGGGCTTCCGGGTCACCCGGGAGATCGTGGGACTGGCCGCCTTTTTCCTGGCCGTTTTTCTCTGCGTCGCCCTGTACACGTACAATGCGGGCGACCCGGGGTTCAACCAATCCGTCTCGGCCCGACGCGGCGTGGCCAACAAGGCCGGGCTGGTCGGGGCCTATCTTGGCGGCCTGCTTGCCGAATCCTTCGGCGTCTGGGCCTACCTCATCCCCTGCTGGGTCGTCTGGCGCAGCCTGCGCCTGTTCGCCCCGCGCCTGAAGCTGCCGTTCTGGCGCGGGGCCGGGGCCTTTTTCCTGTCCCTGGTCCTGCTCGCCTTTCTGGGATCGTCCTGGGGGCTTTTCGGTTTGAGTTTCGGCAACGTCCGGGGCGGAGGCGGGGTCGGCAGGTCGCTTTTCGAATTTTTCAATCATTACCTGAGTGCTTTCGGAGCCTATTTTTTCCTGGGCTGCGCCCTAGTGGCCGCGGTGCAGCTGACCTTCGGCCTGACCTGGAGCAATTTTTGGCAGCCGGTCATGGCCATCCTCAACGAGCAGTGCTGGCGTTGCCTCGACGCCTGGAGCGCCTGGCGCAAACGCCGCGTCGCAGCCAGGGAGGAGCGGGAAGCGCAGCGTCCGGCCAAGGCTCGCGCCCCCGAGCCCGAACCCGAGTTCGAGCTCGACGGGGACGAAGAAGTTCCGGCCGTGAGGCCCAAGGCGCGCTCCGCGCGTGAAAAGGCCAAGGCGGTCAAGGAGCCCGAGCTGCCCGTCGAACCGCCTGCCGCACCGGCCGCCAAGCCCGTGCCTGTCGCGGCTCCGGTCAAGGAGCAGACCGAGGCCGTGGACCGCTTCCTCGACGCCATCGTGCATCAGGTGCGCACCGACGAGCCCGCGCCGAAGTCCGTGGCGAAACCCGCGCACGAGGAGCCCTCGCCCATGCAGGACGTGGCCCCGGCCCCGGTCAAGCCCGCCGCGTCGAAGCCGGTCAAACCCGCGCCCAGGCCCGTGGCCAAATCCGGCGACATGATGCCTTCCCTCGACCTGCTCAGCGTGCCGCCTGCGACAGGCAACGCGCCCGTGGAGCCCGAGGTCTGCCGCCGCCAGGCCGAGAGCCTCATCACCTGCTTAAACGACTTCGGCATCCAGGGCGAGGTCATGCGCGTGGTGCCCGGGCCGGTCGTCACCATGTTCGAGGTCAAGCCCGCGCCCGGCGTCAAGATCAGCCGCATCGTCGGCCTTTCCGTGGATCTGGCCCTGGCCATGAAGGCTTTGGCCGTGCGCATCGAAGGCCCCATCCCGGGCAAGGACACGGTGGGCGTCGAGATCCCCAACGCCAAGCGCCAGACCGTCTATTTCCGCGAGGTGCTCGACACCGAGGCCTTCCGGGCCTCGCCGTCCAAACTGACGCTGGCCATCGGCAAGGACATCCAGGGCCGGCCGCAGGTGGCGGACCTCGCGCGCATGCCGCACCTGCTCGTGGCCGGCGCCACCGGCTCGGGCAAGAGCGTGTGCATCAACGGCATCCTGCTCTCGATGCTTTACAAGGCCACGCCCGACGAGGTGAAGCTCCTGCTCGTCGATCCCAAGCGCATCGAGCTCTCGGTCTACAACGACCTGCCCCATCTCGTGCACCCGGTGGTGACCGAGACGGCCATGGCCAAATCCGCCCTGGACTGGGCCGTGGCCGAGATGGACCGGCGCTACGAGGCCATGGCGCTCCTTGGCGTGCGCAATATCGCCGGCTATAACGAAAAGCTCGAGAAAATGGGCGACAAGCGCCCCGACGAACTGGCAGAACTCGAACCCTTGCCCTATCTCGTCATCGTCATCGACGAGCTGGCCGACCTCATGATGACCGCGGCCAAGGAAGTGGAAGTCAGCATCGTGCGCCTGGCCCAGCTGGCCCGCGCCGCCGGCATCCATCTGATCCTCGCGACCCAGCGTCCGAGCGTGGACGTGGTCACGGGCCTGATCAAGGCCAACTTCCCTACGCGCATCGCCTTCCAGGTGACAAGCAAGCACGATTCGCGCACCATCCTCGACGCCGTGGGCGCGGAATACCTGCTGGGGCGCGGCGACATGCTCTTCAAGCCCAGCGGCGGCAAGACCGTGCGCATGCACGGGGCGTTCGTCTCGGACGAGGAAACCGCCGCCGTGGTCGAACACTGGAAGAGCCATGCCGCGCCGAGCTACCGCCTCGATTTCAGCGAATGGCAAAAAGACGGCAACGGCGGCGGCGGCGGGGAACCCGGCGGCGAAGGCGGCGACGACACCGCTTCCGACGCCGTGTATCCGCAGGCAGTGGAATTCGTCATGGAGCAGGGCAAGGCCTCCATTTCGCTCATCCAGCGGCGCTTCCGCATCGGCTTCAACCGGGCCGCCCGCTTCATCGAACAAATGGAGCGCGACGGCCTCCTCGGTCCCCAGGAAGGCAGCAAGCCTCGGTCGGTTATTCGGAACAAAGAGTAACGAGATACGATTAATTCCTCCGGCGGCCAGGAGGGGCCGAGGGCCCCGCCTGGACCACCCCGAAAGGGGGGAGGATAACAACGGTGGATGATGGAACTATGGATAGTATGTTGGAGACGGGACGGGCGATGAAGACTGCATGCCGCGCGCTGGAGGGCGTTTCTCGGGTAGGGATTCCAAAGGGCGAAGCCCTTTGGTCGCCGAAGGCATCCCTCCTGCCACTGTTTATGGCCCTGTGCCTGCTCGCCCTCTGTGCCGCGCCGGCCATGGCCGTGGACGCGACGGAGCTCGCCGGGCGCATCCAGAAGAAGTACGCCGCGATCAACGCCTTTTCCGCCAATTTCAGTCAGTCCATCCGCAATGCGGCCAGCGGCGACACGGAAAAGCGTTCCGGCTCCTTTCTTTTTAAAAAGCCGGTGCTCGTGCGCTGGGAGACGCTCAAACCCGAAAAGGAACTGCTCGTCGTCGGTAAGGATGCCGTCTGGGACTATTTCGAGGAGGACAAGGAAGCCTACCGCTACGCGGTCCAGGAGATCATCGGCTCCAAGACCATGCTGCGCTTCCTCACGGGCAAAGCCAACCTTACCGAGGATTTCCTGGTCGCCGCGGGCAAACCCGAGGAAGCCGGTCCGGGACAGGCCGTGCTCCAGCTCGCCCCGCGCGAACCCGAGCCCGGGCTCGTGCTGGCCAAGGTCTGGGTGGATTTGTCCACGGACATGATCGCCCGCGTCTTCATCCAGGATTTCTACGCCAACACCAACGACCTGACTCTCGAAGGCGTGGTGGTCAATCCCAAGCTCGCGGATACGCTCTTCGCCTTCACCCCGCCCAAGGACGCCAAAGTCCACGACAACGTCCCGGTCAAAGGACACGACCTGCCCAAATAGCGCGGACGCTTCCGGCAAGGGACGGGGCAAACCTGACCCGTCCCCTTGCGCTTTCGGAAAGATCCCACAGCTAGGTGAACATGTTGATGGCGCTGGTCTCGGCCAGCTTCAGGTATTGCTCCGCATTCATGATCTCCACGCCCTCGAGGAGGTCGGATTCGGGAATCTTCATCATGTCCATGGTCATCTTGCAGGCGACCATGTGTACCCCCTCGATCTGGGCCATTTCGAACAGGTCGTCGATGCTCGGAATGTTGGCTTCTTCGATCTGCTTTTCCATCATGCTCGTGGCCAGGGTGGACATGCCGGGAATGGCTCCGAGAAATCCCGGCGGGTGGAACTTGAGCTTGGCCATATAGCCCTTGCGCACGACGTTGATGCCCATGAACGTGTAGAACAGGAACACCTCGTGACCAAGTCGCCTGGCGTTGAGCCCGAGGACCAGGGAAGGATAGGCGCCGTCCAGGGTGCCCTTGGAACAGATGAAGGTGTAGCGTTTCTTTTCGGAAGATTGTTTTTCGTCGGTCATGCTTTCTCCCTGGGTTTGCCGGGCGATGGCTCGGCCGGGGTGCAGGCGCACGGCTTGCTCGCCACCGGGAATGGACTGCCGTGCTCGACCCGTTTCCGCCGGAAAAGAGTCTCTTTGCGTCATAAGCAGGACGAAAATTTTGTCAACAGAAGGGGATTGTAAAGAAAAAAGCTAGCGCGGGGCAGCAGGGGCCGCATCGAGCCCCACAGCGCGGCGCAGGGCGGCCAGTTCGCCGGCCGCGAGCTCCCGGCATTCTCCGGGCGGCAGCTCGCCCAAGGCGAGCGGCCCCTGGGCGATGCGCACGAGCTTGAGCACCGTGAGCCCCAAGTCGCGGCACATGCGCCGGACCTGGCGGTTGACGCCCTGGGAGAGTTCGAGCTCCAGCACGAAGCGGTCCGGGCCGAGGCGTTTGACGATGCGGGCAGGCACGGGCGCGAGCGTCTCGCCTTCGGCCAGGGTCATGCCGCGCGCCATCGAATCGAGGGTTTCCGGGCCGACTGTGCCGCGCACCGTGACGCGGTAGTGTTTGGCCACGTGCCAGCGCGGATGGGCCAGCCGGAAGGCCAGTTCGCCGTCGGTGGTGAGCAGGAGCAGCCCTTCGGAAAAGTAGTCCAACCGCCCCACGGAAAAAAGCCGCCGCTTGCGAAAGCGCGTGGGCAGGGCGTCGAACACGGTGGGCCGGCCTTCGGGGTCGCGGGCCGTGGTCACGCAGCCCGGGCGCTTGTGCAGCATGAGCGTCAGGTCTGCGTCTCCGCGGCGCAGGGACACGGGCTTGCCGTCCACGGCCAGGGCGTCGCGGCCGGGATCGACCTTGCATCCCATTTCCGTGACTACGGTTCCGTTGACTGTCACCCGCCCGGCGGCAATCAGCGCGTCGGCCTGCCGTCGCGAAGCCACGCCGGCGTCGGCCAGGGCCTTGTTGAGGCGCATGGAGGCTGTTTCGTTCATAAGGGGCGGGGAGAGAGCGTTTACCCCGGCAGGGTGAGGAAAAAACGGGTGCCGGTTTCAGGAGCGCTTTCGAAGTCCACGTCGCCGCCCAGGCACTGGCGGGCGAACAGGCGCATGCTGTACGTGCCGAAGCCCCGGCCCGCGCCTTTTGTGGAATAGCCTTTCTGGAACAGGCGCATTTTCGTTTCCCGGGGCAACACGGCGTTGTTGCGGACCCATAGGACCACGCCGCCTTCTCCATGTTCGCAGCCGAGGGTGACGGCCTCGCCGGGGCGTGAGGCTTCCAGGGCGTTTTTGATCATGTTGACCATCACGCGCTGCAGGATGCGCAGGTCTGTCGAAAAGCGAAGCGTCGGCGACGACGGATCGACGAGGATGGTTCGGGAGGCGTCGAAGGTGAACGACTGGCAGTAGGAGGCTAGGTAGGAAAGGACCTCGCGGGTGTCGCAGGAGGCGAAAGCCGGCGAATATTCCTTCATTTCGACGGAGAGGAAGTCCTTTTGCGTCTCGATGATGTTCTGGATGTCCTCGATGGCCCGGCGCAGCAGGTCCATGTCGGGCAGGAACCGGTCCGGCAGTTCCGGGGCGATGATTTCGTGGATGCCCTTGATGCCGGAGACGGCGTTCATGACGTCGTGGAAGAAGATGCGTTCGAAGGTCCGCAGGGCTTTTTCGTGGGCGATGTCGAGAATGGAATTGAGCACAAGCCGCTGGTCGCCCCGTTCCATGGGGCAGGTCCAGACCTGCAGGTTTAGCGCATCGAGTTCGGTGACGTTTTTGCGGTTGATGGCGCATTCCTGGGTGGCGCGCTGGCCGCCGAGGCTTTTGACGATGGCGTTGGCCGCGCCGCAGTATTGGCAAAAGCGCGTGGTGCCGCATCCTCCTTCGCTTTCGAAGGCATGCAGGCAGCCCAGGGCCTCGCCCGGGCGCATGCCGAGAACCTCTTCCGGGGAAGCGGCGTTGGCCAGGGCGGCGAAGCGGTCGTTGGCGTAGACGATCTGCCGCGTTTCGTTGACGATGGCTATGGCCAGGGGCACGACGCCAAGGGACCACGCCGCCGGGGACTGCGAAATCTCCCGGGCGATTTCCAGGATACGCTCCCGGCTGAGGCGACGGGCTGGCAGATACTCCGTGGTCGAACTTTCATCCTGCATGCGGCTTTTTACGGCTCCTGCGTCCGGACGACGCCCGGTGCGTCCGTGCGCCGTATACGGGCGGCGCGCAGCCGGCGTCGTGCAAAAAGGAAACGGCCGCCGGGCACCGGCCGCTCGGTTCAAATCTGGATGACCTTGTCCGCGAGAGCGAGGCTTGTGACCACATCGAGCATGTTGGTCGTCTCGCCGACTTCTTTCTTGTCCAGAATGCCGAAAAAGTCCAGACAGGTGCCGCAGACGAGAAGAGAGACGCCCGAGGCGGTCAGATCCTTGAGCTTGGGCAGGACCGGACTGCCGGCAACGGCCAGTTTCACGCCGCCGTTGACCAGGATGACGCGCCACAGCCCTTCGCCAAGTTCAGGCAGGGTGTTCACGAAGTTGACCATGAGCTTGGCCCCGAGTTCGGGATCGCCCCGGCCCACGGTGTCGGCGGTGATGAACACGGCCGTTCTGGGATTTTCCGCTGCCTGACGCGGCGCGGTGGGCGCGGCGGCCGGGGCCGGTTGCGGGGCGTCGCCGGAGGCCGTGGCCGTCAGCATGAAAAGCCCGTCGGCTTCGTGCGCCGCGACGGTATAGCCACGCATGCCAAGGAACCGGGTGACGTTTTCCTTGGCCGCCTGGTTGTCCACGGTGACGGTGAGGGTTTGGGGGGCGTCTTTTTCCACGCATTCCTTGCAGCGCAGCACAGGCCCGGGGCAGGCAAGTCCCCGGCAATCCAGCGTCGTGTCCATGGATGCTCCTTTTACCGCTGAGCATAGTCCCTGGGACGCGGGGAAGGTCAAATCGATTGATTCGATGCGCTGCGCCGGAAGCAATAGAGGTACTCAATCGTTCCAATGCCGTGAGGGACGCCGGCTGCAGCGCTAGGCCGCAGCCGGCGCAGGGCTAGAACGGGCTCTTGAAGCCGAAGGTCTGGGCCAGCCAGTCCATGTAGGACTTGGCAGCGGCGCTGGCCTGTCCGCCCTTGAAGGCCACGGCCGCGAGGTCTTCGGCTTCGGCCAGCCGGCCGGCGAGGCACAGCACGAACACGCGCGCCGGGGCGAGGTTGCTCGGGTAGCCCAGATCCTGGGCGCGCCGGAGCTTGGCTTCGGCCAGCAGGTAGTCGCGCTCGGCCAGGGCGCGGATGCCGAGCTGGAATTCCGTCTCCGCCGTGGGGACCATGCCCGCGTCCAGTTCCTTGGTCACTATGGCCTGTTTCTTGGCGTCGGACTTCATGAGCCAAAGCGGCAGCACGCGCAGATCCGTGCCCGAAAGCACGTAGTTGACCGCCGGCAGGGAGGGCGGCGGCGTGAGCATGTTGTTGAGATAGGTGTTCATGATCTGCTGCGTCTCGAACCAGGCGTCGGCCTCGGCCCGGACGGCGGGCGGCAGGAGCAGGGCCGCTTCGGCCGAGTCGGCGAAGCGCGCCTTGGCGGCCATGGCGTCCATGAGCTTGTCGTGTTCGGCCAGAAACTGCTTCTGGGCCTCGGGGCTGTCCGGATAGCCGCGCAGGCGCTTGGGATAGTTGTCGGTGAGCGGCTTGGCGTCGCCGAGGTAGTCGGCCAGGGACTTGCCGTCGAGCATGAAGAGCGCGCCGAGCTGGGCCGGCTTCTCCACGGCGATGCGGCGCAGTCCCTCCCCGGTGTCCGGGGCGTCCCAGGGCTGGGAAAAATCCGCGTCCGGCTTGGGGCCTTTGGGCTTTTTCACCCCGACCATCATCCAATTGAAATTGTCGCCCATCCACAGCGAGGCGTGCTCGAAGGCTTCCGAAAAGGCCTTGAGGATGGCCTTGGCGTCCTGCGGGGAAATCTCGAACACCGGCAGCCAGTAGGTGACCATGCCGCCGTCGGCCAGACGGTCGCGGATGAGCCGGAAGTATTCCCGGGAATAGAGATTGGCCACGCCGGCCATCATGGGCGGCGGCGGCTCGGCCGTGATGATGTCGTATTTCTTGCTCGAGGCCAGCAGGAAGAACCGGCCGTCCTCCACATGGGTGCGGACACGGGGGTCTTCCAGGGGATTTTTTTCGGGCTTGGGATAGACGATGGATGCGCCGTTCAGGACGTCCTGGGAGATGTCCACCACGTCGATGGACGTCAGCCGTTTGTCCTCGGTCAGGGCCGTGGCCGTGGAACCCGTGCCGAAGCAGATGAGCAGTGCGGACTTGGGGTTTTGCAGCACGGCCTCGGGGAAATAGGCGAAAAGCTTCATGTAGCGCTTGGCGCTGCGGTCCGTGGAGGACATGGAGTAGCCGTCGGTGACGAGACGATAGGCGTAGGGCTGTCCGAGGTAGTCCTGGCGGAGGTATTGCAGGGTGCCGGAGACGCCTTCGATGGTGGCGATGAGCTTTTCGCCATCTTTTATGAAGTCGGCGCAGGCGCGCTGGAAATAGCCCGCCATGGAGCCGAAGGGGAAGATCGCGAGGCTCACGGCGAAAGCGACGCCGGCGGCCTGGAGCGGGCGGCTTGCGCGCGGCGACGGCCAGGGCGCGGCCTTGCCCAGGCAGAGCGCGGCCGGCAGGGCGTAGGCGGCGCACAAGGCAAAAAGGCTCCATTCCATGCCGAGGACCGGCAGGAGGACGAAGCCGGCGGCAAGAGGCCCGAGCATGGCCCCCAGGGTGTTGGCCATGGCCACGAGGCCGGCCGAGCGCGCCCTGTCGCCCACTTCGCGGTGGAAGGCCTCGCCGAGCGTCGTGAAGACCAGGCCTGAGACGAAGGCGGCGGGGAACATCAGGGCCAGGGACAGCACGGCCACGTAGCGCCAGTCCACGGTCTGATAGACGCCAAGCGACACTCCGGCCGCGGCCTCGAAGAGGCGGTAGGAGACCAGGGCGGCGGCTCCGATGCAAAGAACCAGGGGCGCGGTGATGCGGCGTCCGTCGGCCTCGCGGCGCAGCCACCAGCCCGCGAACGCGCCGCCGAGGCCGATGCCGGCCAGGATCACGGCGAGCATCACGGCAAAGGCCAAACCTGTGGAGCGCACGAAAAGCTGGAGAAAGCGGGTCCAGACGACCTCCAGCCCCAGAAACGCCGCGCCGGACAGGAAGCCGGCCGCGAGCAGCCTTCTGGCCCGGGGGGACAGCGGCGGTTGGGCGGCCTTGGCCGCGTCGTCCGCGCGCGCGGGTTCCTCGCGGAATTTCGCGGAAACGGCCAGCGCGCCGACGGCGGCCAGCACGTTGAGCCCGGCGGCGAACCAGCCCGTTCCCGAGAGCCCTAGCGGCGCGATGAGCACCGTTTCGCCGAGCAGCGCGCCAAGGCAGGCCCCGAGTGTGTTGACGCCGTACAGCCGGCCGAGGGCGAGGCCGAATTCCCCGGGCCGGCGGGCCAGGGCCTTGACCAGAAGCGGCAGCGTCACGCCCATGGCCGTGGCCGGCAGCAGAAAAAGCAGGAACGAAAACGAAAAACGCAGGGAATTGAGCAAAATGGGCTTGTCCAGGGCCGGGTTCAGCATGGCCCCGAGCCACACCGTGAGCAGGGGAAAGCACAGGACCAGCAGCAACCCCCAGGCCCCGACGAGCAGTTCCATGGCGGCGTAGAAGCGCACCGGATCGGTCACGTCGCGGCCGAAGCGGGAGATCAGCGCGTTGCCGAGGGCGAGCCCGCCCATGAAGCTCGAGAGAACCAGCGCGCTGGCGTAGACGCCGACGCCGAAGACCAGCCCGGCCAGATGCAGCCACAGGGTTTCGAACAGCAGGGCCGAAGCGCCGGAAAGCAGGAAGACGAAGCCAAGGACCAGGCGGTCGCGTCGGGTGGAAGGAGCGGAACTGGGCACGGCGGTCATGGACCCCTCGGGTGCCGCCGTCACGAAGTCCGGCAGGGCCGGCCCGGAACGTCACATGGCGGCGCTACGGTTGCAAACCGGAAAACGGGTTGTTCACGATGGCGCGGCGGCCATGGGCGCGGTCAGAGTCCGCGCCTCGGACAGATGTCGCCGAGCGCGCAGGCGTCGCAACGGGGCGAGCGGGCCTTGCACACGGCCCGGCCGTGCAGGACCAGCAGATGGTTGATCGCCCCCCAGTCCTTGCGCGCAAAAAGCGGCATCATATCCTTTTCTATGATGATCGGGTTGTCCGAGGACGTCAAGCCCAGACGGAAGGACAGCCGGCGCACGTGAGTGTCCACGGCGATGCCCTCGTTTTTGCCGAGCGCATTGGACAGCACGATGTTGGCCGTCTTGCGCGCGACTCCCGGCAGCGCCGTGAGCGCTTCCATGGTGTCCGGCACGGCTCCGTCGTGCCGGGAGACCATAAGCTTGGCCGCGGCCACGAGGTTTTTGGCCTTTTGCCGGAAAAAGCCCGTGGAATGGACAACATCCTCCACGTCGCCGACCATGGCTCGCGCCAGGGCGGCGGGATCGGGCCAGCGGCGGAAGAATGCGGGCGTGACGGTGTTGACGCGGGCGTCGGTGCACTGTGCGGCCAGGACCGTGGCCACAAGAAGTTCGTAGGCGCTTTTGTGGTCGAGCGCCGGCGAAAGGTCGGGATAGAGCGGCGTCAGCCGCTTGACGATTTCCCGGGCTCGGGCGGCCGCGTCCATCAGCCGAGCTCCGGCTGAGACCCGGCCGCCGACCCGGGGGCGAAGAGTGCCGCCTGGGACATGGGCTTAGGGAATGAACACCACCGCGGAGATGGTCGTGGTCCACATGCCCGATTCGCCCGTGGTCACGCAGGGCATGGAGGCGGAATCGATGATCTTGCCGCTCATGAGGTAGGTCTGGCGGCGCTCGTCGTAGGCCGTCTCCGGATCGAAGTCGATGCCGAGGGTGGTGGCGAGCATGGTGGAGGCGAGGTCCTCGGCGAAGTCGCCGATTTCCTGCTCCTCGGCGCCGAAGGCCGTGTGCTCGGAAATGTAGCCGTAGTTGGACTTGTCGGCCGGGAAGGCCATGCCCACGGCCGAGCCCACGAGGCGGTTCTTTTCGTCGGTGGCGTTTCTGGCCATGACGCAGAAGGTGATCTGGCCGGGGCTAAGAAGGCTCACGCCCTCGGGGATGGTGATCAACTGGCAATGCGGCGGAAAGATGCTCGACACGTAAACGAGGTTGAGCTTTTCGATGCCGGCTTCGCGCAGGGCCAACTCGAAGGATTGGAGCTTATTTTTGTGGCGGCCGACACCTTTGGTGAAAAACGCCTTGGTGGGGACGAAAGAGCCTGGGATCATTGGCGGTCCTCTTTATGCATCGATTTTGCCGCGAAAGCGGGCGATCCTTATAAAGGTTTTTTGCCGAGAAGTATAGGGCCTTTTTCGCCTGTCCGCCGCAGCCCGTCGGCGATTTCCGCCTCGGTGCCCTTGAACTGCACCTTGACGCGGAAGACCTTGCGGCTGCCGGCGCTGGCCTCCTGGATGGAGGCGGTGATTCCCTTGTGCGAAAGGTTTTTCAGCATCGCATCGGCCTGCTCCTTGGACGGAAACGAAGCGACCTGATAGGTGGCCGCGAACCTGCCGGCCTCCTTCTTCTCGAAAGGCGCCTTGGGCTCGACCGCGGTTTTCGCTTTGGACGCCGGGGCGGCGGCCTGCTTCGTCGGCGCGGGCGGAACGGCGTTGGCCGCTGCCGGCACGGGTGCGGGGCGAGCAGGGATGGCCATGGGGGCCTGGGCGGAACCCATGGGCGTGGCGCGCGTTTCCGCGGGCTTTTTGCCGTCGGCCGAGGATTTCTGGGTGGAGTCGGCCACCACCTCGCCGTTCTTGTTGTCGTGCAGGTCCTCCATGAACTGGAGTTCCTCGGGCTTGAGCACGGTGGGCGGCGCGCCCGGAGCCGCGCCCTCGGGCTGCTTGGGCTCGGTGGTCGGCATCATCTGGGCGATCTGCGGCACGGCGGTCTCGGGCTTGTAGCCGCGGCCGACAAGGATGCCGAGGATAAAGACCCAGCACATGCCGAGCACGACCACGATGCCGACGGAAATGACGCCGGACATGCTGATTTCAATGGAGAACTTCTTCGGTCCTCCCTTGTCCTGGGATACGTTGAATCGGCTGAGAAGCTTCATGCGGCTCGGTTCCTTGGCCCGAGCATAAGTGCCAAAGGCGCGCGAATGTCAAGCCGCCTACATTTTGTCCGGCGCGGACACGCCGAGCAGGCGCAACCCGTTTTTGACCACCGCGGCCACGGCGTCGAGCAGGTGCAGCCGCGCCGCGACCAGGGCGTCGTCCCCGGCCGTGAGCACCGGGTTGACGGTGTAGTAGCGGTGCAGCCTGCCGGCCAGGTCGCGCAGGTAGAAGCTCACCAGATGGGGCGAGAACGTCCGTGCGGCCGCTGCGATGGTGTCGGGATACTGCTCCAGGAGCTTGAGCAACTCCAGGTCCTCGGCGGTGTCGCAGCGCGCGAGCAGTTCGGGCGTGGCCGGAGCCGGCGCGAAGCCACGTTCGGCGGCCTTGGCGAAAAGCGATTTGACCCGGGCGTAGGCGTACTGCACGTAGTAGACCGGGTTGTCCATGGACTGCTGCTTGACCGCGTCCAGGTCGAAGTCCAGGTGGCTGTCGGACTTGCGCGACAGGAACATGAACCGGGCCGCATCGGCCCCGACCTCCGCGACCACGTCGGCCAGCGTCTCGAACTTGCCGGCCCGGGTGGACATGGCGATCTGTTCGCCGCCCCGCAGCAGGTTGACGAGCTGGACCAGGATGACCTTGAGGCTCGCTTCGGAATCGCGCCCGAGCGCGGCCACGCAGGCCTTCATGCGCGGCACGTAGCCGTGATGGTCCGCGCCCCAGATGTCCACGGCGATGTCGAAGCCCCGGCGGAACTTGTCGTCGTGGTAGGCGATGTCGGAAGCGAAATAGGTGAGTTCGCCCCCGGACTTGACCAGCACGCGGTCCTTGTCGTCGCCGAAGTTGGTCGTGGCGAACCACAGGGCCCCGTCCTTGTCGTAGGCGAGGTTTTTCGCCTTGAGCTCCGCAAAGGTGCGGTCCACCGCGCCGGCGGCGAAGAGCGTGGATTCCGGGAACCAGACGTCGTGGTGGACCCGGAAATCCTCCAGATCCTTCTTGATGCCGTCGAGGATGCGCTTTTCGCCGTGCAACCGGCACACGTCCATGGCCTTGGCCTCGGGCAGCTCGAGAAGCGCCTTGCCGTCGCGGTCGATGAGCTCCTGGGCCAGTTCCTTGACGTACTCTCCCCGATAGTAATCCTCGGGCTCGGTCACGGGCTCCCCGAGCAGTTCGCGGTAGCGGTAGAGGATGGACATGCCGAGGATGCGCATCTGCCGGCCGGCGTCGTTGATGTAGTATTCAGTCTCGACGTCGAAACCGGCCGCGCGCAGCACCCGGGCCAGCGTGTCGCCGACGGCCGCGCCGCGGCCGTGGCCGATGTGCAGGGGGCCGGTCGGGTTGGCCGAGACGAATTCCACCTGGATGCGCGTGCCTGCGCCGATGGAGAGCTTGCCGTAATCGTCCCCGGCCGCGGCGACCTCGAGCACGGTGCGCTGCCAGAAGGCCGGCGCGAAGGTGACGTTCAAAAAGCCCGGGCCGGCAACGTCCACGGCGGCGATGTCGCCGCCTGCGGCGAACAGTTCCTCGCGGATGGCTTCGGCCAGCTGTCGCGGCGGCATCTTTGCCTGCTTGGACGCGACCATGGCGACGTTGGTGGCCAGGTCGCCGTGGGCCTTGTCGCGGGGCGGTTCGATGGTGGTTTTTTCCGGCCAGGCGATATCCCGCGCGGCCAGGGCCTTTTCCAGAAGCTCCCGCAAATGGGTCGTTGCGCGCATGCCCTTTACGCCTCCAGGACGGCCGCGCCGGCCGGGTCGGCGATGTTTGCGGCCGTGCAGTCGTCGCACACGCCCTTGAGGTTGGCCGTGGCGAGCTTGGCCAGCACGCCCTTGGGGCCGAGTTCGACGAAGGTCCGCGCGCCAGCGGCGTGCAGGTTGGCCATGGTGTCGATCCAGCGCACCTGCGAGGTCATCTGACGGCACATGAGGGAAAGCGCCTTGTCGGCGTCGGGCTCGGCCGCGCCGGTGACATTGAAATATACCGGGGCCGCGGCAGGGCTGCGCAGACCCGCCTTGCGCAGGGCCTTTTCCAGTTCCGCCGCGGGCGCGGCCATGAGCGGGCTGTGGAACGCGCCGCTGACGGCCAATGGCACGGCCCGGCCCTTGCGCTCCTTGGCCAGGGCCGCGGCGGCTTCGATGGCCGCCTTGTCGCCGGAAAGCACGAACTGGCCCGGGGAATTGTAATTGGCGACCACGAGCAGCCGGCCGGCGGCTTCGCCCGCCTCGCGCACGACGTCCTCGATGGCGTCCAGGGAAAGTTTGAGTACGGCGGCCATGGCCCCTTCGCCGCCGGCGGCCTCGGCCATGAGCCGGCCGCGAAGGCTCGTCAACGCAAGGGCCGCTTCGACATCGAGCATGCCGGACGCGGCCAGGGCGGCGTATTCGCCGAGGCTGTGGCCGGCGAAGCCGACGACGCCGACGAGCTTTTGGCGCAGGAAGAACCACAGACCCAGGGTGGCGGCGGTCATGGCCGGTTGCAGGGCGCGGGTGTCGGCCATGGCCGCCTCGTCGCCCTCCCAATAGATCTCCCGAAGCGGGAGCCCCGAGGCCTTTTCGGCCATGGTCCAGAGTTCGGCCGCCTCGCTCGAGACTTCGGCCAGGGCCCGGCCCATGCCGCGTTCCTGGGAACCCTGGCCCGGAAAGAGCACGGCCAAGTGTTTGGGGGTTGCGCTCACGTTCGCCTCTCCTTAGCTTTGCATATCTTTTCGGCCGCGATTGGTAGAGCAACGGGCCGAAATGTGCAACGGTCAATTTGATGGAGGAAAATGGCCATGGCCTTACATGCGCCCGCGCCCGACGCCGACGCGGTTTCCCGGGAAGCGTTGTCCCTCGGGCGGCGGCTCGCCCCGTCCCAGGCCGCGCTTTTGGCCGGTTATCTGGAGCTTGTGGAGCGGTTTCGCTCCAAGGTCAATCTGGTCGGGCCGACGCGGTGGCAGGGCGTTCTTGAGACGCTGGTCGCCGATTCCTGGCATCTGGCGGATTTCCTGGCCGAAGGGCCGGGAGCGTCCGTATTGCCGCCCATGGGCGAGCCCGTGGTCTGCCTGGACTTCGGGGCCGGGGCGGGGCTGCCCGGCGTGCCGCTGCGGGCGTTTTTCGACCGGGGGCCGTATTACCTGCTGGAAGCGCGGCAAAAGCGCTGCGTGTTTCTCGCCGAGGCCGTGGCGCGGCTGGGGCTATCCGGCATGCACGTGGCCGAGGGCGACGTACGGCGCACGGTGCCGGACATCCTCGTCCGGGAGCGGGGCGCGTTCGTGCTGTGCTTAAGCCGCGCCTTCGCCCCGTGGCGGCAGTTCCTGGCCATATGCCGTGAACTCGCGCCGCCGCCCATGGCGGTGCTGACCATGACGGGCGAGGCCTGCGCACAAGGCGATGCGGCGGGATTCGCCTTAAGCGCCGCGTCCTCCTACATATGCGGGGGGAAGACGCGCTATTTGTCGCTTTTTTCGCCCATCACGGCTTCCATGTAGGAATCCTTGAAAATGAGCCGCGTGGCCGTGGCGTCGGCCAGCTCGGCCAGGTCCATCAGGGATTCCAGGAAGTCCAGGATGTCTCCCTTGGCTTCCTCGGAGGCGTTTTCGAAGTCGAAGGCGAGGTCGCCGGATTCGAAATAGGCGCGCAGCTTCGCAAGATACGCGGCGTCGAGCAGGGGCATACGGACCGCCTTTTGCAGGAATTTAGTGGTGATAGGGCGCGCCGGCAAGAATGGCCGCCGCGCGGTAGAGCTGTTCGTAGAGCACCACCCGCGCCAGTTCGTGGGGCAGGGTGCCCGGGCCGAGGGACAGGGTCAGGTCCGCGCGAGTAAGCACCGCCTGGGAAAGGCCGTACGCGCCGCCGATGACGAAGCAGGGGACACGCCCGGGGTCTTCGATGCACGCGGACACCTTGGCCGCGAGTTCCCGCGACGTGAGCCCCCGGCCGTGCTCGTCGAGGACGATGACGGTCTCGCGCGGCGAGAGCCGGGCGAGCAGCGCCTTGCCTTCCTCGTCCTTGCGCCGGGCGGCGTCGGCAGCCTTGCCGTCGCGCACCACGATCTCCTCGGCCGGCAGGTGGCGGCGCAGCGCCGTCAGGTAATGCGCGGCGGCGTCCTTAAAAAAAGGCGTCTTGGCGGCGCCGATGACATAGAGGCGGATGGGTTTCATAAGCAATGCGTCCGGCGGCGGAAGCGCCGTGCCGGGTGTTAGCCGAGGGGCCTTGCGGTTGTCAAAGCGGGCGGCTTGGATTAGGCCCAATACCGCATGATCGGTTTTGCAAACGACAGGAGCGGCATGCTTTTCCCTCTTGCTTTCAGGCGCCGCAGCCTTTGGGCGCTGGCTTTCGCCGCGACCGTCCTTTTTTTGGCCGCGAGGCCATGTCATGCCCAGGAGCTCTTGCTCAACAACCTCGTGCTCAACAATTTCGAGGGCAAGATCTGGGTGCGCTTCGGGGTCGAGCCCACGGGCATCGAGCCCATCCGCCAAGCGCTTCTGGCCGGCGAGCAGCTGGCCCTCGTCTGCAAGGCCAGGCTTTTCCTCAAACGTGATTACGTCTGGAACCACGAAGTCTCTCGCGCGCGCTGGGAAAGCCGGCTGCGGCGGCTCAAGGGCGGCGAATACGCCATCGACGTTCCCGGCCAGGGGGCCGTGGCCGACAAGGAGCTGCACGCGCTTTTTCGCAAAGCCTGGGGCGAGATTCTCATCGACCTCGGCTCCTGGGATCGCCTGGAGCGGGGGCAGAACTATTCGCTGACCCTGGAGCTTGCCCTCACGCGGCCGGACGTTTCACCCTGGCTCAAGAAAGGTCTTTTTTTCTGGCCGTTCGACGCGGCCACGCCCGTTTCCTACCAGCTCGATTTTACCTACTAAGTACCCGCCCGTTGCCTTTGCCGCCACTTTACGTATAAGAGTCCCAATATTTCAACGGAATTTGGCAAGGAGGCGGCCATGAAAGCGGTCATCGCCGGCGGAACGGGATTTATCGGACGCACCCTGGTCCGTTCCCTGACAGGCGACGGCCATGACGTCGTGGTGCTTTCGCGCACGCCTTCCGGAAAACCTCCCGCACCCGGCGTGACCTATGCCCCCTTTGACGGCGCGACCGGCGAAGGCTGGCTGCATCATCTCGACGGCGCAACCGTCCTGGTCAACCTGGTCGGGGAGAACATCGCCTCGGGCTACTGGACCGCGGCCCGCAAGGCGCGGTTGCGCCAAAGCCGCCTGGACGCCGGCGCGGCCGTCATGGACGCCCTGCGGCGCGCCGCCGACCCGCCTCGGGTGCTCATCCAGGGCTCGGCCACGGGCTTTTACGGCGACCGGGGCGAATCTCCGGTGGACGAGACCGCGCCCGCGGGCGCGGGATTCCTGGCCGCGCTCGCCCGGGACTGGGAGGCGTCCACCGCTGGGGCCGAAGCCTTGGGCCTGCGCCGGGCCGTGGCGCGCACGGCCGTGGTCCTTGGCGCGGGCGGCGGCGCGCTGCCCCGCATGCTTGCGCCGTACCGTTTCTTCCTTGGCGGGCCGCTCGGCCCGGGCACGCAGTATTTCCCCTGGATTCACCTTGCCGACGAGGTGGCGGCCATCCGCCTGCTCATGGAGCATCCGCAAGCGAGCGGTCCTTTCAACCTGGCCGCGCCGGGCGCGCTCACCCAGGACGACCTTGCCCAAGCTCTCGGCCGGGCCCTTGGCCGGCCGGCAGCACTGCGCGCGCCGGCGTTGCTCCTGCGTCTGGCCCTTGGCGAAATGGCCCAGGAACTTTTTATAAACGGCGTGCGCGCCGTGCCCGCGAAGCTCGCCCGACTCGGCTTCGTTTTCCGTTTCCCGGACATCGGTGCGGCCCTGGCGGATATTCTGGGCGCGGGAGGACGGTTCCATGGCTGAGGCGCAGCCCCGCCCCCGGGTGCTGGTCGTCGAGGACGAGGCCATCGTCGTCCTGGACCTCCGCCGCCGCCTCGAACGGCTGGGCTACGCACTCGCGGGCGTGGCGGACACGGGCGAGGAGGCCGTGCGGTTGGCCGGCGAGGTCGCGCCGGACCTGGCGCTCATGGACATCATGCTGGCCGGGCCCATGGACGGCATCGCCGCCGCCGCGCGTATCCGCGAGCGCTTTGGTGTGCCCGTGGTCTTTCTTTCCGCCCATACCGATCCGGAAACCCTGCGCCGGGCCGGCGAGACCGTGCCGCACGGCTACGTCATCAAGCCGTTCGAAGACCGCGAACTCGGCACGGCCCTGGAAATCGCCTTGTACAAGTCGCACATGGAGCGCCGGCTGGCCGAAAACGAACGCTGGATGGCCATGACGCTCGCGCATCTCGGCGAGGCCGTCGTGACCACGGGCCCAGACGGCTTGGTCCGCTTCGTCAACCCCATGGCCGAAAAGCTCCTCGCCCGGCCCGGAGACGAGGTGCTCGGCCGGACGCTTGCGGAGGTCTACCAGACCCGCGCCGGCGAAGACGCGGAGTCGGACGACGGCGACAGCCTGCTGCTGCGCCGCGCCGACGGCGCCTGCGTCCCTGTCGAACAGCGTTTTTCGGACATTCTCGACGGCAGGGGGCAGCGTCTCGGGTCGGTGGTCGTTTTTCGCGACATCAGCCGGCGGCGCGAGGTGGAGCAGGCCCTGCGCGAATCCGTCGTCGGCCTGCGGCGCACCCTCGAGGAGACGGTCAACGCCCTGACCGTGACCTCGGAGACGCGCGACCCGTTTACCGCCGGCCATCAGGAACGTGTCTCCCGCCTGGCGTCCGCCCTGGCCGCGCGGCTCGGGTGCGAGGCCGACGCCTGCGAAGGCATCCGTGTGGCCGGGCTCGTCCATGACATCGGCAAGATCCACGTGCCCTCGGAAATCCTCGCCAAGCCGCAGAGCCTCACCCCTATCGAAATCGGCATCGTGCGCGACCACAGCCGCGTCGGCTACGAGATCCTCAAGGACATTCCCTTCCCCTGGCCCGTGGCCCGCATGGTGATCGAGCACCACGAGCGCATGGACGGTTCGGGCTACCCGGGCGGCCTTTCCGGCGAGGCGCTGCTGCAAGGCTCGCGCATCCTGGCCGTGGCCGACGTGGCCGAGGCCATGACCTCGCACCGCCCCTACCGGGCGGCCTTCCCCCTGGCCGCGATGCTGGACGAACTGCGCCTCGGTCGCGGAATGCGCTACGACGCCGACGTGGTGGACGCCTGCCTGGACATGTTCACGTCCGGCGCATTTCAGTTCTAGGGACGGCTAGCCTTCCTTGATCCAGATGAGGCTCGCCTGGCGGCCGGTGGTCCTGTCGCGGCGGTAGGAGAAAAATAGCGGCAGGCTTTTGGTGCACAGGTCCAGGCTGAAGATGCGGTCGCGATCGAGGCCGGCTGCGACGAGCTGGTCGCGCGTGAGCCGCCACAGGTCCATGCGGCGGGTCCGGTAGTCGAAATACGGCCGGAACGCCTCGCCGAACTCCGTCTCGAACGCGGTGAATTCCGCCTCTCCCGGCCCGAGGCTCGGTCCGCGCACGGCCAGAAGCTCGCGTGGGTCGAAGCCGTAGCGCACGCAAAACGAACGCACCCCCCGGGCGCAGAAATCCGCCACATTGCCGCGCCAACCCACGTGCAGGGCGGCGATGCATTCCCCGGATTCGTGGGCGATGAGGATCGGCTGGCAGTCGGCCGTCTTGATGGCCAGCGCATGGCCGGGCCGGCTTTCGGCCATGCCGTCGCCGGCCTCGACGCTCGGGCGCTTGAGCGTATCGAATTCCGGCTCGAAGATCATGTGCACGCCGTGCACCTGCTTCAGCGAATGCCAGGCCGCAAAGCCCAAGTCGTCCCGCAGGGCGCGCCGCGTGGCGATGACGGCGGCGGGCTCGGCCGCGCCGGTGAAGGCCATGGTGTCCGGGCCGCAGCCGAAGGCGCAACCGATGCGCGGCAGCCCCGGAAAAGCGAAAGGAATGTAGTTCATGGGTGGGTAAAAAGGGTTTGGTGTTCGGTGACGACCGCATCGACCGGAATGTCCCATGCCTGGGCCGGCAGACGTGGCAGCACTTGGAAGGCGTAGGCCAGGCCGGCCGTGAACGCGCCGGCGGCCATGGGACGCGCAAGCAGCCTGTCATAGTAGCCGCCGCCGAAGCCCAGCCGGTTTCCCGCCGCGTCGAAGGCCACGGCGGGCACGAGGATCAGGTCCGGGGCGAAGGCGTCCGCGCTGCAGCAGGCGTCCTCGCGCGGCTCCAGGATGCCGAAACGTCCCGCGATCACGTCGCTGAGGCATGTCACGCAGCCGATGTCCAGGATGCCTTGCGCGTCCGTTCGGCAACGCGGCAACAGGAGCCGTATGCCCCGGGTCAGCGCCTCCCGGGCGACGAGCGAGGCGTCGATCTCGTTTTTGACGGGCAGGTAGGCGAGGATTTCCTTAGCCCCTGCCGCCGCCGGCAGTTCCCAGACGCGCGCGGCCACGGCGGCGCTGGCCCGGGCCGCGTCCTGCGGTGACACGGCGGTGCGCCGGGCGAGCATGGCCCGTCTGAGCGCCGGCTTGTCCGTATCGGAGATGGCATCCGGTTGCATTGTATTCACAATGGCCGCATGGTAGCAGGGCATTACCGTATGGGGAAGCCTCTTCCCGGCGGCGCGACCCAAGGAGGATGCATGAGCGAGGGGCCGTACTGGATCGCCATCGGCGACATCCACGACGATGCGGCGGCTGTGGCGCGCGTGCCCGGCCTCGATGCGGCGGCGGGCGTCGTCATCACCGGCGATCTGACCGTAAGGGGCGGCGCGGGCGCGGCCAAGGCCGTTATCGACGCCGTGCGACGGCAAAACGCCGTCATCATGGCGCAGATCGGCAATATGGATAAAAGCGACGTGGACGCCTACCTCACGCGCGAGGGCATCAACATCCACGCCACGGGCCGGGTGACGCCCCAGGGCGTGGGCTTTTTCGGCTGCGGCTATTCCACACCGACGCCGTTCGGCACGCCGAGCGAAGCCGGCGAGGAGCGCATCGCGGCCTGGCTCGAAGCCGCGCATGCCGCCGTGGCCCATTGCCCGCACCTCGTCATGGTTTGCCACACGCCGCCCTACGGAACGGCCACGGACGTGGTCGGCGGCGGCACGCATGTGGGGAGCATGGCGGTGCGCGCCTTCATCGAACGGATCCAGCCGGCGGTGTGCCTGACCGGGCATATCCACGAGGCCAGGGCCGTGGAGGTCCTCGGCGCGACCACGGTGATCAATCCCGGCGCGCTTTCCGGCGGAGGCTACGCGCGGGTGTCCTTCACGGGCGGGGCGCTTACGGCCGCGTTGCTGTCGTTTGCGTAAGTCCGGGCGCGGCGCGGGGACTGCGTCCGGGAGGTGTTGATGTTCGTCGTCAATATCATCGACATCGTCTTCTACCGGGCATTCCTGTCCAAGGTCTACCTGACGGTCGGGGTGGAGTACGCTTTCGCGTTCCCGGAGGAAGGGCAGGTGGATGTTTCCCTCGGTGAGCCCGTGCCGGACGCCGTGCTGCTCCAGGATTCCTACATGAGCCTTAATAGCGAGCAGCTTGTCGCGTGCATCCGCGCCGCGGGCCGGGAGGCGGGACGGGTCATTCCCATCCTCTATCTGCTGCCGTTCGAGGAAGGCGACGTCCTGGGCATGGCCGCCGTGCCGGACGGCCGGGACATCCATCCCGTCAACCGGCGCAACTTGGCTGCGGTGTTGCAGGAACTCAAGGAACTGGCGCAGTCCCGCGACAAGCGGCCTGGCGCGCGGGAGATCCTCTTCGTGGACGCGGGCAGGACCCTGCTGCACGTGGTGCGTGCGGCCCTGTCGCCGTCCGGCTTTCGCGTGGTCGCGGCGCACAACGCCGAGCAGGCCTTGGGCCTGTGCGGCCGCAGGGATTTCGAGCTGGTGCTCACGAGCGTTTTTCTGCCCGGGCTCTCGGGCCTGGACCTGTGCCGGCGGCTCAAGGAGGAAAATCCCGGCCGCTACCTCCCGGTCGTCATCCTGTCGAGCAGCGACGATCCGCTCGACATGGAGACGGCGTTTTCCTGCGGCGCGGACGATTACCTGCTCAAGTCCTTCACGCCCGAGATGCTGGCGTCCAAGGTTTCGGAGCACCTGGACCTCGTCGAGCGCAAGCGCCACAACAAGATCCTCGTCGTCGACGACGCCAAGCTCATTCGTGAGCTGTTGCGCCACAGCTTCATCAAAAGCGGCCTGTTCGTGCTCACGGCCCAGAACGGGCGCGAGGCCCTGGAGCTGGCCCGTGAGCACAAGCCCGACGTGGTGGTCACGGACATCGAGATGCCGGAGATGGACGGCTACGCCCTGTGCGAGAAATTGCGCGACGAGCCGGAACTGCGCCACACCCTGGTCGTGATCATGAGCTCCCGGGGCAGGCAGAGCGACATCCTGCGCGGCGAGCGCCTGGGTGTGTCGCGTTATTTCGTCAAGCCCTTCGACGTGGAGAAGATGCAGCTCGTGGTGGAGCAGCTCCTTGCCGAAAGCTACCGCCACGTCAAAAAAGAGCACGAGCACGTGCTGGCCAGCATGTCCGCGCTCATCACCGCCCTGGAGGCGCGCGACGAATACACCAAGGGCCATACGGCCCGCGTCTCGCGCATGGTCATGCGCCTGGGCCGGGCCATGGGCCTGGACGACAAGACGTTGCGCGAGATCGAGATCGGAGCGAACCTGCACGACATCGGCAAGATCGGCGTGCGCGACGCCGTGCTTTTAAAACCCGGCCGGCTCACGCCCGAGGAATACGCCAAGATCCAGGAGCACGCCGTCATCGGCGCGGAGATCCTGCGTCCCATCGTCTCCCTGGTCCCGATCCTGCCCCTGATCCTGCTCCATCACGAGCGCTGGGACGGCCGGGGCTATCCCACGGCCATCATGGGCGAGGACATCCCGCTTGGCGCGCGCATGATCGCCATTGCCGACGCCTTCGACGCCATGACCACGGATCGTCCCTACCGGCGGGGCATGCCGCTTCATGCGGCGCTTTCCATCATCGAAGAAGAAGCCGGACGGCAGTTTTGCCCGACCTGCGCCGCGACGTTTCTGCGCATGCTGCGCGGGGAGGCATGCGGTCCGGCCTCTGAAGAGGCTGAAAGTATACCATGATTTTGATGAGTTGGAACGTCAACGGCCTGCGGGCCGTGGTGCAGAAAGGCTTCTGGGAATGGCTCGCCGGCAGCGGCGCGGACGTGGTCGGCATCCAGGAGTCCAAAATACAGCCCGGCCACGAAGCCGACTTCGGCCATACGGAGTCCTACAAGACGCTGTGGGTCAGCTCCGTGGTGAAAAAAGGCTATTCCGGCGTGGGCTGCTTCTACCGCGTGGAACCGCGCAGCATCTCCCTGGAGCTGCCCGATCCCGCCTATGGCGGCGAGGGGCGGCTCGTCCAGATGGAGTTCGACGACTTCTATTTTTTCAACGTCTATTTTCCAAACGGCGGTCGCGGGCCCGAGCGCCTGGCCTACAAGCTCGGCTACTACGACGCTTTTCTCGCCCACGCCGAGACGCTTCGCCGCGAAAAACCCGTCGTGGTCTGCGGCGATTTCAACACCGCCCATACCGTCCTGGACCTCAAAAACGCCAAGGCCAACGAAAAGACCTCCGGTTTCCTGCCCGAGGAGCGGGCCTGGCTCGACAAGTTCGTCGCCGCCGGCTACGTGGACACGTTTCGTCTTTTTATGCAGGAAGGCGGGCATTACACGTGGTGGGACTACCGCTTCAAGGCGCGCGACCGCAACGTGGGCTGGCGCATCGATTACTTCTTCGTGTCCGAGGAACTCAAGCCCAAGGTGCGGCGGGCCTGGATCGACGCCGCGGTTATGGGCTCGGACCACTGTCCGGTGGGGCTCGAGCTCGACGCTTCGTGACGCATATTCAACCCTTGGCGACACCGCATCGGCTTGCGTCATGGGCTGTTATCCTCCGGGCATACCGGGTTCGCTTGGGGATCATCGCGGCCTTTCAAGATTTCTTTGACCGCCGCTTCCCTTTTATTGTAAGTTAGTTTCCCTATAACCAGATCGAGGGAGGAACTGCGATGAAACGGCTTTTCACGGCAACGACCATGTTGGCGCTGCTATTGGCGTGCTGCGCCCTGGCCCTGGCCTCTTCCGGCGGCCCGGGGCTGAGCGCGGACGAGGCCCTGGCCAAGCTCAAGGAAGGCAACACACGCTACGTGGCCAAGGCCAGCGTCGCCCCGCACCAGGACGCCGCCCGTCGCCACGAAACCGCGACCGACGGACAGCATCCCTTTGCCACCATCCTTTCCTGCGCCGATTCCCGCGTGCCCCTGGAGATTCTCTTCGACCAGGGCGTAGGCGATATCTTCGCCGTGCGCGTGGCCGGCAACGTGGCTGCCGTGGACGAGATCGGCACCATGGAATACGGGGCCGAGCACCTGGGCGTGCCGCTCATCGTGGTGCTCGGGCACACCAAGTGCGGCGCGGTGACGGCCGTTGTGAAAAACGAGCCCGTGACCGAAAACATCGGCCAACTGGTCGCGCCCATCGTCCCGGCGGTCAAGTCCGTCAAATCCCGCTTCGCCTCCGCGAGCCTGGACGAAGTCGTCAACAAGTCCATCGAGGCCAACATCTGGCAGGCCATCAGCGACATCTACGCCAAGAGCCCGCTGCTCAAGAAGATGGCCGCGGCCGGCAAGATCAAGGTCGTCGGCGCGCTCTACGACATCGATGCCGGCACGGTGCAGTGGTTCGGCGAGCATCCGAGCAACGCCAGCCTGCTCGGCAAATAGCGTTTTCGTTTCCTTTGTTTCCAAAAGCGGCTCCCATGGGGGCCGCTTTTTGTTTTGGACTTTGCCGGCAAAACTGGTAGGCCCGGGGCGTGCGCGCCATCGTCCTGGTAGTTTTCGTATTCGTGTATGCGGCCATGGCCCTGGGCCGGCTGCCGGGACTTGCCTTGGACCGGGCCGGTGCGGCGCTGCTCGGGGCCATCGCTCTCGTCGCTTCGGGGCTTCTGACCGTGCCCGAGGCCTTGGGCGCGGCCGATGCGCCCACGTTGGCGCTGCTCTTCGGTCTCATGGTCGTTTCGGCGCAGTTGCGCCTGGGCGGCTTCTACACCGCCGTCAGCCGCCGCATCACCGCGGCCACGGCCTCGCCGGCGGGACTGCTCGCCCGCGTCATGCTCGCCGCCGCGCTGCTCTCGGCCATTCTCGCCAACGACATCGTCTGCCTGGCCATGACCCCGATCCTGGTCGAGGCGACCCTCGCCCGCGGCCTTTCCCCGTTGCCCTACCTCGTCGGGCTGGCGCTCGCCGCCAACATCGGCTCGGCCGCGACCCTGATCGGCAATCCGCAGAACATGCTCATCGGCCAGGTTGTCGGGCTTCCCTTCCTCGGCTACCTTGCGGAAACCTGGCCCTGTGTGGTCGCATCCCTGGTTTTGTCCTTCGCAGGCGTGGTCGTGGCCTACCGGGGGCGTTTCGCCGGCCCGCGCCTGGCGCTCGCCGTCGCCGCGCCGCCGTTTCACGCCTGGCAGTCGGCCAAGGGGCTGACGGCCCTTGGCGTGTGCATGGCATTTTTCTGCTTTGGCGGTGCGCCGCGCGAGAACGTGGCCCTGGCGTGCGCCGGGGCGCTGCTCCTGAGCCGGAACATGACCTCGCGCGAGACGCTTTCCCTTGTGGACTGGCAGTTGCTGCTTCTTTTCCTCGGGCTTTTCGTGGTCAACCGCGAGGTGGCCGCGGCCGGGTTCCTGACCGATCTCCACGACGGCCTGGGGCGTGCCGGCATCGACCTCGCCCGGCCCGGCTGGCTGTTTGCGGCCACGGCCGTCATTTCCAACATCGTCTCCAACGTGCCGGCCGTGATGCTGCTGCTGCCCGGCCACGAGAGCCCGCAGCAGGCGACGCTGCTGGCCGTTTCGAGCACCCTGGCCGGCAACCTGCTGCTTCCCGGCAGTCTCGCCAATCTGATCGTGGCCGATCAGGCGGCGGCGCTTGGCGTGCGCCTGGGGTTTCGCGAACACGCCCGGGTCGGTGTGCCCGTGACCCTTGCCACGCTTGTCGTGTCAGGGCTTTGGTTGCTCTGGGGATGACCGGGGCGCTGCCCGGAAGAAGGATGGCCCGATGGAACTTGTGCGCAGGGCGCTTGAATCCGGCATGGTCCGGGAGAAAGACACGGCCTTCGTGCTCTACGACCTGGACCTGCTGGAACGCCGGCTGGCGGATTTGGTCGCGGCATTCGGGCCGCACGCGCTGGCGGCTGCCGCGGTCAAGGCCAATCCCTTGCCGCCGGTTCTGGCCTTTCTCGCCGGGCTCGGGGCCGGGGCCGAGGCCGCGAGCCTGCCGGAAATCCATCTCGCCCTGGAGGCGGGAGTCGCGCCCGCGCGCATCGTGTTCGATTCGCCGGCCAAGACCGGGGAGGAGCTGCACCTGGCGCTTGCGCGCGGCATCCGCATCAACGCCGACAATTTCGAGGAGCTCGCGCGCCTGGGCGAACTGGCGGCAACCCTCGGCATCGCGCCCCGGGCCGGGCTTCGTGTCAATCCGCAAGTCGGCATCGGCCGCATCCGGGCCACGAGCGTGGCCGGGTCCTATTCCAAATTCGGCGTGCCCCTGGCGCAGCGCGCGGCCATCTTCGCGGCCTTTGCCCGCTATTCCTGGCTCGACGGCCTGCACGTGCACATCGGCTCCCAGGGCTGTCCGCTGGATTTGCTCGTCGCGGGCGTGGGTGCGGTCTACGATCTG
This sequence comes from Pseudomonadota bacterium, assembly GCA_023399375.1. Lineage (GTDB taxonomy): Bacteria > Desulfobacterota > Desulfovibrionia > Desulfovibrionales > Desulfovibrionaceae > Solidesulfovibrio. The sequence continues at coordinate 98,579 of JAEWPX010000110.1, read as the reverse complement.
GCCGGGGAGATCGACCGCACATTGGGAGCCCGGCGGGTGCGCTGCTTCGACTTAGGCGGCGGCCTGCCCGTGGCCTACCGCGACGCGGACGCGCCACCGACCCCCGAAACCTACGCTGCCGCCTTGGCGGCGCGCTGCCCGGAGCTTTTTTCCGGCCGTTTCCGCCTCGTCACGGAATTCGGGCGCTTTCTCCACGCGCCCTGCGCCGTGGCCGCAAGCCGGGTGGAATACGTCAAGCGCCAACCCGGGCACAGGACGGCCGTGCTGCACCTCGGCGCGGACATGTTCGTGCGCGAGTGCTACAATCCCCGCAACTGGCCGCACCGCACGCGGGCGCTGACTCCGGACGGAGGGCGAAAGGGCGGCCGCGCGTACCTCTGGCACCTGGCCGGACCGTTGTGTTTTTCCGGGGATTTTCCGGTCTGGCGGGCGAAGCTGCCGGAACTTGCGCCCGGGGACCTCGTGATCGTGGAAGACGTCGGGGCCTACACCCTGGCCATGTGGTCGCGCTACAACAGCCGGCAAATGCCCCGGGTCCTCGCGATGCGTGGCGGGCGGTTCACGGTGCTGCGCGAACGCGAGACCCCGGCGGACGTGGTCCGCTTCTGGCGCGGCGCGGCGGATGCGCCTGCCGGCGGAGAGTGACCCCAGGCGGTCACTGGGCGGGCTGGCAGGAGGCGTTGGCGAAAGCGTCGCTGCGGCCGAGCAGGAAATCGATTTCCTCGCGGGTCAGGATGCCCGCGTGACGGTTGGCCCGGGGTGCGGGCGTGTCGCGCAGCAGGCGGCGAATTTCCTCCTGCAGGGCGGAAGCGCGCATGGGCAGCGTGCAGACGGCGCTGCACAGGCCCTGCCGCACGGGCCGCGGCAAGGTGTCCCCGCAGGGCTGCCGAACAAGGGCGACGACCGCGATGCAGGGGCGCAGTGCCTTCAGTTCCTGCACGGTCGCCAGTTCCCCGGACGCATCCGTCCCCATTTCGCAAAGCGCCACACGGCATCCCGGCCTTTCCCGCATCAGGCAGAGCGCTTCTTCCCGGTTCGCAGCCTGCAGCACGGCAAAGTGGCCGCCGAGCGCCCGGGTCAGAAACACCCGCGCGCTTGCCCGGGGGGAGAGTATGAGCACGCTCTGGGGCAAAGCGACCTCCTTTCCGGCGCGGCGCACGCAAACGGGCCGCCGCACGGCGGCAGTGCTTTCGTTGGTGGGATCACCATAACGTCAAGCAAATGCCGTGCCGTGTCTGCAATGGCGACGGGTTGGATGCGATCCGCGACAAAGGAGGGAAAGTTCTGCCGGCCTACTTGCGGCAATGTCCCTCGGCCTTGAAGCTCTTGTAGAAGTCGCAGTCACCCAGGTCGCAGGCCTTTTTGTAGTCGGCGCAGGCCTTGTCCTGGTTACCGAGACGTTCATACGCCAAGCCACGGTTGGTGTAGGAGGCGGGATCGCCGGCGCGCAGGCCGATGGCCTTGTCGTAGTCGGCCAGGGCTTCGCGGGGCTTGCCCATGTTGCTTAAGATGTTGCCCCGGTTGTTGTAGAGGTCGGAGTCGTTGGGATCGGCGGCCAGGGCTTCGCCAAAAAGGGTCAGCGCGGTTTTCTCGTCGCCGGCCTTGGCCGCCTTGGCGGCCTGCGCGGCCAGGGCTGCGGCGGTGGTCGGGTCGCGCTGCGCGGCGGCCGGCGCGCTTATGGGCGTGGCCTTCGCGGGGCTTGGGGCATTGATCGGCGTTGAGCCGGAAGCGGCCGGCGCATTGATCGGCGTGCCCTTCGCTACGGCAGGCGCGTTGATCGGTGTCGCAGCGGAGGGAGCCGGGGCGTTTACGGGCGTACTTTGCGACGCTGTCGGCGCGTTGATCGGGGTCCCGCCCGAAGAAGGCTCTGCGTTTATGGGCGTGCCCTTCGTGGAACTGGGGGCATTGATCGGTGTCGCGCTGGAAGCTGCTGGCGCATTGATCGGCGTTGCAGCAGAGGCCGCCGGGGCGTTTATGGGCGTACCCTTCGACGGCGCCGGAACATTGATCGGAATGCCCTGGGGAGGCGACGTTGCGCCAGCGTCCGCGTTCCGTGCCGCCGGAGGCTGGGGCGCGGGCGCGGCAACCGGAGGCTGGGGCGCGGGCGCGGCAACCGGAGCCGGCTGCGGCGCGGCAGGCGCGGCCGCCTGTTTGGCCTGTCCCGTGGCGGGTTCTTGCCACAGGCCGCCCTTTGGTTCGGGCGCGGCAGGAGGGTGCCGCACCGGATCGGGCATGGTCAGGGGCGCGGTGTCGGGTTTGGGCGCAGGCACGGACACCTCGGCCGCATTGCGGCGGTTGAGTTCGTCACGCTCCTGTTCCTCGGTGCGCATGGAGGGTTCGGCCTGCTGCATCTTCTCCAGCCGACGCTTGAGGATCTCCTCCTGGGTCAGGGCATGGGCCGGTATGGCCACGCCCGCAAGCAGCACGGCCGTAGCCGCGCAGGCAATCCATCGCATGACGCCTCGTCCTTTCCGTAACCGCATGCCGCGTTGTCGCACCAGATAAAAGCCGGGTTACTGCCGCGCCGGAATGGTGAGCACCTGCCCGTCGCGCAGGGTGTCCGGGTTCATGTTGCCATTGGCTCGGGTAATGTCTTCAACGCTGATGCCGAACTTGTGCGCGATGCGCGAGAGGTGGTCGCCGCGCTGCACCGTGTACTGGGTGGCTTCGCCCTTTTTGGGACTTTCGGCCTTGGATTTGGCTTCCTTGGCGTCTTTCTTGCCTTTTTCGGGCTTGGCCTTGGCCGGGGTTTCGCTGCCGGGCGCGGGAATCTCGATGACCTCCTCGCCGCGGTAGGGCACGGCGAGCTGGCCGGGGTCGCCCGGCCGGGCCTGCCCCGCAGGCGGCGACGCGGTCGCCGGGGAAGCAGCCTTGGCCGGCGCGGCGGCTTCGCCTTTGAGAAACGCCTTGTACTCGGTTTCGGAAAGGCTGCCGTCGCCGTCCGTGTCCATCTGGGCAAAGATCTCCGGACGCACGTCCGGAAAGACGAACAGCAATTCCTCGTAGGAAATCTTGCCGTTTTTATCGTGATCGACATTGCGGAAGGAATCTTTGTCCCCTCCGGAACAGGCGCAAAGCACGGCGAACAAGCCAAGCGCCGCGCAGGCGATGATAGGCCGCATAGGCTCCTCGTTTGGGCGTTGGGAAGACGACGTGAACGCCGCATTCGAAGCAGCCGCTTACCATGGGGGTAACGGCCAAGTCACGTGAAAAAAAAGTGTGTTTCGGCCTGGAGCCCCGCCCGGGGCAGGCTTGCCCCGGGGCGGCGGCGGGGATAGGACGTCGGATGGCCGGACTGCCGGGACGCGGCCCGGGACTGTTCTCACTTAACGCCACGGGAGGCACGCGATGGATATCAAGGCGCTACGCACGAAGGCCAGGGAAGAACTCAAGGGATTTTGCCGGGTCTGCCCGGTGTGCAACGGCCGGGTCTGCGCCGGAGAGGCCCCGGGCATGGGTGGTATGGGCACGGGCTCTTCCTTCATGGCCAACCTCGCCGCCCTGGACGCCTGGCGGCTCAACATGCGCACCCTGCACGACGTGAAGGCCGCGGACACGTCCGTGACGCTTTTCGGGCGCACGCTCTCCATGCCCGTGCTCGCCGCGCCCATGACGGGCGTCCTCTACAACATGGGCGGCAAGCTGGCCGAAGATGTCTTCATCCGCATGATCATCGAAGGGGCCGACGCCGCCGGCACCATGGGCATGTGCGGCGACGGGGCCGACCCGGGCATGTACGGCAGCGGCGTGGAGGCCATCAAGGCGCAGGGCGGCTGCGGCATCCCCATCGTCAAGCCCCGGGCGCAGGAGGCGGTCAAGGAAATGCTGGCCAAGGCCGATGCCGCCGGGGCCGCGGCCGTGGGCATGGACGTGGACGGCGCGGGCCTGCTCGTCATGGCGCTCAAGGGCCAGCCGGTCTCCCCGAAATCGTTCGCCGAACTGGCCGAGCTCGTGGGTGCGACAAAGCTCCCCTTCATCGTCAAGGGCGTCATGACCCCGGACGAGGCCGTCATCGCCTTCGACGCCGGCGCGGCGGCCATCGTGGTTTCCAACCACGGCGGCCGGGTGCTCGACCACGCCCCGGGCGCGGCCGAGGTGCTGCCGGAGATCGCGAGCGCCGTGCGGGGCCGGGGCGTGCTCCTGGCCGACGGCGGTGTGCGCACCGGGGCCGACGTGCTCAAATACCTGGCCCTCGGCGCGGACGCGGTGCTCATCGGCCGCCCCCTGGTGGTCGGGGCCTTTGGCGGCGGCGCCGAGGGCGTGACGGCCTTGCTGCAAAAGCTCAAAAACGAACTGACCTCCGCCATGCTGCTGACGGGCACGGCCTCGGTGCGTGCGGTTTCGCCGCGCATCCTGCGCCCCGCGCCCGTGCGCTGAAGCCAGGGCGGCGACGCCAAATGCAAACGCCCTCCCCGGGAGCCGGGGAGGGCGTTTTTTTGCGGGCGTGCGCGGCAGGCTATTCGCCGGCCGCTTCCTCTTCCTTCCAGGCCAGCTCGATGGAGAGCTTGCGCTTGGACTTGCCGGGTTTCACCTTCTGCTTGAAGCTTATTTCCAGCTGGGTCAGCAGCGGCAGGTCGATGCAGACCGGGCCTTCCTCGGTGGTGGCGGCCAGCTTGCGCTGGCGCAAGCCGTCCACGAATTTTTCCAGGATGACGGCGGCATCGTAGGTCAGCATTTTCTCGTCGCAGTGGAACAGATCGGATTTTTCGCTCATGATGCGCTCCTTTTCGGATGGCATTTGGGTTGCACAGGGGATATTCGACCCTCATAACCATCTTTTCTGCGGTTGTCATGACGACTGCGCGAAAAAACGGCTGCATCCGGGCGACGGCGCTCCTCAGGCAGGCAGGAAATCGTAGGCCCCGGGACCCTGGAGGAGCAGCAGGCGCGCGGGCGTCTCGCCGGCGTTGGCCACTTCGTGCACGCGCCCGGGCGGCACGCGCGAGGCGTCGCCGGTCCTGAGGGACAGGGTTTCCTCGGGACCGTGGAGCGTGATCACGGCCGCCCCGGAGAGGCAGAAGGTGTGGTCGGTCACGTGTGTGTGGCGGTGGGGCGGAATGCGCTGGCCGGGCGCGAGCGTCATGAGCGTCGCACGCGCTTCGGGCGTGTCGAGGAGCAGTTCCTTGCCGGCGATGGCGTAGGGGGGCGGGGCGTCTGTTCCCATTAGACCTCCTGGACGCGTCACATCTGGCTGACGATGAGCTTTTTCCAGAGCGAATAGCCGTTTTTGGTCAGGTGGATGCCGTCCTCGGTAAAATTGGGGCCGAGCTTGCCGTCGTCGGCGAGGAAGGAATCGTAGAGGTCGAGATAGCGGACGAAATGGTTCTGCCTGGCCACCAGTTCCCTGAGGCGGTTGTTGGTGGCGATGACGTCGGCGTTGTCGATGGCGTCCGTGCGGGTGGGCAGGATGCTTTGCACGTAAATGAGCGTGTAGGGCGACAGCTCCTGGATTTTCTTGATGATCTTGTCGTAGTTGTCGATGATGCGCTTTTGCGTGCCGATCTCGTTGATGCCGATCATGAGGAAGAGCTTGTGCGGCTTCTGGCGGGCGATGGGCTCGATGCGCTTCAGGATGTCCGCGCTGGTGCAGGATTCGACGCCGTTGACGAAGACTTTGCGCGGCTGGTCGAACAGGTTGTAGATTTCCCAGCCCTTGGTGATGCTGTCCCCGCAAAAGACGATCTGCATGGCCAGAAGGACGGGCAGGGCTGCATTCACGACCGACGACCTCCGGGAGCGGTTTTCGCGGGAACGCGCCGCGCAGTCCGCCGCGGCGCGGGCTGTGCGAATACTTTACGTAATAATGCGATCCGCTTCGGTCAAGGCGGGAGGCGTTTCAAGGCGCAACGAAAAACGGCCGCGGGCGCGCAGGAACGGCTGCAACGCGACGCGGCCGTTTGGCCGTCACAGGATTGTCGCCGTACGAACGCGCAGGCGGCTTCAGCGTTCCAGGGCGACCAGGTCCTCGTAGGTTTCGCGGCGGCGGGCTAGGGTGACCTTGTCGCCGTCCACGAGCACTTCGGCCGCGCGCGGCCGGGAGTTGTAGTTCGAGGACATGGTGAAGCCATAAGCCCCGGCCGAGTACACGGCGAGCAGTTCGCCGGGGGCCATGGCCGGCAGGTCGCGGTCCCGGGCCAGGAAATCGCCGGATTCGCAGATGGGGCCGACCACGTCCACATTGAGCGTTTCGCGCCCGGCCGGGCGGACTTCGCCGATGGCATGGTAGGAATCGTAGAGCGAGGGCCGGATGAGGTCGTTCATGGCCGCGTCCACGATGACGAAATCCTTGCTCGGGGTCTTCTTGGTGTAGACGACTTCCGTCACCAGGATGCCGGCGTTGCCGACGATGACGCGGCCGGGCTCGAGGATGAGCGTCAGCGGCAGCTTGCCCAGGGCCTGGGTCAGGGCCTGGCCGAATTCGCGCGGATGGGGCGGCTCTTCCTCGTTGTACTGGATGCCGAGCCCCCCGCCGAGGTCGAGGTAGCGCGTCTCGATGCCCATGGCGCAAAGCTTCTCGCGAAAGGCCAGGATTTTATTGAGGGCTTCCAGGAACGGATCGATGGAGGTGAGCTGGGAGCCGATGTGGCAGTCGATGCCGACGGGCGTCACGCCCGGCAGTTCCTTGGCCCGGGCATAGGCGGCCAGCGACGTTTCGATGTCCAGGCCGAACTTGTTTTTCTTGAGCCCCGTGGAAATGTAGGGATGGGTCTTGGGATCGACGTCGGGGTTGATGCGCAGGCTGACGTTGGCGTTTTTGCCCTGGCGCGCGGCGATGGCGCTGATGCGTTCCAGCTCGCCCATGGACTCGACGTTGAACATGAGGATGCCGGCGGCCAGCGCCTGCTCGATCTCGGCGGCGCGCTTGCCCACGCCCGAATAGACGATCTTGGCCGGATCGACATCGGCGGCCAGCGCCCGGTAGAGTTCTCCGCCCGAGACGATGTCCACGCCCGCACCCTGTGCGGCCAGGGTTTTGAGTACCGACAGGTTGGAATTGGCCTTGACGGAAAAGCAGGTGAGGTGGGGCAGTGCGGCGAAGGCCGAGTCGAAGGCCGTGAAATGGCGGCGCAAGGTGGCGGCGCTGTAGATGTAAAGCGGCGTGCCGTAGGCGGCGACCAGGGTGGAAACGGGGACGTCCTCGGCATAGAGTTCGCCGCCGCGGTACTCGAAATGATGCATGCGTCAGTCTCCTTGGGGTGCGGGGCCGCTGAAGCGATTCTTCCAGTCGCACAATTTCGTCAGGGCCTCGAGCGGCGTCATCCGGTCTAGTTCGAGGCGGGAGAGTTCGTCAAGAAGCAGGCTTTCAGCATGCGGCGGCGCGGTCTCGGCCGGGGCGGCGAGACCGCCGAGGAGGCCGGGCAGGGCGGGCTGGCCCAGTTCGCGCCCGCTGCTTGCCGCCTTGCCCGGTTCGCGGCTGCGCTCGAGATCGGTCAGGATCTCCCGGGCGCGTTTTACCACGTTTCGCGGCACGCCGGCGAGCTTAGCCACTTCCACGCCGTAGCTGCGGTCGGCGGGGCCGGGCAGGAGGCGGCGCAGGAACACGATGTCGCCCTTCCATTCCTTGACCGCGATGTTGGCGTTGCGAAGGCCGGGCAAACGGCCTTCCAGGGCCGTCAGCTCATGGTAGTGCGTGGCGAACAGCGTGCGCACGCCAAGGCCGTCGTCGCGGCCGCACAGGTCCTCGACCACGGCCCAGGCCAGGGCCAGGCCGTCGAAGGTGGCCGTGCCCCGGCCGATCTCGTCGAGGATGATGAGGCTGCGCCGGCCGGCCTGGCGCAGGATGCGCGCGGTCTCCATCATCTCGACCATGAACGTGGACTGCCCCTGGGCGAGGTTGTCCGAGGCGCCGACGCGGCAGAACACGCGATCGACGAGGCCGATCTCCGCCCGCGCCGCCGGCACGAAGGAGCCGATCTGCGCCAGGATGGCGATGAGCGCCGTCTGGCGCAGCACGGTCGATTTGCCGGCCATGTTGGGGCCGGTGATGAGCAGCAGCTTGGCGGCGTCGGTAAGCGTCACGTCGTTGGGCACGTAGTTGCCCACGCCCTGCACGGCCTCGACCACGGGATGGCGGCCGGCCTTGATGGCGAGGGAGAGATCCTGGCGCAGCACGGGCCGGGTCCAGTCGCCCGCGGTCGCGGCCGTGGCCAGCCCCTGCCAGACGTCCAGGCGCGCCACCCGGGCGGCGGTCTCCATGATGCGGTCGCGCACGGCGGCGATGCGGCCGCGCAGTTCGGTGAAGAGATTGTATTCGAGGCTCTTGCGCTTGTCTCCGGCGGCGGTGAGCTTCTCTTCCAGCTCCTTGAGCGCCGGGGTCACGTAGCGCTCGCAGTTGGCCAGCGTCTGGCGGCGCTCGAAATGCTCGGGCGGGTAGCCGCCGGCTTTGGAGAGCTCGAAATAGTAGCCGAACACCCGGTTGTAGCCGAGCTTGAGCTTGGGCAGGCTGCACGCCTCGCGCTCGCTGGCGAAAAGCTCCTGGATGCGGGCCTCGCCGTGCTCGGTGAGTTCCATAAGCTCGTCGAGCTCGGGATGGTAGCCCGGCCGGAAGAGCCCGCCCTCGGTGACGAGGACCGGCGGCGCATCCACCAGCGCCCGGTCGAGCAGATCGCGGATGTCGTCCAGGTCGTCCCAGCCGGAAAAAAGCTCCCGCGCGGCCTCGGGCGCGGCCTCGCCCGCGTCTGCCCGGTCGCGAAGGGCCGGCAGGACGCGCAGCGACTGGCGCAGGGCGGTGAAGTCGCGCGGCGCGGCGCGGTTTAAAAAAATGCGCGTGGTCAACCGCTCCAGGTCATGGACGTCGGCCAACGCCGCGCCAAGGGCCTCGCGGCGGTCCACGTCCTCCACGAGCCAGGCCACGGCCTCCTGCGTCTCGGTTATGGGCGCGAGGTCGAGCCACGGCTGGCGCAGCATGGATTCGAGCAGCCGTCCGCCCATGGCCGTGACCGTGCGGTCGAGGACGTGCCAGAGCGTGCCCTTACCCTTGCGCCCGTCCAGGCGGCGGAAGAGCTCCAGGTTGCGTTCGGTCACCTCGTCGAGGAGCATGTGTCGGCCGAGGTTGACGGGCTTAAACGGGCGCAGGTGCCCGAGGTCGCGCATCTGCGTGGCGGTCAGGTACGTGAGCAGCGCGCCCATGGCCCGCACGAGCTGCGGCTTGTCGCCCACGTCCAGGGCGTCGAGGTCGGCCACGGCCTGGGCTCGCAATACCTTGTCGCGGCCGCCGGCGAAATCGAAATGAGGTTTGACGGGAAAGCGGCTGATGTGCACGCCCTCGTGCGGGATGTCCCGGGGGGGCTCCTGGCCGTCTGGCAGCAGTAGTTCGCGCGGGCCGATCTTGACCATCCACTGCCAGAGGCGGGCGGCATCGCGGGAAAAGAGTCCGGACCATTCGCCGGTGGAGAAATCGACCCAGGCCAGGCCGCCGGCGCGTTCGTCGGCGTCGTAGTAGAGCGCGGCCAGGTAGTTGTGCTCCTTGGCGCGCAGGTTTCCTTCCTCGACGGCGGTGCCCGGGGTGAGCACGCGGGTGACGGCCCGTTTGACGAGGCCCTTGGCCTGCTTGGGGTCTTCTATCTGGTCGCACACGGCGACCTTGAAGCCCTTGTCCAGCAGTTCGGCCAGATACCCTTCGACGGCGTGGTGGGGCACGCCGCACATGGGGATGGGGGCCTCGGCGTCGGGATTGCGCGAGGTGAGCGTCAGTTGGAGTTCCCGGGCCGCCGTGACGGCGTCCTCGAAGAACATTTCATAGAAGTCCCCCATGCGGTAGAACAGCAGTGCGCCGGGATGTTCTCCCTTGACGCGCAGATACTGCTCCAGCATGGGGGTCATCTTGATTTCCCCCACGGCGGAAAACGCGGCGACGAGCTAGGCGTCGGCCTTATTGTCCGTGGCCGGGGCGGCGGCGGGAGCGGGCGCGGAAGACACGGAAGCGGCCGCGGCGTAGCTCGGAGCCACGATGGGCGAGGCGACCGTGGACTTCTTCTGGGCGGCGAGCTGCTTTTCCATGGCGTTGACCTTGTTTTGCAGGCTGCGCACGCTGGTGGCCAGGCGAACCTTCTCGGCCAGGAAGTACAGGGTGCAGAAAAGCCCGCCCGCCACGAAGGAGATCAGGAGCACCACGTAGAAGGGCACGGCCGGGCTTTGCACCATGTAGCCGAACGCGCCGAGCTTGAGCAGCAGGGGCGTTTCCAGAATGGCGGTGTTCTGCACGAAAAAGAGCATGCAGACGAAGAAGAACACGAGCAGGAAAAGCACTTTGATCACGCGCATGGAGGCCTCCTTGTCACGACGTAACGGTTGCGTGGTAACCCTTGAAGAACGGTAACAGCCGGTCATACGTGGAGAGCAGAAGCTGCGGCACGACCCGCGTTTCTCCGAATACGGCCATGAACGAGGAGTCGCCGTTCCAGCGCGGCACCATCTGGAAGTGCAGATGGGCGGCGATGCCGGCGCCGGCCGCCTCGCCGAGGTTGAGCCCGATGTTGATGCCCTGGGGCCGCATGGCCTCCTGCATCGCCTTGGTGCAATAGGTGAGCCCGCGGGTCATTTCCAGCGTCTCCCCGGGCGTAAGCTCGGTGAGGCAGCTGGCGTGGCGAAAGGGCGTCACCATCAGATGTCCGGAATTGTAGGGAAACTTGTTCATGATGACGAACGTGTGCCGGCCCCGGGCCAGGACCAGCCGCTCCCTGTCTTCATGGGTGTCCTCGGGCAGGCAGAACACGCAGGCGTCGGGCTTGGGCCCGAGGATGTAATCCATGCGCCAGGGCGCCCACAACACTTCAACCATGCGGATAAAACTCCCAACCGTTACGAGCCGTCGAGCAGGGCGGCGACGGTCTGCGCCGCCTCTTCCGGGCTTGCGGCCGCTGTGACGCCGGGCAGGGTCCCGTAGTGGCCAAGGGCGACCACGGGCCGGCCGAGTTTCAGCGCCAGGCCGATTTCCGACAGGGTGCCGGCTCCGCCGGCCACGGCGACGGCCGCGTCGCCGTTTACTACCACCAAAACATTGCGCGCGATACCCATGCCGGTGGCGATGGCCACCTCGACGTGGGGATTGGCCGCCTCGCGGTCGTTTCCGGGCAGGATGCCGATGGTCCGGCCGCCGGCTTCCCGTGCGCCGCGGCATACGGCCTCCATGACGCCCCCCCCGCCGCCGCAGACAACCTCGAAGCCGCACACGGCGAGCAGGGTCCCCAGTCGCCGGGCCGCGGCGGCCGTGGCCGCGTCGCAGGAGCCCGCGCCGATGACCGAAATCCGCCTGGGTCGCGTCGCTGTCATGTTCGCCTGTTCCTACACGCGTCTTTCTCCAAGAGCAAGGGAGCCTTAGCCCGAAGACGAAAGGTTGTCATGCTTGGGCTTGAGTCCGCGCCGCCGCCGGGCTATCGTGCGGGGCCATGTTCGTCTTCGAAACGCAAAATTACCCAACGTCTCCGGGCGTTTATCTTATGAAAGGCCCGCGTGGTAAAATTCTCTACGTCGGCAAAGCGAAAAACCTGCGCGCCCGCCTCGGTTCCTATTTTCGCGGCGATGCCGGCCACACGGTCAAGACCGCCGCCCTGGTCGCCCGCGTGGAGGCCGTGGAGGTGCTGCTGACCGCCTCGGAAAAGGAGGCGTTGCTCCTCGAGTCGAGCCTGATAAAGAAGTACCGGCCGCGCTACAACGTGGTGCTCAAGGACGACAAGAACTACATTCTTTTCAAGCTCGACAAGCGCTCGCCCTTCCCGAGGCTGGCCTTTACCCGGCGCGTGGCGCGCGACGGCGCGGCCTATTTCGGTCCCTTCACCTCGGCGGCCGCCGCCAGGGCCACCTGGAAGGAGCTCGGCCGGGTCTTTCCCCTGCGCAAGTGCGGCGACCGGGCCATGGCCAACCGCGTGCGGCCGTGCCTGTACCATTTCATCGGCCAGTGCCTGGCCCCCTGCGTCAAGGCCGTGGACGCCGACGCCTATATGGAGCTCGTGCGCCGGGTGGAGGCGTTTTTGACGGGCCGCTCGGCCGAGGTCATGAAAAACGTGGAAAAGGAGATGGCCGAGGCGGCCGAGACCCTCGCCTTCGAGAAGGCCGCCGGGCTGCGCGACCTGCTTAGGGCTATGCGCCGCACCGTCGAGGGCCAGGCGACCGTGCTCACGCGCCTGGTCGACATGGATGTGGTCGGATTCGCCGCCACGGCGCAGGGCGTGGGACTTTGCATCCTGTTCGTGCGCCAGGGGCGGCTGCTTGACCGCAAGACCTTCTTTTTCCCGGGACTCGAGGCCGGCGAGGCCGTCTGGGCGGCGGGCAGCGCGCTGACCCAGTTCTACCGGCCCGAGAGTTTCATCCCCCCCCGCGTGGTGGTGCCCGAGGCCCTGGCCCCGGAGGCCGGCGGCGAAGCGGCCGGCGCGACCGCAAGTCCCGACGAGGCCGGCGGCGAAGGACAGGGCGACGCCCAGGCCCTGGCCGAGATCCTGGAGGAGCGCCGGGGCGCTGCCGTGCGCTTTGGCGCGCCGCGCGGGCGCGAGGAACGCAAGCTCCTTGCCCTGGCCGAGGTCAACGCCCGCCGCGCCGCCGAAGAGGCGGCCAAGGCCGCCGAGCGCGACGTGCTGCCCGCGCTTGCGGCCAAGTTCGGCCTGCCGCTGCTTTCGCGCATCGAGGCCGTGGACGTCTCGCACCTCGGCGGCAGGGGCGTGCGCGTGGGCCTCGTCGTCTTCGAGGACGGCGCGCCGAAGAAACGCGATTACCGCGCCTACGCCTTTCCCGAACTCGAAGGCACGTCCGACGATTACCTGGCGCTGGCGTCTTTTGCGGCCAAGCGCGCCGCCGCCGGGCCTCCCTGGCCGGAGCTGCTCCTCATCGACGGCGGCAAGGGCCAGCTCGAGGCCGTCGCCCGGGCTCTCGACGCGGCCGGCGCGGGCGGGGCCTTCGCCCTGGCCGCCATCTCAAAGGGCGACACCCGCGCCCAAAACGAGATGCACGACGTGGTTCACGTACCGGGCCGCAAGAATCCGTTGGCGCTGCGGCCTGGGTCGCCGGAGCTCCTTTTCCTGCAACGCGTGCGCGATGCGGTGCACGAATTTTCCATCGGCCGCCAGCGCCGGGCCAGGAACAAGGCCGGTCTGGCCAGCGACGTGCTGGCCCTGCCGGGCGTTGGGCCCAAGACGGCGAAGTTGCTGTGGCAAACTTTCGGATCGGTGGCCGCAATGAAAGCGGCCGGCATTGCGGAAATCGCCTCCCGGACGGGACTGGGACAGAAGCGGGCCGTAAGCATTGCAACGGCATTATCGCAGTTGCCGGATTGATCTTGCGCGCATTCTGGGGCAATGTTACCCATCCCATTCCCGCGGAGTCCCAATGCCCCCGTTGCAGCAGTTTCTGGCCTTGGCCGAAGCCATCGCGCCCGAACACCGTTACCGGACCGTATACGATACGGATCTTAGCGTGCTCATGCCGGGCAAGGAGCACATCGACGCCGACACCCTCGACGCCTTTTCCCGCATCACGTTTTCCGGACGCACCGTGGTCGATCTCGGCTGCAATTTCGGCTTTTTCACCTTCCAGGCCAGTCGGTGCGGCGCGGCGCACGTGCTCGGCGTGGACTGCGAATCCCGGGTGCTTATGGGTTGCGAACTGCTCAAGCGCCATTTCGGCCTGCCGCACGTCTCCTTCGAATGCCACGATCTCAGCGACGCCGCCTCCCCCTTGCTGGCGCGGCGTTTCGACATCGCCATGCTCGTGGAATTCATCGGCAAGACATTCGTAGCCGAAAACCGCGTCGCCCCGGCGCTGGCTTTTTTGGAACGGCTTTCGCAACGCGAGTTGATTCTTTCGGTGCAGAAAATCTACTGGATCAGGAAGGAACTCGGCACGACGCCGCAGCGGATGCGGGAGATGTATCCGCCTCAGTACGTGGACGGCGGCGATTTTCTGCTGCTCGACTACGTACGCGATTTCTTCGCCCCGCGCTGGCGCATGGAAGCGCTCTCGCCCATGGTCGACGGCTACGAAAAACCGCGTAAGTTTCTGCGCTTCACGCCGGAGGGCAACCATGCCTGACGGAACGGTGCGCGCCGACATCCGCCCGGGGCTGCGCGTGGCCATCGTACTCAAAAAGGACCAGCGCACGGGCGCGCTCACCCATGGCGTGGTCAAGGACATCCTGACCAAGGCGCCGCACCATTCGCGCGGCATCAAGGTGCGCCTGGCCGACGGGCAGATCGGGCGCGTCAGGGAAATCGAAGGCGCGGCGTGATCACTCGGCCTTCCACAACGTCTGCACGGGCGTGAAGTAGGCGTCGAGGGCGGGGCTCACTTCCACGGCCACTTCCTCGTCCCCGCGCCGCACCCGGATGTTGTCTTCCGGGACAAGGCCGGCCTCGACGGCGATGCCGCGCCAGCGTTCCACGTCGGCGTCCACGAGATCCTCGAAGGCCGGTTCGGGCCGGCAGGGCCGGCAAAAGCTTGAAACCTCCACCCACGTCGCGTCCGTATCCTCGGGCTGGCCCATGCCTCCCGTCCTCCTTTCCGCACGCCGCGCGCCCTGGGCGCATGTACGGCGGTCTTGTCGGTTCGTGTCGTGCCCGTGAAGCACGCCGCGTCAATGCGGCTCCTTGTCGCCGGTCAGGCAGGCCTGGGCGAAGTCGGTCCAGGCCGCGGTATGGGGCTCCAGACGGCCGTCGCCCCGGATGTGGACCACTTTCGCGCCGCGGGCGAGCAGGGCCGGGGCGATGCGGTTGGCCCGATGGCAGTTGCGCGGGTCTTCCTCGGCGCAAAAAAGCGCCAGCCGCCGGGCCTGCCGCCAAGCGTCCATGATCCGGTCCACGCCCCGGGCGAAGGACACCGCGTCCTCGATGCCGCGCCCCGGCGTCAGCCCGCCCAGCTCCCGGCCGAGGAAGAGATAGCCCACGCCCCAGGAATGCAAGGCTCCCTCCAGGGCGTCCTTGGAAAAATGCGGCAGGTAGCGCGAAACGGGGTGGCTGCGCACGTCCACCAACATGTTGACGCCCTGGCAGGCGAGCAGGCTCAAAAACGCCACGCGCTCGAGACTGCCGTGGCCGATGGTGTAGATCGGCCCGCGCGCGAGCGGCTCGCGGAACACTACCGCCCTCCGGCGAGCTCCCGGAAGCGGAAGCAGTCCTGCAAGTGGTCGTTGACGAGGCCAGCCGCCTGCATGAAGGCGTAGACGATGGTCGGGCCGACGAAGCCGAAGCCGTGCGATTTCAGGTCGCGGCTGAGCTTCTCGGCCAGGGGCGTGGTCGGCGGCACCTCGTCCATGGCGGCGTAGTTGCCGACAATGGGCTGGCCGTCCACGAAGCGCCAGAGGTAGGCGTCGAAGGAGCCGAAGGTTTCCCTTACGGCCAGGAATGCCTTGGCGTTCGCCGTCGAGGCCGCGATCTTGGCGCGGTTTCGCACGATGCGCGCGTCCGCGGCCAGGGCGGCCAGCTTGTCCGGGCCGTACCCGGCCACGATCTCGGGGACGAAGCCGTCGTAGGCCGCGCGATAGCCTTCGCGGCGCTTGAGGATCGTGTACCAGGACAGCCCCGCCTGCGCGCCTTCGAGGATGAGCAGTTCGAAGAGCGCACGGTCGTCGTGCAGCGGCGCGCCCCATTCCTCGTCGTGGTAGCGTACGTACAAAGGATCGCTCCCGCACCAGGGACAGCGCACGGGTTCGGTGGACATGGTTACAATCCCAGCTCGCCCCACAGGGCGTCGATGCGGGCCTTGACGTCCGCGGACATGGTCAGGGAATCGGGCCAGTCGCGCATGTGGCCGTCCTCGGGGCCCTTCTTCGTGGCGTCGATGCCCATCTTGCCGCCGTAGCAGGGCAGGGGCGCGGCGTGGTCCAGCACGTCGAGGGGGCCGTCCACGACGACTACGTCGCGGCGGGGATCGACGTTGTTGCCGAGCCGCCACAGCACCTCGGCCGTGTTGTGCACGTTGACGTTCGCGTCCACGACCACGATGAACTTGGTGAACATCATCTGCCCAAGCCCCCAGATGGCGTACATGATCTTGCGCGTGTGCCCGGGATAGCGCTTGTCGATGGAGACGAAGCAGAAGTTGTGGAAGACGCCTTCGAGGGGCAGGCTCATGTCCACGACTTCGGGCAGCTGCTTTTTGATCAGCGGCAGAAACAGGCGCTCGGTGGCCTTGCCGATGTAGCTGTCCTCCATGGGCGGCGGCCCGACCAGGGTGGCCGGGTAGATGGCGTCGCTGCGGTGGGTCAGCGCGGTCACGTGGAAGACCGGATAGTCGTCGGCCAGGGAATAGTAGCCCGTGTGGTCGCCGAAGGGGCCTTCCCAGCGCAGTTCGCCGGGCTCCACGTAGCCTTCGAGCACGAACTGGCTGGACGCCGGCACCTCGAGGTCCACGGTCTTGCAGCGCACGAGCTCGACCGGAGCCTGGCGCAGGAAGCCGGCGAAGAGGAATTCGTCGATGTCGTCGGGCAGGGGCGCGGTTGCGGCATAGGTGCAGGCAGGGTCCGGGCCCAGGGCCACGGCCACGGGCAGGCGTTCGCCGGATTTTTTGGACAGCGCGTGGTGGTGCGCGCCGCCCTTGTGGCGGTGCCAGTGCATTCCGGTGGTGTTCTTGTCGTAGACCTGCATGCGGTACATGCCCACGTTGCGCTTGCCCGTGACCGGGTCCTTGGTGATGACCACGGGCAGGGTGATGAAAGGCCCGGCGTCGCCGGGCCAGGTGGTCAGCACGGGCAGGATGGAGAGGTCCACGGCGTCGCCGGTCAAGACCACGTCCTGGCAGCGGCCGGTCGAGACGGTCTTGGGAAAGATGCCGGCCATCTTGGCGAGCTTGGGCAGCAGCTTGAGCTTGTCGATGAGGCCTTCCGGCTTTTCCATCTCGAGCACGGCGTCGATGCGTCGGCCGAGCGCGTCGAGGTCGTCGCACTCGAGCGCGAGGTGCATGCGCGGGTAGGAGCCGTACATGTTGGTGAGCACGGGAAAGCGTGCGTCCTTGGGCTTTTCGAAGAGAAGCGCCGGACCCACGGCCTTGGAGACCCGGTCCGTGACTTCGGCGATCTCCAGGTAGGGGGCAAGGGGCGCGGCAATGCGTTTCAGTTCCCCTTTCTTCTCCAGCAGCTTCAAAAAATCCTGCAAGTCCTTGTATGCCATCGAGAATGCTCCAGAGCTGTCGGTCTTGGTCCGGCACAGGCCGATCCGAATCATTATACCCGAAGCCGCAGCCCCGTAAAGGGCCGGGCCGTGGCGGCCAGCAGCCGGGCCAGGAAGCCAGACGCGAACTCCGCAGGCAACGGCCCCACGCCCTGGCAGGTCGGGGCAAGCGTCGCGCGGCCGAAGCGGACAGCGCCGAGTCTGGGAAGTAGCGCCTCGGCCTGTGCGCGCTTGTCGCACAGCAGCCGGTAGAGCACCTGCCCGGGCCGCACGGAAACGATCGCGGCCACGAGCCCCGCCTCCTCCAGCCGGCCGCAGACCCGCAGCGACCAGCCCGGGCCACCGTCTTCCCTTCTCAGGCGCACGCTCAGGAGTTCGGATTGGGCCAGTCCCGGGAACATCCAGGGGACGTAATGCGCCGTGCCCGCGTTTCGCTGCAGGAAGGCCCGGGTTTGCGCCATGAGCCGGCGCGCGGCCGCGAAATCCTCCCTGGCTGCGGGATCGGCGGCGAGGAAGGCGGCAAAGGCGCGGCGGGCGGCGGTCAGGTCCAGGGGCGGCGGCGCGGGCAGGGAAAAACGGGCCAGGCGGCGTTCAAAGCGTGAGCGGGCCTCGGTCAGGGCGGCCAGGAGCAGGGCCGGGTCCGTGCCGGAGGTGGGCGGCGGCGTGATGTCCTTGAGCACGAGGTCCGGCTCCAGGCGCTCGATGCGAAAGACGAGCTCCCGGCCGGCGACGGGTTCGTGGTCGAGGCTCGCGAGCAGCTTGTGCCCGGCGACGACGACCCAGTAGAGCCCGTCCGGCCCCGGCGCGACCAGCCGGCCGCGCACGATCTGGCCGGGACGCCGGCCGCGTCGGAAGGCCTCGGGATCGGAACGGTCCCCGCCGCCGGGCGTTTGCGCGCCGCCGCCTCCCTGACCGGATATCCGCATGCCGACTGTCCGCTACGCTCCGGGGAGTACCCGGGGAAAATGCCGTGCCGTCCGGGTTTCAGCCCTTGTTCTGGGCGAGAATGAGTTCCACTTCGTCCAGGGACAGCCCCGTGGCCTTGGCCAGGGCGAGGGGGCTTTGGCCGCGCCGGGAACCGTTGACGATGATCTGGCGCAAAAAGTCCGGGGACCGGCTGAATTCCTGGGCTTTCTTGACGAGTTTTTCCAGTTCGTCCCGCCGCTGTTCGAGCTTCTGGTCGAGTTCGGCCAGTCCGGCCTGGCGACGCGTGAAGCTGCCCACGAGTTCTTGTTCGAGCTTGGCGTTGAAGTCGAGCTTATTAAGCAGCGCGTCCTGATTTTTCTGGAGCTTGGCGAGCAGGTCCTCGGAGCGGCGCAGGCGCGAGAAGAAAAGCACGACGAGCAGCAGGAGCGCGAGCTCGCATACGGTGAGGAAGATGACGAGAAGGGAATAGCCGTTCATGTTGGATGCCCGCAGCATACGCCGCCCGGGCGTGCCAAGGCAAGGGGCATAACTACCGGTTGAGGCTGCGGAAGCTCGACTCTGCCGCGTCGGAGCAGGAGAGCACCGGGCCGCAATGGCATGGGAGTCCAGAGGGCGCAGCCCTCTGGCCGTCGGAGGCTTCACTCACCCCATTTCCCCGCTGGCCTCGCTTCAAATCTTGCGGTCGATGATGTGTCCGGCAAAGGGCGAAGGGTTGCTGGCCTGCGTTTCCTCTGGCTCGGGGGCCGCGTGGCGGCGGCGCTGCTGCCGCTGCTGCCCCGGGGACCGGCGTTCCCGCTGGTCGCCGACGGACTCCATGGCGTCCTGTTGCTCGATGCGTTGGGGCTGCTTGGCCTGGTCGGCAAGGGCCTGGCGGGCCATCTCCTGGGAGGCGGCCAGGGCGGCCTCGGGCTGCACGAGCTCGGCGTGCGCCACGTTTTGCACGTAGGGCATCGTCTGGAAGATGGTGGTCAAATCGATGGACATCTACTTCACCAGGAAATCCTCGATAAGCAGGTTATCCAACGGTTGGGCCCCGACAAACTGGTTGATGACGGACAGGACGTCTTTTTTCAGCGCCTCGGCGTTGTTCTTATCGGTCAGAAAGGCCAGATTCTTATTCTTTAGATAATAATACACGGCGTCGCGCACGACAATGCGGTTGCGCTTGAATTCGAGCTCTACGCTCGGCTCCTGGGTCACGGCCGTGAAGCGGATGGTCAGGAAGCGGGTGCGGCCGCCCGCGTCGGTCAACTCCACGAGGAACGGCTCCATGGGCATGACGATTTCCCGTTTGGGCGCGGGCGGTTCCGGCGGCGGCGGGGTCGGGGCGACGGGCGACGGCGGCGCTTCTTCGGCCGGCGCGGGCGGTTCCGGCGGCGGCGGGGGCGGCGCGGGTTTTTTCAGGAACAGGAAATAGGCGGCGACGCCGGCGACGAGGATAAACGCCACTGCGCCGATGAGGAGGAACAGTTTCTTGCGGGAGGGCTTGGCCGGAGCTTCGGGTTCGTCGAAGGGGCTGGCGGAGGTTTCTTCGGCGGGCGGCGGGGTTTCCTCTTCGGCTTCGTCTTCGAGGAAGGGTGCGTCGTCGAGGTCGAGATCGACCTTTTGCAGGGCCTTGGGCAGGTCGTCGGACAGCTCGCTGTCGTCAAGCTTGGCCTTGACCTGGGAATCGAGACTGTCGTCGGCGACCATGAAACCCTCGTAACGGACGCCGGGAAAACTCTCGTCCCGGCCGCGCCGCAGGGAGGCGGCGACGCGTTACGGTTGCGTGAAAAAAGCGGAGGAACGACGCCGGACGCCGGGGGCGGCCCCGGGCGTCCGGTTATTTGTCGAAAATCTTGTCGATCTTCTGGCCCAACGTCTCGGCCGTGAACGGCTTGACGATGTAGTTGGACACCTTGGCCTGGACGGCTTCGATGATGTTCTCCTGTTGTGCTTCCGCCGTGACCATGAGGAAGGGGAGCGCGGCGAACTCCTCGCTGGAACGCACCTTGCGCAGCAGTTCGATGCCGGGCATGTTGGGCATGTTCCAGTCGGAAATGATGAAGTCGATCTTGTCTTTGTTAAGCGTTTCCCAGGCTGTGCTGCCGTCGTCGGCTTCGATGATGTTGTTAAATCCCAGTTGCCTGAGGATATTTTTTATGATTCTGCGCATGGTGGAAAAATCGTCGACGACCAGGATGCGCATTTCCTTGTTGGCGGCCATGGCTCTTCTCCTGTTGTTCCGATGTGCGCGACGGCCTTCGTGCCTGGGGCCGTGCGTCCTGGCGTCCCCGGCAGCCGGCGCGCATCAGTGCTGTTCGATATTGAACTGGGCTTTGAATTTCTGCCGCAGCCGGGACAATGCCTGGGAATGCAGCTGTGATACGCGTCCCTCGGTGATGCCCATGACCTCGGAGGTTTCCCGCATGTTCAATTCCTCACCGTAATAGAGCGACAATACCAGCTTTTCCCGGGGAGTCAAATCGTCGATGAGCGAGGCGAGCTTGTCGACCAGCTCCTTGAATTCGGCCGATTTGTAGGGTTCGTTTTCGAGCTGGTTTTTCTGATAGGAGGAAATGTTTTCGGTGATGGCGTCGAGGCTCAGGCACAGCTGGTTCTGGAGCGCCTCCAGGCCCTGGGACACTTCGCGTTCGGTGAGCCCCGTGGCCTCGGCCAGCTGCTCCAGGGTGGCGGGCTTGCCCGAGTCGCCCTCGATGCGGCGGGAGGCCTCCTCGAGTGTGCGCACCCGGTGGCGCTGGCCGCGGGAGAACCAGTCCATGCGGCGCAAGTCGTCGAGCATGGCGCCCTTGATGCGCGACTCGGCGTAGGTCTCGAACTTGATGCCGAGCTCGGGACGGAACCGCCCAAGCGCCTCGAGCAGGCCCATGGCCCCGGCGCTCAGGAGCTCGCCGAGCTCCACGGACTGCGGCAGCTTGGCCTTGAGCCGGCTGGCCACGATTTTGATCTTGGGCGAGTAATGGCGCACGATCTCCTGCCGATCGCGCGCGTCGAACTCCTCCCATCGCGAGGCGCCGGACTCGAGCCTAAGCCAGGGGCTGTTCCTGGAAGAGGAGCTTTTTCCAGAAGAATTTGATGTTTCCATCGAGCTTGGCGTCCACGTCCCAGGAGTCGATCGTTTGGGCCAGCTCCATGAGCTTCTTGCTGGCCGGAGCCTCTGGTGAAAGGAAGCAGAAGGGTTTTTGGCGGATGACCGCGTTTTTCACCGCAGGATCGGCCGGCACGACGCCCGTGAAGTCGAGCGAGATGCCCGACAGGAAGTGGTCGCAGGCCGTGGCGAGCTTCTCGTAGACCGCCTTGGCCGCCTTGAGGCTCGGCGCCATGTTGACCACCACCCGGAAGCGGTGCACGTCGTGCTGCATGTGCATGACCTTGATCAGCGCATAGGCGTCGGTCAGGGAGGTGGGCTCGGTGGTGAGCACGAGCAGCCGTTCCCGCGCCGCCAAGTTGAAATAAATCACATTGTCGTTGATTCCGGCCCCGGTGTCCACAATCAAATAATTGATGCGGCCTTCCAGATAGTCCATGGCCTCGAGCAGGTCGAGCTTCTGGCCCGTGGAAAGCGCCAGCATGTCGCTGACCCCGGAGGAGGCCGGCAGGATGGAAAAGCCGTACGGTGTTTCCATGAGCACCTGCTTGAGGTCCACGCCCTCGTGGAACAGGTGGAACAGGTTCGTCGTGGGGGTGAGCCCGAGCAGGATATCCACGTTGGCAAGCCCGAGATCGGCGTCGAGCAGCACCACCTTGCGCCCCAACCGGGACAGGCAATAGGCGAGGTTGACCGAGAGGTTGGTCTTGCCCACGCCGCCCTTGCCCGAGGTGACGGACAGCACCTGCGGAATTTCCGTCACGGGGCGGGTGGTTGCGGGCGTATCGGCGAAACGGCTTGTCATGGTCGTCCTTGGGCTCCGGCGTCAGGGCGCGCTATTCGCCGGGCAACTGGTGTTTGAAGAGCAGTTTCCAAACAGCCTTGCCCGAGGCCGGCGTCATGCCCTGGGTCAGCTCCGGCCCGTGGGCCAGGGCCGCAACGGGCAGGGACGAGGCGTGCGCCATGGTGACAAGGCTTCCGTAATTACAGGCTTCGTCGAGCTTCGTCCAGATCAGACTGGAAAGTGCGGGGCAGCGGTACACGCGCAGGTAGTGCTCCATCTGCGCGGGCGCGAAAAGGGGCGAGAGCACGAGGTGGGCGCGAAGGCCGGGACCGTCGGCCAGGCCCATGGACGCGCACCAGGCCTCCATGGCCCCTTCGCCGCGAAGGCTCGGCGTGTCCACGAACACCGCGCATCCGGAGGCGGCTTCGTCAAGAATCCGGCGGAAATCCCCGGGGCCGTCGGCCTCGGCGTATTCGAGGCCCGAAAGCGCGGCATAGTGGCGCAGGAGCATCCGCCCCTTGGCCCGGCCGCCGTCGGCGTTGACGACGATCACGCGCCCCTCCGGCGCAGCGGCCCGCGCCTCGAGCGCCAGACGCAGCAGGACCGAGGTCTTGCCCACGCCGCTCGGGCCGGCGAATAGGTGAACGGTGTGCGGCCAGTCCGCGGCCGTCATGGGTTTGACGCGCACGACGCGCGAGAGCGCCGGGATGACCGTGTCCTCGCCGCGCTCCACGATGGAGCGGTACAGTGCCAGCACCGAGGCCTCGTCCACGCCTTCGCGCTCCAGGTATTCGAGCGCCAGGCGCTGGCGCGGGGACAGGGCGGAAAAATCCATGCGCGGTCGCAGCAGCGCCAGCAGGTGCCCCTTGATCTCGCCCCATTCACGGTTCCAGTCGCCGGGCTGGGGCGCGGCGGGCCGGGCGGACGCCGTCGCGGACGCGCTGCCGTTGCCGCCGCCCGTGCGTTTCGCCGTGCCGTTTTGCGACGGCGGCGCTTCGGACTGTTCCAGGGCGGCCATGACCTCGCACAGCGACCGGCCATCCTCGCGGACGCTCTGGCTGCCGAGGATCACGGCCTCTTTTCCGAGCTCCTGGCGGATCTGGCCCAGGCAGGCCGCCATGGACTCGCCGCGAAAGGTCTTAACCCGCATTGCTCAGTCCTATGTTGGCGACGGATTGCAGTTTGATCTCGGCCGGGATCTCGGCCTGGGAGATGACCGGCAGATTGGGGATGAATCGGGCCAGCAGCTGTGCCAGATGCGGCCGCACGAGCGGGGTGGTCAGGAGCACCGGCTGGCCGTCGCTCAAAAGCGCCTTGTCCATGGCCCGCTGGATGGCCTGGATGATGCGCTGGGCCAGACCCGGCTCCATGGCCAGATAGGCCCCGTGGTCGGTCTGGCGCACGCTTTCCTGGATCGCCCCTTCGATCTTGGGCGTGAGGTTCAAAATGGGCAGCGCGCCGTCGGCCGTGAGGTAGGGCTTGACGATGGTGCGGCCCATGCGGGAACGCACGTATTCGGTCAACTGGTCTGGATCCTTCACCGAGGCCCCGTAATCGGCCATGGTTTCGGCCACGGTCAGCAGGTCGCGGATGGACACGCCTTCCTTGACGAGGTTTTGCAGCACCTTCTGCACGCCGCCGAGCGTCATCGCGCCGGGCACGAGGTCTTCCACGGCCTTGGGCGCGCGCTTGGCCAGGTTGTCGAGCAGGGTCTGCACCTCCTGGCGGCCCAGGAACTCGTGCAGGTGGCGCTTGAAGACTTCCGTCAGGTGCGTGGCGATGACCGTCGCCGGATCGACCACGGTGTAGCCGGCGAGCATGGCCTCGTCCTTTTGCAGTTCCGGCACCCACAGCGCGGGCAGGTTGAAGGCGGGTTCGCGCGTCTCCACGCCCTTGATGCGGTGCTTGGCGTCGCCGGGGTCCATGGCCAGGAAATGGTCGATGAGGATTTCCGCGGAAGCCACCTCGTTGCCCTTGATGAGCACCACGTACTGCCCCGGGCGCAACTGGAGGTTGTCGCGCAGGTGCAGGGAGGGGATGACCACGCCCATGTCCAGGGCGAACTGGCGGCGGATGGAGCGGATGCGCGAGAGCAGGTTGCCGTTTTGCTCCTCGTCCACGAGCGGGATGAGGCCGTAGCCCACCTCGAGCTCCAGGGCGTCGAGCGGCAGCAGGGTCTGCACTTCTTCCGGGGTTTCCAGCTCCGGCGCGGGCTGCTTGTCCTTGGCGTCGCCCTCGGCTGCGAGCAGTTCCTGTTGCCTGGCCGACAACCGGCTGACCACGAACAGCAGGGCCGACATGACCAGGAAGGGCAGGGTCGGCAGGCCCGGCACCAGGCCGAACAGGAGCAGCATGCCCGACACCAGGCGCAACGCCCGGGGATGGAAGGTCAGCTGGGCCAGGAATTCCTCGCCCATCTTGGCTTCGGCCGCGGCCCGGGACACGATCATGCCCGCGGACGTGGAGATGATGATCGAAGGAATGATGGAGACCAGGCCATCGCCGATGGTCAGCAGGGTGTAGGTCTGGGCGGCGTCCTTCCAGTCCATGCCCTTTTGCATGACCCCGATCATGAAGCCGCCGAGAATGTTGATGGCGGTGATGATGATGGTTGCGGTGACGTCGCCGGAGACGAACTTGCCCGCGCCGTCCATGGCGCCGTAGAAATCGGCTTCCTTGCGGATGACCTCGCGGCGTTCCGTGGCCTGCTTTTCGTTGATGAGTCCGGCGTTCAGATCCGCTTCGATGGCCATCTGCTTGCCCGGCATGGCGTCGAGGGTGAAGCGTGCGGCCACTTCGGCGATGCGGGTGGTGCCGGCCACGATGACTTTCTTGTTGATGGCGAAGAGCACGAGGAAGATGACGCAGCCGACGACGTAGTTGCCGCCGACGACGAACTGGCCGAAAGCCTGGATCACGTGGCCGGCGGCCGAGGGGCCCTCGTCGCCGTGCAGCAGGATCAGTCGGGTCGAGGCCACGTTCATGGACAGGCGCAGCATGGTGGTGACGAGCAGCAGGGAGGGGTAGATGGAGAACTCCAGCGGCGAGCTCATGAACATGCTGGTGATGAGCACCACGAGGCTTATCGAAATGGAGAAGGTGAGCATCAGGTCGATGAACGCAGACGGGATGGGCACGAGCATGACGAACAGGATGACGACCACGCCGGCGGCCAGCATGATGTCGCCCTGCTTGGTGAACTGCTCATAGTTGAATTTGACCGGATTCGCTTGCTTCGCCATGATTTTGACGCCCTTTCCCTGGGGCCGCCCGATCAGCGGGGACGGCCGGGACGCTTGAACTTGTCGAGTTGGGCCAGAATCGAAGCCACCGCCTGGTAGAGGTCCTCGGGGATGACCTGGCCAATCTCCACCTGCTTATACAAGGCCTGTGCCAAGGGTTTGTTTTCGCGGATGGGAATGCGGTTCTCGCGAGCGATTTCCTTGATCTTCTCGGCCAAATGGTCGGCGCCCTTGGCCAGCAGCATCGGCGCCGGGGTCTCCTTGGGATCGTAGCGCAGGGCGCACGCGAGGTGGGTCGGGTTGGTGATGACCACGTCGGCCTTGGGCACGTCCTGGAGCATGCGCCGCTGCATGACCTCCATCATCTTCTGCTTCTGCTTGTTCTTGATGACGGGATCGCCCAAGGCCTGCTTCGTTTCGTCCTTGATCTCGTCCTTGCTCATCTTGAGGTTTTCTTCATAATCCCAGCGTGTATACCACACGTCAATGATGGCGATAAGCAGCATGGGCCCAAGCGTGTACAATACAAGATTGAATCCGTTCTGCAGAAGAAATGCAATAAACGCGTCGGTCGGTTGGTAAAATAGAGGCAGGAATTCATTGAATTTTCTTTTGAGGATGATGTAGGGGGCGACGGCTATCGCCGCAGCCATCGCCACCTGCTTGCCGAGTTGCACGAGCGTCCTGGGGTTGATCAGGAGTTTCTGCACGGCCCCCATGGGATTGAACAGATTGCTGAAGTCCGGATTGAAGAGCTTGGAGTGCCAGATACTGCCGACCTGCAGCCGCTGGGTGACGTAAGCCACGATGGCCATGACCAGGAGCAGCGGCAGGAGCATCATGGCGAGCTTTCCGGACAGCATCCACAACAGTGCGGTCACCCCGTCGGGCGTGGCCTCAAAGCGAAGATTCTGGCCGAGAAACTGGATGAAGACGTCCTTGAGGTCGTCGCCGAGGTCGCCGATGAGGATGCGCAGGACGAACAGCCCGGCCATGAGCACGGTCAGTTTGGGCAGTTCCTGGCTGCGCGGCACCGACCCCTTTTCACGCGCCTTGTCGCGGCGTTTGGGGGTGGCTTTTTCTGTTTTACTCGGGTCTCTGGCCATGGCGGCCGTCCCTTCCCGGCGTTATCCCGACGCCTTGAGCACCAGGGTGTACATGGGAACGAGTTCGTCGAGAAAACGGCCGACGTAAAGGGCCATGGCGGCGAAGACCAGGGTCATGAACAAAAAGCCCACGCCGATCTTGAGCGGAAAACCCACGAACAGCACGTTCATCTGCGGTGCTGCCCGCGCGACCAGGGCCAGGGCCAGATCGACCATGAAGATCGACGCCATGATGGGGGCCGCGATCTTGAGCGCCATGACCAAAATCTGGCTGGAAAACGTGATGAGGTGTTCGCCGAGGACCGGGTTGATGAGCAGCCCTCCCGGCGGGACCAGCTTGAAGCTTTGCGCCAGCGCGCCGATGAGGACCAGGTGGCCGTTGAGACATAAAAAAAGCATTGTGGTCACCTGGTTCATCAGGTGCCCGAGCCCCGATTCCGAGGCGCCCGTCATGGGATCGATGCTGTTCATGAGCGTAAAGCCCATGGAAAAGCCCATGATCGCGCCGGCGCTCTGCACGGCGGCGAAAAGGAACGAGACGAGGATGTTGAGCAGAAGCCCCAGGATCACTTCGCCGAGGAACATCAGGATGAGCATCCAGGGGTTGGCCGGCATGAGGGTCCCGGGAAAGGAGAGCATGGGGTAGATGGCCAGGGCGATGATGAAGCACAGGGCGGCCTTGACCGAGTTCGGCAGCAGGGAGCCCCCGAAAAACGGCAGCAGGAACAGCAGGACGCTCACGCGCATGAGCGTGAGGAAGAAGCCGAAGATCTGGTTGGGGTCGAAGTGGAACAGATCCATGCCCGTCATCAGCAAATTCCGGGCCACGGGCCTGAGCGGCTATTCCAGGATGTAGCGCATGGGATTGACGGGCACGCCGCCCAGACGCGCCTCGTAATGCAGGTGCGGTCCCGAGCCCTGCCCGGAATCGCCCACATGGCCGAGCAGCTGTCCCCGGCGAACGGCCTGGCCCTTGGCCACGGCCACGTCGCGCAGGTGGCCGTAGCTGGTGACGAGCCCGGCCTGGTGGTCGAGGACGACGCCGAAGCCGCCGCCGTCGACCTCCCCGGAAAACATCGCCACGCCGTCGCCGGGAGCGACCACCGGCGTGCCGACCGGCGCGGCGATGTCCATGCCCTTGTGGAACTCCTTTTTTCCGGTAAACGGAGAAACGCGTTCGCCGAAGGGCGAGGCGATCCAGCCTTCCACGGGCCAGGAACTGGGCATGGAGGCGAGCCGGGCCTTGCTGTCGGCCAGAACGCCGAGCAGTTCCCCCTGGCGCAGGCGCTCCCGGGCCGCCTCTTCGCCGAGTTCGTCCAGGAACTGGTGGAGTTTTCGGGTGAGCATCTCCTGCCGGTACAGCGGCAGGTATTTCTTTTCGAAATCCTGATCCTCGCCGCCGGAAGGGGCCACGTCGCGCGGGGCCTGGTCGAGCCCCACCATCAGGCGCAGCTTGGCGTCGAAGCCGCGCAGCCGCGTCAGGTCCGCCTCCAGGGATTTGACCTTGTCGCCAAGAGCGACGATCTGGGCGTTTTGTTCCGCGGCCTGCTGCTCGAAGGCGGCGGCTTCGCGCTGCATGCGTTTATAATTGTAATAAAATCGCACCAGATAGGCATCCGCGGCGACCAGGGCCGCCAGGGCCGCCAGGATGAGCGCGAAAAGCCATCCCCGAAATCGCAGCTTGCGGCAGGCGCCGTGATGGTCCCGGAAGATGACGATCTGGTAGTGCTTAAACATCGCCGTCCCCCGGCCTCCCGCCGGCGTCGCGCTCCAGCTGCCAGCGCCCCAGGGCGTGCTGGAGGTTGACGGCGCGTTTTTTCCCGCCGGCGCAAATGCCCTGGACCCAGGTTTCCGCCTCGTGGCGCATGGATTTGCCGGCCATGGGGCAGGGGTTGGCGAAAACGGGCAGCTCCCAGGCCTTGGCCGCCCGGATGATGGTCTTCTTGTCCACGAGGAGCAGGGGGCGGATGACCGTCAGGCGGCCCTCGAAGAAGGATTCCCTGCAGGACAGCCCGTCCACGCGGCCGTTTTGGAACATGTTGAGGAAAAAGGTCGCGGCCAGGTCGTCGGCGTTGTGGCCGAAGGCCAGATGCGTGAGCCCGTAGGCGGCGCAGAGGTCGAACAGCCGCTTGCGGCGCAGCCAGGCGCAGTAGAAGCAGGGGGATTTCTTGCGGTTTTCCTCGGAAAAGGCGCGAGGGCCGAAATCCGTGACCTCGATGTGGGCGGCCAGGCCGAGTTCCGCGGTGAGGGCGGACAGGGGGGCGTGGTTGTGCGGGTCGAATCCGGGATTTAAGTGCAGCACCATCAGTTCCACGGGAAAGGGAACGATGCGGCGGCGGACGTGCAGCACGGCCAGCATGACCAGGCTGTCCACGCCGCCGGAAACGGCCAGGCCCACGCGTGCCCTCGGGGAAAGCTGCCCCGTCTCCATCATGAGCTTGCCGGCCTTGGCCACGCAGACCCGCTGGGCGTAACCGAGGTCCCTGGCGCGCAGGGGATGCTTCTCGCGCGTCATCGGAAAACCGTCCTCATAGCGTGCTTTCGATGAGGATTTCGCGGACCTCGGCGATCTGTTCCAGGATCGTCTCCATGACCGCCTCCATCTGTTCGGGGGTGATGTCGAGCCGGGCGAACACCGCTTCCGACGGCGTGTACTGCATGCCGTCGATGCCCAGGCCGATGCCGGTCATCTTGGCGATGACGTCGCCCACGTGCACAAGGTCGAGGGCGAGATCGGGTTCGGGGCAATCGTCGGGGCGCAGGCGGTAGCGCACCACGTTGACGATGGGGATGGGGATGGACCAGCGTTCGAGCAGGATGGCCCCGAGTTCGGCGTGGTTGATGCCGAGGATTTCCTCCTCGGCCTGCTCGAAGGAGATGTGGCGTTCGTGGGCCAGGGCGAGGATGGGCCCGGCGTCCACTTCAAGGAAAGAGCCCATGACGGTCTTGCCGATGTTGACGAGCAGTCCCGCGGTAAACGTGTGGGGCGGGGCGACGCGGCCGAGTTCCTTGGCGAGGGTTTCCGAGGCCGTGGCCACGGCCACGGAATGTTCGAGCAGTTCGCCCGGGCGCAGGCCGTAGCCCTTGATCTCGTAGCGCGTCATTGGGGCGACGCCCGAGGCGATGACGAGTTGGTAGACCCGGTTGAGGCCCAGGCGCATGAGGGCCTCGCGGACGGAGGTTACCTTGCCGCCGGCCCCGAAAAACGACGAATTGGCCATGCGCAGAACGTTGACCGTCAGCCCCGGGTCGTATTCGATGATGCGGGCGAGCTGGCGCAGGTCGGCCTCCGGATTGCCGATGTAGGCCAGCACCTTCTGCACGGGCATGGGCATTTGGGGGATGGCGAAGGCCTTTTGGAGGATATCCTCGCGTCTGCTCATAAGTCCCAGGACCTCCCGCAAGATGAAACCACGACCCTGCCCGTTTCGGCGTAAACGCGCATGGTCCGGGGGATGGTGCCGCCGACGTCCTCGGCGGCCAGGCGCATGTCGTTGACCTGCAAGAGCTTCTTGAGTGCGGCGAAATTGTTGGCTCCCGTATCGAACTGGTTGGAAATATGCATCATGCGGCCGCAGCCTGCCGCCTTGAGGATGAGGTTTTCGCGCGTGGCCCCGCGGCCGAACAGGGCGCGCATCATCTGGGGCACGCCGATGTTGACGTACATGAAGGGATTTTTGACCGGGCCTTTATTTTCCCTGGCCAGGGGGAGCAGGCAATGGATGAGTCCGGCCACGCCAGCCAGAGGATCATAGGCGGCAAGACCCAGGCACGAACCCAGGGCGTGGGTGACGAGCACGTCCTTGGCCCTGTTCGTGACCTTCATGTCGGAGATGCTGACGATGATCTCCATGCGATGTGTTCCGTGATGCTTCCCGGCTTGCGGCTTTGGAGGGCGGACGCCGCGATGCGCCCGAAGCGGCAATCTAGCCGGAAATGCGGCACAGGACAAGTTCGACGTATTCGCGCGCTGTTTGGCTGTGGACAGAAAGCCCGCAAGCGCATACCTTTCCCCGGCTTTCACGCAAGCAAGGATTGCCGGCCGGCGGCCAAAGCGGAGCGGACGATGTCCATCGAATTCCTCAAGCATGTCATCGAGCAGTATGGCTATCTGGCGCTTTTCATCGGCACGTTTCTCGAAGGGGAAACCATTCTGCTCCTGGCGGGATTCGCGGCCCATTCGCCCCAGTTCGGCCTGGACCTGCGCTTCGTCATCCTCGCCGCTTTTGCCGGCAGTCTCGCCGGCGACCAGACGGCCTTTTTCATCGGTCGCCACTACGGGCGAAAGCTTGTCGCGCGCAGCGAGAAATGGCGGGACAGGGCCGAACGCGTGCACCGCATGCTCTCGAAGTACCATGAAATCCTCATTTTGAGCTTTCGGTTCTTTTATGGCCTGCGCAATCTGACGCCTTTCGTTCTCGGCACGGCCGAGATCACCATCCGTAAGTTCTTCCTCCTCAACGCCTTGGGCGCGTTGATCTGGGCCGTGGTTTTCGCCCTGACGGGCTACGCCTTCGGCAGCCTGCTCGAAAATGTTCTCACCCGCGTGATCGACAACGTCCACAACGCGGAAATGCTTGTCCTCGGCCTCGCCGCCGTCCTCGTCGCGGGATTGTGGCTGGTCAAGCGCCTGCGGCGTCGCTGATTATCCATCGACCGTACTCGCCCGGTTTTTCCCGTTGCCTTTTGTAAAAGGAAACCCTTTGTCTTTAGCGGGAAAAAGTGTAGTTTCTCCATATCCCCGGCATATCGACGGGGACGGGAGACGGGGCGCGGTCACGCGGAGCGCTTCGGGCACGCGCCGCGCATGGTGCGGCAGGGATGGGGACCAGCATGGCCGAAAGCACCCAACAGACGCACGGGGCGAATGCCGCCTTGCGGGAATGCCGCCGGGCGCTCGGCGGCATGGAGCATGGCTTGTCCTCGGTCATGCACGGCCGCGAAAAGGACTTTCTCGCCCTGGGCGAGAGCCTCATGTCCCTGGAGGGCTCCTGCGAGGCCATTTCCCAGGATGCCCGCGAACTGGCGGCGTGCACCTCGGGCCAGGGCATGCACGTGGCCCTGGAACGGTTCTCCGGGGAACTGGCCGGGCTCACCGGCGGCGAGACGGCCGCGGCCGGCCGGGAAAGCCTGCGCGACATCGACGCCGTCGCCGGCATCGTCGAGGAACTGGCGGGCGTCGTTTCGGCTTTTTCCAAGATCGTCAAGCACCTTTCCATGCTCGGCATCGCCACGCGCATCGAAAGCGCGCGCCTCGGCGCCGACGGACGCGGCTTTTCCACCCTGGCCGACGACGTGGAGAAACTCGCCCATCTCATCGTGGATCACTGCGCCGGCATCGCCGCCAAGGTCGAATCCCTGCGCGGTCACGTGGCCTCGGCCAGGGAGAGCACCAAGGGCATCATCCGCAGCCAGGAGCAGTGTTTCGATCTCGTTTCCCGGGAGCTCTCGGCCAACATCGCCGGCCTTGCCGCCATGTCCGCACGTTCGGCCGACCTGTCGGGCGAGCTGGCGCGAAACGCCGAAGTCATCCGCGCCGACATCGGCCAGGCCGTGCGTTCCCTGCAATCCCACGACATCGTCCGCCAGCAGATCGAGCATGCCGAGCATGCCCTGGCCGAAGTGGCGCAGGTGCTCGACGACGACGCGCAGCGCGCTTCCGGCGAAGAGGTCACGGAACTGGCCGCCTTCGTGGCCGACGTGCTCACCCTGCAGGACTCCCAGCTGCAAAGCGCCGACGCGCATTTTTCCGAGGCCGCGCAGCACCTGCGCGCCTCGCTGTCGTCGCTCGCCACGCGCATCCGCGAGATCGGCGCGGCCATCGCCGGCGTCGTCGGCGATGCGGGGGCGGACAATCCGCTGTCGCGTGTGGAGGCCGGCATCGCCACGGTCAAGGCCGAACTCGGCGATTTCGCCGCCCAGGGCGAGGCGCTGGGCGGCATCATGGACTCCGTGGCCGGCACCATTTCGGGCATGGGCGGCTCCATCGAGGCCATCGAGGAAGTCGGCGCGGAAATCGAGCTGATCGCCATCAACGCGAGCATCAAGGCGGCGCACACCGGCGAGGCCGGGGCGGCACTCGGCGTCCTGGCCCTGGCCATCCAGCGGCTTTCCGTGGACGCCAGGCGACAGACCGACGCCGTGGCCGCCATCCTCAGGAACATCGCCCAGGCTTCCGAGACGCTGCAGGCCAACGCCGGACGCCACAACGACCAGTCCGAAGCCTGGCGCGTGGTCGAGGGCCTCGACGAGGTGCTCGCCGAGGCGCGGGAATCCTCGCAGCGCTGTCTGGCGCTTTTCGCCTCTCTGCAGTCGGTCAGCACCTCGGTCGGCGACCGCGCCGCCCAGGTCGGCGCGGGCATCGATTTCGACCGGGACATCGGCAAGCGGCTCGCGGCCATCCGCCGGACCCTGGACGACCAGGTGGCCATGGCAAGGAAATTCGCCCCGGACGGCGGCAGCGGACGCAGCGCCCGGCTGCGCCAACTCTACGACCGCTACACCATGGAAGCGGAACGGGCCGTGCATGAGGCGGCCTTCGGCCTGGCGGGAGGCGCCGCGCCGGCTGCGGCGTCGGCCGGCGGGCCGACGGGCGAAGCATCCGGAGAGTTCGGGGACAATGTCGAACTGTTTTGACGCAAAGCGCCCCGCACGGAAAGGGAGGTCGCCGGTTCGATGAGAAACCAGGAAGACGCCCACCGCGCCGCATATGTCGAAGAGGCCCGCGACCTGCTGGCCGATCTCGAAGCCTCGCTCCTCGAACTCGAGAGTTCGCCGGGCAATGTCGATCTCCTGCACAAGATCTTTCGCGCCTTGCATACGGTCAAGGGTTCGGGCGCGATGTTCGGCTTCGACGACATTGCGGCCTTCACCCACGACGTGGAATCCATTTTCGACCGCGTGCGCAACGGCCAGCTCGGCGTGGACCGCCGGCTGCTCGACCTATCCTTCCAGGCCTGCGACCACATCCGCGCCCTGCTCGATCCGGACGGAGAGCAGGAGGCGCAACTGGCCGCCTCCGGCCGCGTGATTCTGGACGGTTTCCGGGCCGTGGGCGGCGCGTCGCAGTCCGAAGCGGCTCCGGCCGCGGCCAAGGCCGCAGCCTCCCCGGAGGAAGCCAGGCCCGGCGTCGCGCGTATCTACCGCCTGCGGTTCAAGCCCCATGCCGACATGCTCGGCAGCGGCAACAACCCCATGCATCTTCTGGAAGACGTCCAGGCCCTCGGCGACTGCCGCCTCTATGTCCATACCGAAGCCGTCCCCGGCCTGTCCGAATGCGATCCCGAGGCCTGCCTCGTCTGGTGGGACTGCGTGCTGCGCAGCGAAGCCGACGCCGCGACCATCACGGACGTGTTCGTCTTCGCCGAGGACGACTGCGAACTGCGCCTCGATGTCCTGGACAGCGGCGCCACCCCCAACGGCGAGGCGATTCACAGAAAGCTGGGGGAAATCCTCGTCGCGCGCGGCGACATTTCAGCCGAGGATCTGGAAGCGGCACTGGCTTCCCAGCGTCGTCTGGGCGACATCCTGTCCGAGAAGGGCCTGGCCTCTCCGGACGCCGTGGCCTCGGCCCTGTGCGAACAGCAGGCCGTGCAGGAGCTGGCCCAGAAAACGACGGAGCGCGGCGAAAAGGCCGCGAGCATCCGGGTGGCGGCCGACAAGCTCGACTTTCTGGTGGACCTCGTGGGCGAACTGGTCATCGTCCAGGCGCAGATCCGCCAGGCCGTGGAAGACCGGGGCGACCCGGCCCTGCGCGGCCTTGCCGAACACCTGGAG
This sequence comes from Pseudomonadota bacterium, assembly GCA_023399375.1. Classification (GTDB taxonomy): domain Bacteria; phylum Desulfobacterota; class Desulfovibrionia; order Desulfovibrionales; family Desulfovibrionaceae; genus Solidesulfovibrio. Next base: position 64,566 of record JAEWPX010000110.1, on the reverse strand, counting down.
CGCCTTGCCGAGAGCCTGCGCGATTCCACGCTTTCCATCCGCATGCTGCCCATCGGCGCCACTTTCGCCAAGTTCCGTCGCCTGGTGCGCGACCTCACCGGCGAACTCCACAAGGAGATCGAACTCGTCACCCAGGGCGAGGAAACGGAACTCGACAAGACCGTCATCGAGCGCCTGGGCGATCCGCTGGTCCACTTGCTGCGCAACAGCATCGACCACGGCATCGAGTCCCCGGCCGATCGCCAGAACGCCGGCAAGCCCGCGACGGGCGTCATCCGCTTAAGCGCCGCCCATGCCGGCGGCGAGGTGGTCATCACCGTAGCCGACGACGGCGCGGGACTTAACGCCAAGGCCATCCGCAAGCGGGCGGAAGAGCGGGGCCTCATCGTTCCCGGCATCGAGATGACCCCCAAGGAGCTTTACAACCTCATTTTCCTGCCCGGCTTTTCCACGGCCAAGGCCGTGACGAGCATTTCCGGACGCGGCGTTGGCATGGACGTGGTCAAGCGCGCCATCGACGCCTTGCGCGGCTCGGTGGAGATCGACTCCGTGCCCGGCAGCGGCACGACCATCACCGTGCGCCTGCCGCTCACCCTCGCCATCATCGACGGCTTGCAGGTGCAGGTGGGGGCGGAGTATTATGTGGTGCCGCTCGGGCTTGTGGAGGAATGCGTGGAGATGGCCCGCGACGGCGACGGGGCGCAGGTCGGCGTGCTCAACATGCGCGGTCAGGCCGTGCCCTGCGTGCGGCTGCGCGACGCCTTCGCCATAGACGGGCCCCATCCGGTCATCGAACCCATCGTTATCGTGACCGTGGACGGCGCCAGGGTCGGCCTGGCCGTGGACAGGGTGGTCGGGGAGCACCAGACCGTCATCAAGAGCCTGGGGCCGCTGTACCGCGACATCGAGGAATTTTCCGGGGCCACCATCCGGGGCGACGGCCGCATGGCCCTGATCCTGGACGTGGCCGCGCTCGTGCGCCGGGCGGCCGAGGCGGACGGACCGCAGCCGGCGGCTTTCGCCGACTAGCGTCGCACCCGCGAAACCGCGTACGCCGATGTCTCGTGAGCGCCTCTGCAACGGCTCGGCCGTATTTTAAAGGAACGCAACACTGCCAAACGCCCGGAATCGGGAGGACGACTGTCATGGCCGAGGCCGCAAGCAGCAACGACAACCAATATCTGACTTTCACCCTGGAACGGGAGCTCTTCGCCCTGGACATCGGCTCGGTGCGCGAAGTCCTCGAGCTTGTCAACATCACGCGCGTGCCCCGCACCCCGGACTACATCCGCGGCGTCATCAACTTGCGCGGCCGCGCCGTGCCCGTGGTGGACCTCAAGCTCAAGTTCGGCATGGGCGCCACGGAACGCACGGTCAACACCTGCATCATCATCGTCGAAGTGAACCTCGACGGCGAATCCACGGTGCTCGGGGCCCTGGCCGACTCGGTCCAAGAGGTCTACGAGATGGAAAGCGCCCAGATCGAGCCCACGCCGCGCATGGGCACCCCGATCAAGGCCGACTTCATCCGGGGCATGGGCAAGTCCGGGGAGCAGTTCATCATCATCCTGGACATCAACAAGGTCTTCACCTCCCTGGAACTGGCCGGCCTGGCCCAAAGCCTGGGCGAAGCCGCGCCCGAGAACGCGGAGGCCTGATCCACATGGCGGCGGTCGGCGCAGCGACGGTTCGGGCAAGCGGCCTTGCCTCCATGACGGATAAGGAGTTCAAGCGGTTAAGCGACTTCATCCACAGCGAAGTCGGCATCAAACTGCCGTCCTCGAAAAAGGTCATGGTGGAGGCGCGGCTGCAAAAACGCCTGCGCACCCTCGGCATGCCAGGTTACCACCAGTACTACGAGTTCCTGTTCAGCCCCAAGGGGCTGGACGAGGAACTCGTCCACCTCATCGACGTCATCACCACCAACACCACGGAATTTTTCCGAGAGCCGCGTCATTTCGAGGTCCTGACCCAGGACGTTCTGCCGGCCTGGCGCGCCGCCTACGGTCCGGCCCGGCCCTTCCGCCTCTGGAGCGCCGGCTGCTCCACGGGCGAGGAGCCGTACACCCTGTCCATCGTGCTCTCCGAATTCGCCCTGCGCATGCAGGGGTTCCGCTTTTCCATCATGGCCACGGATATTTCCACACGGGTCCTGTCCCTGGCCAAAAACGGCGTCTACCCAGAAGAACGGCTGGCCAAGATGTCCTTGGAGCTCAAGCGCCGCTATTTCCTGCGCAGCAAGGACAAGTCGCGAAAACTCGTGCGCCTGGTCCCGGAACTGCGCAAGGCCATCGATTTTAGGCGCCTCAATTTCATGGAGCCGTTCAGTTTTCCGGAACCTCTCGACACCATCTTCTGCCGCAACGTCATGATCTACTTCGACAGGGCGACCCAGGAGCAGCTGTTGCAGAAGTTTTGCATGCAATTGCGGCAGGGCGGATTTCTTTTTATCGGCCATTCCGAAAGCCTCACCGGGATGGACTTGCCCTTGCGCCAACATGCGCCGACGGTATATAAGAAAATTTAAATCGCCGTTCCAATTCCCGCGCAGAGGTCGCTCGTGAGCAATCGCATCAAGGTTCTCGTTGTCGATGATTCCGCCTTGGTTCGCCAGACATTGACCGAAATCCTGGCCTCGGACCCCGATATCGAGGTCATCGGTTCCGCCGGCGATCCGTACGCCGCGGTCAAACGCATGGAAATCGAAGCGCCGGACGTGATCACGCTCGACATCGAAATGCCGCGCATGGACGGGCTGACCTTTCTGCGCAAGATCATGACCCAGCATCCCATCCCGGTGGTCGTCTGCTCGACCCTGACCGAGGCCGGCTCGGAGACGCTCTTGCGGGCCATGGAATACGGGGCCATGGACATCATCCTCAAGCCCAAGCTCGGCACGCGGCAGTTCCTGGAGGAATCGCGCATACGGGTGGTGGACGCGGTCAAGGCCGCGGCCCGGGCCAAGATGAAAAGGCTCGCGCCCATCGCGCCCATCAAGGTCGCGCCCAAGCTTTCGGCCGACGCAATGCTGCCCGGCCCCACGGGCAAGGCCATGTTCCAGACCACGGAAAAGGTCGTGGCCGTGGGCGCGTCCACGGGCGGCACCGAGGCGCTGCGCGAATTCCTCGAAGCCATGCCGCAAAACTGCCCCGGCATCGTCATCGTGCAGCACATGCCCGAGCAGTTCACCGCCGCCTTTGCCAAACGCCTCGACGGCATCTGCCGCATCACCGTCAAGGAGGCCCAGGACAATGACACGATTCTGCGCGGCCAGGCGCTGATCGCCCCGGGCAACCGCCACATGCTCCTCAAGCGCAGCGGCGCGCGCTATTTCGTCGAGGTCAAGGACGGGCCGCTGGTGCGCCGTCACCGGCCGAGCGTGGACGTGCTCTTTCGTTCCGCCGCCCGCTACGCCGGCAAGAACGCCGTGGGCGTCATCATGACCGGCATGGGCGACGACGGCGCGGCCGGCATGCAGGAGATGCACGAGACCGGGGCCTACACCATCGCCCAGGACGAGGCCTCCTGTGTGGTCTTCGGCATGCCCCAAGAGGCCATCAAGCTCGGCGGCGTGGACAAGGTCATGTCGCTTGCCCACATCGCTCCGGAAGTGGTGCGGGCCTGCGCCAACTGATTGCGCCCCCCGGGGCAAACCCTCTGGAAACAATCCGCGTTTGACCCTATAACGGGACTCCGGCATGGGATGCGGCGCGCCGGCCCGGTGGGGCGGGCCGTCGCGGGAGAACCGGCGACGCCGCCTGGCGGGGGCCGGTCGCGTCTTTTACCCGCCTTGAGGATTTCGCAGCATGGACAAGGTGCTTCTCGACTACGGCAGTGGCGGCCGGGCTTCCCACCGCTTCGTGAACGACCTCTTCTTCCGCCACCTCGGCAACGACATCCTGGCGCGCATGGACGACGCCGCAGTGCTTTCGCTCGGCGGCCCTGTGGCCATGAGCACGGACAGTTTCGTCGTGGACCCCATCTTCTTTCCGGGCGGGGACATCGGCTCCCTGGCCGTACACGGCACGGTCAACGACGTGGCCATGATGGGCGCGCGTCCGCTCTACCTCACCTGTGGCTTCATCCTGGAAGAGGGATTGCCCATGGCGGACCTCGAGCGCGTGGTCGCCTCCATGGGCGAGGCGGCGCGCAAGGCCGGGGTGCGTATCGTCGCCGGCGACACCAAGGTCGTACCCCGGGGCGCGGCGGACAAGATATTCATCAACACCACGGGCGTAGGAGAGATCACGGCCGATCCCGCGCCGGCCGGGCACCGGGCGGCCGTGGGCGACGCCGTGCTCGTCAGCGGCTCCATGGGCGACCATGGCCTGGCCATTCTCTCCACGCGCCAGGGGCTTTCCTTCGAATCCCCGGTCGTCAGCGACAGCGCGGCCCTCGGCGGCCTTGTGGCAAGGCTCCTTGCCGCCGTGCCTGACGTGCACGTGCTGCGCGATCCGACCCGGGGCGGGCTCGCCACCACCATTAACGAGATCGCCGGGCAGTCCGGGGTGGGCATCGAACTGATCGAGAAGGCCATCCCCGTGGATCCTGCCGTGGCCGGCGGCTGCGCCGTGCTCGGACTCGATCCGCTGTATCTGGCCAACGAAGGCAAGTGCATCTGCATCGTGCCCGAAGCCTCCCGGGACGCGGCCCTGGCGGCCTTGCGCGCCGACCCGCTCGGCGCGGGCGCGGCGGTCGTCGGCACGGTGGTCGCGGACCATCCGGGCAAGGTGGCCCTGGTCACGCCCCTTGGCGGCAAGCGGCTTCTGGGCATGCTCGAGGGCGAGCAATTGCCCCGCATCTGCTGACAGGCAGCGTGCGCAAACACTTTTACGACATAGGGAGCGCGAACATGAGCGTGTGCGATGTGGTCGTCATGGGCGCTTTGGGGCGCATGGGCGCGACCTTGATCCGGCTGGCCAAGGCCGATCCGCAGCACTACCGCCTGGCCGGCGCGCTGGAGCGCAGCGGCTGCACGGACGGGCTTTCGGGGCTCGAATGCGTCGTCGGCGACGACTTGCCCACGGTGCTTGCCAAATGCCCGGGCGCGGTGGTCATCGACTTCACGGCCCCGGCCAGTTCCGTGGCTTCCGCGGCGGCGGCGGCGGCGGCCGGCAACCCCATGGTCATCGGCACCACGGGCCTTTCTCCGGAGCAGATCGCTTCCCTGGCCGCGGCCGCGGCCAAGACCCCGATCTTCTTCGCGCCCAACATGAGCGTGGGCCTCAATGTGCTGCTCACGGTCCTGCCGGACCTCGTGCGCAAGCTCGGCCCGGCCTACGACCTCGAGGTCATGGAAATCCACCACAATAAAAAGGCCGACGCGCCGAGCGGCACGGCCATCAAGCTCGGCCAGTGCCTGGCCGCGGCACGGGGTGCGGACTACGACGCGGTCAAGCGCCACACCCGCGACGGCATCATCGGTCCGCGCACCAAGGAAGAGATCGGCGTGGCCGCGCTTCGCGGCGGCGACGTGGTGGGCGACCACACGGTCTACTTCTTCGGCCCGGGCGAGCGCATCGAGGTGACCCACCGCGTGGGCAACCGCGAGACCTTCGCCCAGGGCGCGCTGCGCGCGGCGGCCTGGATCAAAAAACAACCGGCCGGCAAGCTCTACGCCATGGCCGATATGCTTTCGTAGATTGGGGGGAGGACGCCTCCGGGGGCCAGGTGGGGCCGGGGGCCCCTCCTGGACCACCCCGAAAAGGGGACAAAAAAAAGCGGCGCAGGAGAGAACCCGGCGCCGCTTTTTTCATCGTGATGGACGAGGGCCGCATCAACGCGCGCAAGGTGTGCCGGCGGCCACGTCGTTCTCCAGGCGTTCCCGCATGGCCTGCATCACCTCGCGCAAGGCCGTTTCCATGGCTTCGAACGCCGTTCCCTCCAGAGCCGCGTCGTTTTCCTTGGCGGCCCGTTCCAGGTCCAGGCACGCTTGGCGCAAATACGGCGCGCACATGGTGGCGGCGGCCCCTTTGAGGGCGTGGGCGAGAAAGGCCAGCTGGCCGTGGTCGCTGCGGGCCAGGGCCTCGCGGATGATTTCCAGGTTGCCCGGCTGTTCGGCCACGAACGCGGCGAAGAGCTTCATGAGAAATCCCGTGTTGCCGCGCGCCTTGGTCAGCAGTTCCGTCCAGTCGAGGACCTTCGGCGCTACGTCGCAAGGCGTGAAGGCGCTTCCGGCCGGAACCCGGGCCGTGTCCGAGGGCGTCGCTTCGCCCATGGCCCGGGCCAGGGCGGCGGCGAGGGCTTCGGGGCTGACGGGTTTGCTCAGATATTCGTTCATGCCGGCGTGCAGGAATGTCTCCCGGTCGCCCTTGAGGGCGTGGGCCGTCAGGGCCACGATGGGGATATCCGGGTCGAAATCGCCGCTTTCGTCGGTCCGGATGGCACGAGTGGCTTCCAGGCCGTCCATCTCCGGCATCTGGATGTCCATGAGGATCACGTCGAAGCGGCGGCGGCGCAGCATTTCCAGCGCCCTGCGCCCGGTATGGGCGGTGACCACCTCGTGGCCGTCTGTTTCCAGGAGTTCCCGGGCGTAAATCTGGTTGATGGGGTTGTCTTCGGCCAGAAGCACGGTCAGGGGCCGCGTCTTGGCGACTTCCCCGTCCGCGGCCGCAAGCCCTTGCGCCTCGGCGCGCGCGGCGGGCAGGGCGAAGGCGAGGGAGAAGCTGAAAACGCTTCCTTGGCCTTCCTCGCTTTCCACGCCGTAAGAACCGCCCTGCATGGCCACCAGATGGCGCACGATGGCAAGCCCCAGCCCCGCGCCCTGGTAGCGGCGGGCCGGGGAGACGTCGGCCTGGGTGAAGCTGTCGAAAATCGCCCGGATCTTGTCCCGGGGAATGCCGATGCCCGTGTCGCGCACGGCGAAGCGCAGGCGCATGGCGTCCGGCGGGTGCTCGCCCCCGGCTGGAGAGACGGCCAGGATCACGCTGCCGGAGTCGGTGAATTTGACCGCGTTGCCGACCAGGTTGATGAGGATCTGGCGCAGCCGGCTGGCGTCGCCGACGAGGGTCTCCGGCACGTCGCCGACGAGCCGGCATTCCAGGGCCAGGCCTTTTTTCACGGCCAAAGGCCGGAAGACGCTGATCGCCTCTTCCAGGGTCGCGCGCAGGTCGAACGGGGTCTTGGCCAGCTCCAGCGCCCCGACCTCGATGCGGGCGTAATCCACGATGTCGTTGAGCACGGTCAGGAGCGATGCCGCCGAATGCCTGGCCATCTCCAGGTATTCCCGTTGCTTGTCCGTCAACTCCGTGGCGAGCGTCAGCTCGGTCATGCCCAGGATGCCGATCATGGGCGTGCGGATCTCGTGGGTGATGTTAGCCAGGAAGTGGCTTTTGGCGCGTTCGCCGGCCAGTGCGGATTTCCTGGCCGCAGCCAGTTCTTCCTGGACGTCGCGCAGGACGGTGACGTCGCGCAGGAGCACGCGGGTGAGCGGCAAGCCCTGGTCGCTCAAGCGCTCGAAGCGGGGCATGATCCTGCGCCCGCTTTGCTCCAGGCGCACTTCGGCTTCTCCCGCGCCGGCCAGGGGAATGCCGCAAACCGTGCCCGTCAGCTGGTTGGGGGGCGTGGCGAAGAGGACGCCGGCCTCGCTCGTGGCGTGCACGATGATGCCGTCGTTGTCCACGAGGAGCAGGGCGTCGCCGGTGAGGGCGGCCAGGGCATCGGTTTCACGGATCAGGCGCGTGAGCATGTGCGGTCATCCCTTGATGCAGGCCAGGGGGCGCAGCCTGGCGGTTGTCGTGGCCAGTCCCAGGGCGTGGACGACGGCGACCACGTCCTCGATGTCCTTGTAGGCTCCGGGCGCTTCCTCGCCCAGGCCGCGCAGGTCGTGGGCCCGGATGCTGACGCCCTGGGCGGCGAGTTCTTGTAACACGTCGCGGCCGTTGAAGCGTTTGAGCGCCTGCTTGCGGCTCATGGCCCGGCCGGCCCCGTGGCAGGCCGAGGAAAAGGAAAGCGATTCCGCGGCGTCCGTGCCGGTCAGGATCGCCGACGCCGTGCCCATGCTGCCGCCGACGATCACGGGCTGGCCCACGCCGCGAAAGGCGGCCGGCAGATCGGGGTGGCACGGCCCCAGGGCGCGGGTCGCGCCCTTGCGGTGCACGAGCAGGGTCTTGTCGCGTCCGCCCACGGCATGGCGTTCCGGCCGGCACAGGTTGTGGGAGACGTCGTAGAGCAGGCGCAGGCGCGCGCCGGGGAAAAAGCGGGCGAAGGCCTCGCGGCACAGGTGGGTGATGACCTGCCGGCCGGCCAGGGCGCAGTTGGCGGCGGCGCGCATGGCCCCCAGGTACTGCCGGGCTTCGGCGGAGTCCGCCGGGGCGCAGGCCAGTTCGGGGTCCGGCAGGACAAGGCCGTGCCTTGGCGCGGCGGCGAGCATGGCTGCGATGTGTTCCGTGGCCGTCTGGTGGCCCAGGCCCCTGGAGCCGCAGTGGACGGAGAGCGCCGCCTGACCCTGGCGAATCCCCAGGGCCGTGGCCGCGCGGGCGTCGCGGATCTCGTCCACGTACTGGACTTCGAGGTAGTGGTTGCCCGAACCGAGCGTGCCCAGGGCGTCGCGTTGGCGTTCCTTGGCCTTTTGCGAGACCGCGCCGGGGTCGGCCCCGGCCAGGCGGCCGCCGTCCTCGATGCGCGCAAGGTCTTCCTTTTCGCCGAAACCCCGCTCCACGGCCCAGGCCGCGCCGCCGGCGAGCATGCGGTCCATCTCCTTTTCGGAAAGCCGCAACGCGCCGGGCGTGCCGAGTCCCGCCGGCACCAGGGCGAACAGCGCGTCGGCCAGGGCCTCGCGCACGGGCTCCACTTCCTCCCGGTCGCAGTCGCAAAGGAGCGTGCGCACGCCGCAGGCGATGTCGAAGCCGACGCCGCCTGCGCTGACCACGCCCTCGGCCTCGGGATCAAAGGCGGCCACGCAGCCGATGGGAAAGCCGTAGCCGACATGGGCGTCGGGCATGGCGACCACGGGGGTTGCGACCCCGGGGAGCGACGCGACATTTCGTAACTGGTCGAAGACGCCGTCCTCCATGGCCGCGACGGCCGCGGGCGAGCCGAAAACCCTGGCAGGCACGCGCATTGCGCCCGCTTGGACCAGTTCGTAGGAAAACGCTTCCCGGCGCGTCAGGCCTTGCCGCCCCATACCCCGTCCTTTCGGGCCGGACGACGCAGGCGTCGCGCGGCCGTTTGTTGCTATCCCGTCATCGTAGCGCAGAAGGGGCGCGCGTTGTCAAGGCGAAGGCGGGGAGGGCATCGAAAAATCGGCGTGTCCCCCGGAAAGTGCGGCCTCGATGGCCTGCGCCACGGTCGCGTTGCCGCGCGGGGTCAGGTGGGTGTCCGTGGGCCAGTAGAAGCGCCCGGCGTCCGGCGAGGACATGAAAAGGGGCTCCATGTCCAAATGGGGGATGCCCGTTTCCTTGAGCTGCTCGAGCAGGGTGGCGGTCAGGGCGTTGAGGTTGCGCACGGCATCGGCGGCTTTCATGGCGAATTCCGAGCGCCGAGGCACGGCGTTCCAGTCGATGCGCGGATAAAGGACCTGCAAGGCCGTGGGCAGCACCACGACGAAGAGGCGTAGCTTGGCCTCCCCCGCCAGCCGGTGCAGGTCGGTAAGGGCCACACGGACGTCGTGCTCCTCGGACGGGCCGAACCAGGCCGTGTCGAGAAAGCTGCGGTAGAAGGGGTGGAAGGCGAACGGCAGGCCGCGCTCGGTGGGCACGGTGAGCGGCACCGGATAATAGCCGTGGGTGTTCATGGCGGGTGCGGGCGCTGCGGCCAGGGCGACGCCTTCACCGCGCAGGGCGTCGCGCAGGTAGTGGTAGAGGCGGCGCAGGGAGGTGAGCCGGAAGTGCCGGGCGACGCCCAGGCGCTCCTCGGCGAGCCTGCCGCGGTAGACGAACAGGTCGGCGGCCATGTCGTTGCCGACGTAGACGAGGACGATGACCGTGCCGCCGGCGAAATGCCCGGGCGAGCCGGCTGGTGCGTCCGCGGTCAGGCGGCGCAGGATGTCGCGGTACTGCGGCAGGCCGTAGCCGTTTTTGCAGGCGGCGTAGACGGGCTGGCCGGTCTGATTTTCATAGAGCGCCGGAATGCTCTGCGCCGTGCCCGAGCCCGCGCCGTAGCAGAAGGAGTCGCCGATAAAAAGCGTCTGGGCGTCGCGGGGCATCCGGTCGTTCCACCAGCCCAGGGTGTCGGTGCCGGATACGTCCACGGTCGGCGCGTCGGGCAGGTATATGCCGTAGGCGCGGTAGGCGTCGTCGGCCGTGCCCCGGTGCGGCGGCAGGCTGGGCGCGTTGACGTAGCCGTGGAGCCAGGGCCGGTAGCGCGGATTGGTCGCCGGGTCGTAGACGCCGTAGGAGTAGAGCAGCTCGCGGTGTTTTTCGCCAAAGAGGCCAAGCCGCGGCAGGACGCCGTAGACGCAGACGTCGAGCGCGACCAGGGCCAGATACAGGGTCGCCGCGAAAAGGAGCAGGCACCGCGCCCTGTGGCGGCGGCAATAGGCAGGGTAAAAGGGAAAAAACGTATGCATGTTTGGTGTGGGCAAGACGGCCCGCTGCCATGGACGGGGAGCCCGGGAGAGACGCGCAAGAGGCCGGGTTTGGCATTGCGGGCGGCCGTACTCCGGCCGCCCGCAACGCCACGACGTCAGATCTTGTAGAGCTGGTCCCCGGGAATGATGGGGATATTGTTTTTCTGGAGCAGTTCGATGGCCTGGTCCGTGCGGTCGAAGCGCACGATGATGACCGCCGACCGCTCGCACTGGTGCACGAAGGCGTACATGTATTCGACGTTGATGCCGCCCGCGCACAGCAGGCTCAGGATGGAGTGCAGGCCGCCCGGCACGTCGGGCACCTCCACGGCGACCACGGCGTTGCGCCCGACGGTGAAGCCGTGCTCCTTGAGCGCCACCTTGGCTTTCTCGTGATCGCTGACGATCAGGCGCAGGATGCCGAAATCCGAGGTGTCGGCCAGGGACAGGGCGCGGATGCTGATGCCGGCCTCGGCCAGGACGCGGGTCACTTCCTCCAGGCGTCCGGCCCGGTTTTCCAGGAAGATGGAAATCTGTTCGGCTTTCATGGCGTTTCCCTCCGGATGGCGTTGGGACCGTTCGTGTCCCGTCCTCTTTCGCGATGCGCTATCCTAGCTTCCCGAAACGGGAATGTCATATCTTTTCAAGGAGCCGCGATTACGCGTGGCGCAGGTCGAGCACGCGCTTGGCCTTGCCCTCGGAGCGCTGGATGGCCCGGGGCTCGACCAGCTTGACCAGGGCGGTGACGCCCAGGAACTCCTTGATGTTCTTCTGGATCTTGCCTTCCAGGCGCTGGAGTTTGCGCACTTCGTCGGAGAAGTTCTTCTCGTCCACTTCGACCTGCACGGTGAGCGTGTCGAGGTTGCCCTCGCGTTGTACCACGAGTTGGTAGTGGGGGGAGAGGCCTTCGGTTTCGAGCAGGATGCTCTCGATTTGCGACGGGAAGACGTTGACGCCCCGGATGATGAGCATATCGTCGCTTCTGCCCTGGACGCGCACCATGCGCGCCGTGGTGCGGCCGCATTTGCAAGGCGTGGTCACTAGGCGGGTGATGTCGCGCGTGCGGTAGCGGATCATCGGCTGGGCTTCCTTGGTCAGCGTGGTGATGACCAGTTCGCCGGGTTCCCCCGGCTTCACGGGCTCCAGGGTTTCGGGATCGATGACTTCGCACAGGAAATGGTCTTCCTGGAGGTGCGCCCCGTACTGGGCCTCGGCGCACTCGATGCCGACACCAGGCCCCATGACCTCGGACAGGCCGTAGATATCGATGGCCTTGATGCCCATCTTGAGTTCGATGTCGCGGCGCATCTCGTCGGTCCAGGGTTCGGCCCCGAACACGCCGATCCTAAGCGGCAGTTCCTTGAAATCGATGCCGGCTTCGAGCGCCGTTTCGTAGAGGACGAGGCTGTAGGAGGGCGTGCAGCAAAGGACCGTGGCCCCGAAGTCGCGCAGCAGCATGGCCTGGCGCCGCGTGCCGCCGCCCGAGACCGGAACCGTGGTCGCGCCCAGGCGCTCGGCCCCGTAATGCGCGCCGAGGCCGCCGGTGAAAAGCCCGTAACCGTAGGCCACGTGGATGATGTCGCGGCGCGAGGCCCCGGCCGCGGTCAGGGAGCGGGCCATCATCGTGGCCCAGTTGCTGACGTCGCGCTGGGTGTAGCCGGTGACGGTGGCCTTGCCCGTGGTGCCGGAGGAGGCGTGGATGCGCACCACGTTGTCCTTGGGCACGGCGAACAGGCCGAAGGGGTAGTGATTGCGCAGGTCCTGCTTCTCGGTAAAAGGCAGGTAGCGCACGTCGGACAGGCTCCGGATGTCGGCGGGCGTGATGCCGCGCTCGTCGAAGGCCTTCCTGTAGAAGGCGACGTTGGCGTACACCCGTTCGCACAGCGACTTGAGGCGTTTGAGTTGCAAGGCCTCGAGTTCTTCCCGGGGCAGGGTTTCGATATCCATATCGAAAATCATGCGGCTTCCTCCCGTGACGGCGTGGCGCGTCCAAAGGCGATTCCTGCCCGAAAGCCTGCCGCCGCGTCAAGAGAGCACCGGGAAAAAACGGCTTGATCCACGGCGGCGTTTGCGGGCCGGCCCCAAATCGGATAGAGGTCCGACGTCTTCCCGCGAAGGGAAGCAAGAATTTTCCGGAGAGACGATGCCCTCGAAAAAATCCGACGCGAATCTGTCCGCCGTGGACAAGGCCATGATCGTGGCCGGCTGGCTGGCCGAAAAAAAGGCAAAAGACATTCTGGCCCTCGACGTGGCCGCCATCAACCCCGTGTGCGAAGCCATGGTCGTGGCCTCGGCCGTGAGCCTGCGCCAGGCCAAGGCCCTGGCCGACCACGTGCTCGCGCGTTGCGGCGAGGAGGGCTTTTCCTACCTCGGCATGGAAGGCTACCGCTACGGCCAGTGGGTGCTCCTCGACCTCAACGACGTCATGGTGCACATCTTCCAGGAAGACCTGCGCCCCTTCTACAACGTCGAAGGCCTGTGGTCCGAAGGCGAGCGCATCGCGCTGCCGGCCCGGGCCGCCGCCCCGGCGACGTCCGAACCCGATCCGAGCGACGCATGACGCCCACCTTGCTGCTTATCCTCGACGGCTGGGGCCTGGCCCCCGCCGGCCTGGGCAACGCCGTGACCCTGGCCAGGACCCCGAACCTGGACAAGCTCCTTGCCGCCTACCCGGGCACGACGCTCACCTGTTCGGGGCGGTCCGTGGGCCTGCCCGACGGCTTCATGGGCAACTCCGAGGTCGGCCACATGAACATCGGTGCAGGACGGGTCGTCTACCAGGACATGACCCGCATCGACATCGCCGTGGAAGAGGGGAAGCTGGCCGCAAATCCGGTCCTGGCCGACCTCGCCGCCGCGTCGCACGCCGCCGGCGGCCGGGTGCACCTCATGGGGCTTGTCTCCGACGGCGGCGTGCATAGCCACATCAATCATTTGAAAGCCCTGGTCGCGGCCTTCGCCGCCCTGGGCCAGAAGGACGTGTGCATCCACGCCTTTCTCGACGGCCGCGACACGCCGCCCCAGAGCGGGGTGGGCTACGTGGGCGCGCTGGAGAGCTTCCTGCGCGAACTGGGCGCGGGCCGCATCGTTTCGCTGACGGGCCGCTTCTACGCCATGGACCGCGACAAGCGCTTCGAGCGCGTGGCCGAGGCCTACGCCGCCTTGACCGAAGGAACGGGTGAATCCTTCAGCGATCCCGTGGCTGCCGTGGAAGCGGCCTACGCCGCGGGCCAGACGGACGAATTCGTGAGGCCCCGGGTGCTCGCCGGGGGCGAGGGCGTGCTTCGCGACGGCGATGCCGTGTTCTTTTTCAACTTCCGGGCCGACCGCGCCCGGGAACTGACCGCGGCGCTCACGCGCGACGATTTCGACGGCTTTGCCCGAAACGTCCGCCCGAAGCTCTCGGGCTTCGCCACCATGACCGAATACGACGGCTCCTTCGGCCTGCCCGTGGCCTTTGCCCCGGAGAGCGTCGCCGACGTGCTGGGCGAGGTCTACTCCGCAGCCGGCCTGACGCAGCTGCGCCTGGCCGAGACCGAGAAATACGCCCACGTTACCTATTTCATGAACTGCGGCCGTGAGGAGCCGTTTCCCGGCGAGGAGCGCATCCTCATCCCCTCGCCGCGCGACGTGCCCACCTACGACCTCAAGCCCGAGATGAGCGCCCGGGCCGTGACCGACGCCTTCCTCGGCGCACTGCCCAAGGGCCATGCCTTGGCCGTGGTCAACCTCGCCAACTGCGACATGGTCGGGCACACCGGCGTGCTGCCGGCGGCGATCACCGCCGTCGAGACCGTGGACGCCTGCGTCGGGCGCATCGCCGCGGCGGCTCTCTCGGCCGGCTGGCGCATGTGCGTCACCGCCGACCACGGCAACGCCGAGGAGATGATCGCGCCGGATGGCGGCCCCATGACCGCGCATACGCTCAATCCCGTGCGCTTCGTCCTCGTGGACGACGCCCGCAAGAACGCCAAGCTCGTCCCGGGCAAGCTCGGCGACATCGCGCCGACCATCCTGCGCCTGGCCGGGCTGCCCGTGCCGGCGGCCATGACCGGCGCGAACCTCGTGGCGGAGTGATGCCGTGAGCAACGAACAACGCAAGCCCCTGACGCCGGCCAAGCCCGTGGGCGTGGAACTGGTCTTTTTGTATCCCTGTCCCTTTTGCCGTCGCGAGGTGCCCGTGGTCGCGCCGGTCAAACCTACTATGATCGCCTGCGACGCCTGCCGGGGGCGCTTTCCCATCGTGCCCGTGGACGAACGCGCGGTGCGCTTCGTCAAGGTGATGCTGGCCGGCGGCAAGGCGGCGGTGGATCCGGATTTCATCTAGTTGACCGTTTGCGAGGCGCTCCCATGACGTACGTCGCTGTCGCGCTGCTCCTGGGCCTTGTCATCCTCATCCACGAACTGGGGCATTTCCTGGCCGCCAAGGCCGTGGGCCTGCCGGTGGCGCGTTTTTCCCTGGGCTTTGGGCCGGTCCTTTGCAGCCGGACGTGGGGCGGCACGCGCTGCTGCCTGTCCGCCGTGCCCTTCGGCGGCTACGTGCTGCTGGCCCTTGCCGGCGAGAAGGACTATCTCGCCCTGCCGCTTTGGCGGCGCATCGCTTTTTCCCTTGCCGGCCCCGCCGCCAACATCTTCTTTGCCCTGTGCTGCTACGCCGTGGCCTACGCCGTCAGCCCCGGGGAGCATTCCCTGGCCGGCTACTGCGGGAGGCCGCTTGCCTGGACTCTCGGCACGGCGCAGGCCATGCTGGTCGCCATTTCGCGTGTTTTCGACCATGCGCAGGAGCTTTCGAGCTTGGTCGGCATCGTGGCCGAAGGCGGGCGCTTCATCGGTGCAAGCGCCTCGCGCCTGCCCGTGCTCGGCGGCTCCATCTCGGTGAGTCTCGCCGTTTTCAACCTGCTGCCCCTGCCGCCGCTCGACGGCGGCAAAATCGTCTGCGACGTCCTCGTGCGCTGCCGCGCCGGGCTGGCCCGCTATTACCTGCCCGTATCGGCCTGCGGCTGGCTGGCGCTCATGGCGCTCATGCTCTACGCCACGATCCAGGACGTCTGCCGCTATCTGGCGTAAGGGTTGCGGCCCGCCGGCTCCTGCCATGCCTCGCCGAAAAGCCCCCATTCCGCCCAGGCGCGACAAAACGCCCGCGCGCGCTCTGGCCGACCTGCTCGCCCTAAGCGCCGCGCCGCTTGCCGCACTGGAACTTTCAAGCCTCGCGGGCTACGGCGAGAAGGCCGTGCTCGAAGCCCTCGATCACCTGCGCCGCTCCCTGCGCCGCACGCCGCGTCCGCTGCGGGTCCATGCCGCCCGTTGCCTCGCCTGCGGCTACGTCTTCGCCAAGCGCGACCGGCTGGAAAAGCCCGGCAAATGCCCGGTCTGCCGGTCGACGCGCATCGAATCGCCCCGGTTTTCCCTCGAACCGTCGCCCGATGTGGACGCCGCCGCCCCTTTGGGCCACTATGCTCCCGGCACTTCCCAAGGAGGACTCCCCATGGCCATCAGCCCCCTGGCCGGCAAGCCGGCGCCCCGGTCCCTGCTCGTCAACGTGCCCCGGCTCGTCGCCGCCTACTATTCCCTTTCCCCCGATCCGGCCGATCCCCTGCAACGCGTCTCCTTCGGCACCTCGGGCCATCGCGGCAGTTCCTTCGACGCCACCTTCAACGAGGCCCACATCCTGGCCACGACGCAGGCCATCTGCGACTACCGCGCCGGGCAGGGCATCGCCGGGCCGCTTTTTCTCGGCATGGACACCCACGCCCTGTCCGAGCCGGCGTTTATAACCGCCCTGGAAGTGCTCGCCGCCAACGGCGTGGCCACGCGCATCCAGACGGGCCGGGGCTATACGCCGACGCCCGTAATCTCCCACGCCATCCTGACGTTTAACCGCGACCACAAGGACGTGCGCGCCGACGGCATCGTCATCACACCCTCCCACAACCCCCCGGCCGACGGCGGCTTCAAGTACAACCCGCCTTCGGGCGGCCCGGCCGACACCGACGTCACCCGCGTCGTCCAGGACATGGCCAACGCCTACCTGGAGAAAAAGCTCGCCGGAGTGCGGCGCATGCCCTATGCGGCCGCCCTGCGCGCGGATTGCGTGGAGGAGTACGACTACGTCGCGCCGTACGTCGCGGACCTCGGCAATATGGTGGACATGGCCGCCATCCGCGATGCCGGCATCCGCATCGGCGTCGATCCCCTGGGCGGCTCGGGCATCGCCTTCTGGGAGCCCATGGCCGCGCGTTACGGCCTCAATCTTTCGCTTATAAGCGACGTGGTGGACCCGACCTTTTCCTTCATGACCGTGGACAAGGACGGCAAGATCCGCATGGACTGCTCCTCGCCCTATGCCATGGCCCGGCTGATCGAACACAAGGCCTCCTACGACATCGCCTTCGGCAACGACCCGGACTACGACCGCCACGGCATCGTCACCAGGGGCGCGGGCCTGCTCAATCCCAACAGCTACCTCGCCGTGGCCATCGAGTACCTTTTCACCACGCGTTCCGGCTGGCGCGCCGATGCGGCCGTGGGCAAGACCGTGGTCTCGAGCGCCATGATCGACCGCGTGGCCGCGTCGCTTCATCGCAGGCTGTGCGAGGTGCCGGTGGGGTTCAAATGGTTCGTGCCCGGGCTCGTCGACGGCTCCTTCGGCTTCGGCGGCGAAGAGAGCGCCGGGGCGTCCTACCTGCGCACGGACGGCACGGTCTGGACCACGGACAAGGACGGCATCATCATGGACCTGCTCGCCTGCGAGATCACGGCCAAGACCGGCAAGGATCCTGCCGAGCACTATGCGGCGCTGACCGCGCGTTTCGGCGAGCCCATCTACGAACGCCTGGACGCGCCGGCGAGCAAGGCGCAAAAGGCCGCGCTGTCCAAGCTCTCGCCCGAGATGGTCGCGGCAACGTCCCTGGCCGGCGAGGCCATCACCGCCAAGCTCACCCGCGCCCCGGGCAACGACGCGCCCATCGGCGGGCTCAAGGTGGTCACGGAAAACGGCTGGTTCGCCGCGCGCCCCTCGGGCACCGAGGACGTTTATAAAATCTACGCCGAGAGTTTCAACGGCCGCGAACACCTGCGTGCGTTGCAAGCCGAGGCCCGCGAGATCGTGGACGCGGCCTTCGCGGCGGCGGGGGTGTGAGGGAGGCGGAGGAAACAATGCCTGCGGCGGCCGGGAGGAGATGAGCCCCTCCCGGACCACCCCGGGGGGGGATGATGTACTGGGATGAAAGTTCGAGCGTCCCTTCAACTTTGGAGCTGGATGCGCGGGTTGCCGCATACTTGCGGCCGGGTGATCGCGTGCTCGACCTGGGCTGCGGCGCGGGGCGGCTGCTCGGCCAGCTTGCGGGCCGACGCTATCGCGCCGTGGGCGTCGATCGCAACACGGCGAGTCTGCGCCTGGCCCGGGAAAAGGGCCTGTCCGTGGTTCGTGCCGAGCTTGCGGCCCTGCCGTTTGGCGACGGGGCGTTTGACGCCGGCATCCTTCATGCCGTGCTGACGACCCTGGCCACGCCCGGGGCGCGCCGCGGCGTCCTCGGCGAAGCCAGGCGCGCGGGCTGCCGCGTGCTGTGCGTCGCCGATTTTCTGCAGAACTGGGACCTGCCGTACTACAAGGCCCGCTACGAGGCCGGGATCGCCGAAACCGGCGAGCGCGGCAGCTTCGTCGTGCGCGAAGGGGACCGCGCGCTCTACACGGCCCACCACTTCACCCTGGACGAACTGACGCGGCTGCTCGCCGCGGCCGGCTACGAGACGGCCTTCGCGGACAGCCCCGTCGTGACCACGCGCTCGGGCAAACGCATCACCGGCGTGGTCCTCGCCGCCGTGGCCGTGCATTGACTTTTGCGGGGCAGGGCGGGTAGAAAATCACTTTTTGCCGCAGCCAAAAAGGAGCCTTCCCATGAGCGTGGCCGCCGACATGGAACAGATGGCCGTCCGGGCCAAGGAAGCCTCGCGCGCCCTGGCCGCCGCTTCCGGCGCGGCCAAGGACGCCTTCCTCGCCACCCTGGCCGACTTGCTCGTCACCAGCCGCGGAGTGGTGCTCGCCGCCAACGCCAAGGACCTCGCCGCAGCCCGCGCCGCCGGCATGGACGCCCCGCGCCTGGACCGCCTGACGCTGACCCCTGCCGTCATGGACGCCATGGCCGACGCCTGCCGCCAGATCATCGCCCTGCCCGATCCCGTCGGGGCCATCGAGCAAGCGCGCCCCCGTCCCAACGGCCTGCTCGTCGGGCGCATGCGCGTGCCGCTTGGCGTCATCTGCATGATCTACGAATCCCGGCCCAACGTGACCGTGGACGCGGCCATCCTCTGCCTCAAGGCCGGCAACGCCGTGATCCTCAAAGGCGGCTCCGAAGCGCTCGCCTCCAATATGGCCCTGGCCGACCTCTTGCGCGAGGCGCTCGCCGCCGCCGGGCTTCCCGCCGACGCCGCCCAGCTCGTCGCCACCACCGACCGCGCCTCGGTCGCAGCGCTGTGCAAGCTCGACCAGTATATCGACGTCATCATCCCGCGCGGCGGGGAAGGGCTCATCCGCGCCGTGGTCTCCCAGGCGACCATGCCGGTGCTCAAGCATTTCAAGGGCGTGTGCCACGCCTATGTGGACGCGGGCGCGAGCGAGGAGCGCGCCGAAAAGGTGATCGTCAACGCCAAGGCGCAGCGCCCCGGGGTGTGCAACGCCCTGGAGTGCCTGCTCGTGCATGTGCGCGCCGCGCCCACGTTTTTGCCGCGCGTCGGCAAGGCCCTTGCCGCAGCAGGCGTGGAGCTGCGCGCCTGCCCGCGCGCCCTGGCCCTGCTCGGCAACCTGGCCAAGGCCGCCACGCCCGAGGATTTCGGCCACGAGTTTCACGACCTCGTTTTGGCGGTCAAGGTCGTCGACGACATGGACGACGCCCTGGACCACATCCACCGCTACGGCTCCAACCACACCGAGGTCATTCTCACGGAGAACCACGACCGGGCCATGGAGTTCCTGCGCCGGGCCGACGCCTCCATGGTCGGGGTCAACTGCTCCACGCGCTTCAACGACGGCGGCGAACTCGGCCTTGGCGCCGAGATCGGCATCTCCACTTCCAAGCTGCATTCCTACGGTCCCATGGGCCTCGTGGAATTGACCAGCGCCAAGTTCGTGGTCCTGGGCCAGGGGCAGGTGCGCGGCTAGGACGCCGCTTCGAGCCCATGCCCCAGTCGCTGATCGGCATTTTCGGCGGGACGTTCAATCCCGTGCACGTCGGCCATGTCCGCGCCGCCATCGAGGTGGCCGAAGCCCTTGGCCTTGGCGGCGTGGAATTCGTGCCCGCCGCGCGCCCGCCGCACAAATGCGGCGAGCCCATGCTCGATTTCCCGTTTCGCGAGAAGCTGTGCCGGCTGGCCGTTTGCGACGTGCCCGGCTTTTCCGTCAATGCCATGGAAGCCGGTCGGCCGGGGCCCTCCTTCACCTGGGACACGCTCGAAGCCCTTGGCCGGGAACGCCCGGAATCGGCCTTTTGCTTCATCCTGGGCCAGGCCGACCTGCCCCAGCTGCCGACCTGGAAAAACGGCCTCGCCCTGGGGCGGCTGGCCCATCTGGCCGTGCATTCCAGGGAAGGGCAGGGGCTCGAGGCCTTTGCCGCCTTCATGTGCGCCCACGCCCGGGAGATGGAGTCCGTTCCCACCGACGACCCGGCCCGCTGGGACCTGCCGCAGGGGCGCAACATGACGTTCGTGCCTATCACCAGGCTTGACGTATCGGCCTCGGATGTACGAGAGCGTTGGCGGCGCGGCCGTCGTATCCACGGCCTTGTGGCCGAAGCCGTGCGCCATGAACTCGAAAACCACGCGGAAGCGCTCGAGGCCGTCTGGGGCCGGCGCGACCCGGCGTGACCCCTGGAAGTCCTGTCTTGCAAAATTCCCCGACCGCCCTGCGTCGCGGCATCTATGCCTTGTCCGCACTGCTGTTTTTGGCCCTTATCGTCGCGCCGACCGCGGACAGGCTTCTGCATTTCGCGCCCCGCACCCTGGTGGCGGAGGTCAACACCGGCAAGCTCGTGACGCCGGGCCTTGCACCGGACACCTGGCTCAAATGGTTCAACACTGTGCGCCGTGGCTATCTCGAACGTCACTACAACCTGCGCACCCTGCTCATCACCTGGAACAGCTTCCTGGACACCATCGTCCTCGCTTCCACGGCAGCCAATTCCCAGGTCATGGCCGGCAAGGACCATTGGCTGTTCCTGGCCCAGGACGGCTCGCGCAACATCCTGGAGGACGCCCGCTCGCTGGACCCCCTGCCCGAACAGTACGTGGACGACGTGGCCCGGGAACTGGAGCGCCGCCGGGAGTGGCTGGCCGCGCGCGGCATCAGCTACCTGGTCGTCGTTGCGCCCAACAAGAACACCGTCTATCCGGAAATGCTGCCCGAAGCCTTGCGTCCGTTGCAGCCGGAAGGGCATTTGGCCCAGCTTGTGCGCTACGTGATGGACTACACCAAAGTCGACATCGTCGATGTGACGCCGGCGCTCGAGGAGCAGAAGAAGCACACGCAGGTCTTCTATAAAACGGACAGCCACTGGAACGCCTATGGCGCATTCGCGTCTTATCAGGCGATCATACGGCATCTGGTCAAGGACTTTCCACAGCTGCATCCCCTGTCCCGAGAGCAGTTCAACGTGGAGCAGTTCGACTGGCTGCCCGGGGACCTGGCCAACATGATGGGCCTTTCCGATCACCTCAAGGAAGACCGCATCATGTTCGTCAACAAGGAGTGGTACAAGGCAAGGGGTGATTCCTACTTCGGCCCCGTCAACCACTACTATTTCGAGGAGCCGCAGTACTCCAACACCGGAAACGCCGCATTGCCGAATGCCGTCGTGTTCCACGATTCGTTCTGGTGGGAGCTGTTGCCGTTTGTGGCCGAATCCTTCGACAAGGCGCTCTATGTCTGGCTGCGGCCGCAGACGGACCACGAATTCCGCTTTTTCGACGAGGCGTTGATCGAACGCGAAAAGCCGAACCTCGTCATCGACGAGTTCACCGAACGCTACATCCTGCCGCCTTTGCGCGGCCGGTTTGCGCCCAGGGTCGCCGAGCTCAAGGCCGCGGGCGAGTAGGGCGGATCGCCTTTACAAGCGGCGAAAAATACGTAAAGAGGAAAGAGAAAAAAAGTTACGTCGCGCCCCGCGCGAGGAGCCCCGCCTTTTCCTATGGAACACGCGCCCCCCGCCTCTCCTTCGACCGATTCCCCCGAGCCCCCGCAACCTCCGTCGCCGCGCGCCTTCCCGCGAAGAGGACGCCGCCCATGGTGACCCTCATCGTTTCGGTCGGCATCGCCATCCTTATCTCCGCCTTCTGCTCCATGAGCGAGGCAGCCCTGTATTCCGTGCCCTGGAGTTGGATCGAGCGCTTGCGCAAGGACGGCCGGGCCAGCGGCGAAATCCTTTTTTCACTGCGTTCCAACGTGGAAAAGCCCATCACGGCCATCCTGACGCTCAACACCATCGCCAACACCGCGGGCGCGGCCGTGGCCGGCGCGGCCGGCGCGGCGGTCTTCGGCCCGGACGAACTGTGGCTTTTCACCGCGATCTTCACCGTGCTCATTCTGGCTTTCGGCGAGATCTTGCCCAAGACCATTGGCGTGAGCTACAGTCGCACCATTTCCGTGTTCATCGCTGCGCCGCTCAAGTACATGATCCTGGCCCTGCTGCCCATCATCTGGGCCGGCGGCCTTATGGCCAGGCTCGTCTCGGGCCGGCGCAGGGACCCGCTTTCCACGGAGGAGGACCTGCGCGCAGTGGTGAGTCTCACTCGGCGCGAAGGCATCATCAAGCCGCTGGAAGAGCTTTCCATCAAGAACATCCTCTCCCTTGACCGCAAGACCGCAAGCGACATCATGACCCCACGCACCGTGGTTTTTTCCCTGCCCGCCCAGATGACCGTGGCCGAGGCCAAGGGCGAGCGCCGGGGCGTGTGGCCTCACAGCCGCATTCCGGTCTACGACGCCGACGACCCGGAAAACATCGTGGGCATCGTCTACCGCCGCGAAGTCCTCGAGGCACTGGCCAACGACCAGGACGACGTGCGCCTGTCGGACCTCATGAAGCCCGTGCGCTTCGTGCTCGACACCATGACCCTTGATCGGGTATTGGTAAAGTTCCTGGAATCGCGTATGCACCTCTTCGTCGTTCTCGACGAATATGGTGGGGTTTCCGGCGTCGTCAGTCTGGAGGACGTGCTGGAGGAGATTTTAGGCAAGGAAATCATTGACGAAACGGATCAGGTGGCGGACATGCGGCAACTGGCCCGCACGCGGCGCGAAGAGCTGCTGCGGCAGCGGCACGACCGCGAGGACGCCCCGGTTCCCTGAAACCATACGGAAGAAGTCATGGCCAAAAAACGCAACACGCCCGTCTACCTCTGCGCCCTGGTCCTGTTCCTGGGCGGCCTGGGTTATCTGCTCTATTCGGGCCTGGGCGAAAACACCGCCTATTTTCTCAATGTTTCCGAAGCCCTGGCCATGCCGCCCAAGGAACTGGCCAAGGCGAGGCTGTTCGGCACCGTGGCCGAGCACGGGATCAGCCGCCCCGACGACGCCATGGGCGTGAGCTTCATGCTCGTGGACAAGGACCAGACCGCCAAGACCATCCGGGTGGATTTCAAGGGCGCGGTGCCCGATACCTTCAAGCCCGGCGTGGAAGTCATCGTGGAAGGCGGCGTCAATCCCGCTTCCGGCGCTTTCGCGGCCAACACCCTCATGACCAAGTGCCCTTCGAAGTACCAGAAGGAAAATCGCGGCTGAGCATCCGGGAAATCGCCCCTGTCCTGAGTCGCGGCGCGCCTTGCCGGCGCGCCGGTTCTCCCGTCAGTCTCATCGCGGCGCGCGCGCCCATGCCCCGGCGGCCGGGAAGCGGGGCGCGTATCCGCCGGCCGACAAAGGAGTCTTGATGCACGTTACGGCGTATTTTGCCTTGCTCGTCGCCATGCTGGTCTGCCTGGCCGGCGCGGCTACGGCGCTTTTCGGTCTGTGGAAACGCGACGCTCTTCGTCTGCCCCTGCTCGAACACGCCCACCATGTGGTTTTCGCCGCCACGCTCCTGGCCTCGGTCATTTTGACCATCGCCTTGTGGCGGCGCGATTTCTCGTTCGTCTATGTGGCCGAATACACCGATACGCTCCTTCCGCTTTTCTACGCCGTGACGGCGTTCTGGGCCGGCCAGGCCGGCTCGCTGCTCTTCTGGATGCTGGCGCTGGCCGTCTTCGGCGCGGGATTTACCCTGTCGCGTTCCTACAGGGACCTGGGCGCGGCCACACGTTGCGGCTACTGGCTTTTCTTCTTCACCATCGAGGCCTTTTTCCTCCTGCTGCTCACGGGTCCGAGCAATCCTTTTCTCGAGGCCGTGCCGCCGCTGGCCGAGGGCAGGGGGCTCAACCCGCTGCTGCGCAACCCCGGCATGATCTTTCACCCGCCGCTGCTGTTCCTCGGCTACGCCGGCTTCGCCATACCCGCCTGCCTGGCGCTTGCCGGCTGGCTCGTCGGCGAAAAGCGGCCCTTTGCCGCCGTGGCGCGAAACACCGTCATTCTTTCCTGGATATTCCTTACCGCCGGCATCATCCTCGGCGGCTGGTGGTCCTACATGGAACTCGGCTGGGGCGGCTACTGGGCCTGGGACCCGGTGGAAAACGCCTCGCTCATTCCCTGGCTCGTGGGCACGGCCTTCCTGCACACGGCCATCGTGGAGCGCCGCACCAAGGCCCTGCCCAAGACCAACGTGGCCATGGCCGTGATCACCTTCGTCACCTGCATCCTCGGCACCTACCTTGTGCGCAGCGGCGTGGTCGATTCCCTGCACGCCTTCGGCGAGGGCGGCGTCGGCGGCCCGCTGCTTCTGTTCATGATCTTCTCACTGGTGGTGCTCGGCGCGACGCTCATGGCCGGCGCGCCGTTGCACGAGGGCCGTTTCAAGCCCCTGGCCACGCTCGTGAGCGTTCCCGGCTTCCTCGTCATCCTGGCCTGGCTCATGCTCGCCCTCTCCGGCGTGGTGCTGCTCGGCACCATGTGGCCGGTGATCAGTAAACTCTGGAGCGCCAATCCCGTGGGCCTGGACGCCGGGTTCTACAACCGGGTCTGCCTGCCGCTTTTCGCCGTGGTCACGTTCCTGGTGGCCTTTTGCCCGCTCATGTCCTGGACCGAGGGCCTGCGCGACAGGACGGGCCTCGGCGTGGTGCTCGGGGCCTTGGTCGGCGGCGGGGCGGTGCTTTACGCCGTCGGCCTGCGTCTGCCCGTGGCCCTTTTCGCGGGCGCGGCGTCCGTGGCTGCCTTGGCCTGCGCCCTGTACGTGTTCCTGCGCCACCGCCATGCGAGAAGCCTGGCCGGGGCGCTCGGGGCCTATTGCGTCCACGTCGGCCTGGCGCTGGTCACGCTCGGCGTGGCCTTTTCCGGTCCGTATCAGCTCAGCAAGGAAGCCGTGCTCACGCCCGGGCGCGCCATGGAGATCGGCGGCTTCACCCTGACTTTCAAGGATCTCGAACAGGAACAAAACCCGGCCATGACCATCGCCCGCGCCGTCATCGACGTGCAAAAGGACGGCAAGACGGTGGGTCGGCTTACGCCCGAACGCCGCGTCTACAAAGGTTTCGAGCAGCCCTTTGCCGAAGTCTCGACCATCCCGTCGCTCGGCGACGAGCTCTACGCCACGCTTTTGAGCGCCACGGATAAGAAGGCCGCGAGCATCAAGATCAGCGTCAATCCCCTGGTCAACTGGGTCTGGATCGGCGGCACGATCATGTGCCTCGCGCCGTTTCTCAGCCTGCGCCGGCCGAAATCCGGGGCGGAGCGCGTCTAGATGGCCAACCCCGTGGCCAGGCTGCGCCGGGTGAGCCGGTTTTTCGGCGAACGCCCGGTGCTGCGCGATATCGACCTGGACCTTGCGCCGGGCGAGGTGCTGCTGGTCGTCGGGCAAAACGGGGCGGGCAAATCCACGCTCATGCGCATCACGGCCGGGCTCATGCCGCCCAGCGAAGGCGAGGTGGACGTGGACCTTGCGCCGGGCGAAATCGGCTACGTCGGCCACCGCACGCTCATCTACCCCAAGCTCACCGCCCGGGCCAACCTGCGCTTCTGGCAGCGCCTGTCAGGCCGGGGCGGCGATAACGCCGCCGTCCTGGCGGCCCTTGCCCGCGTCGGGCTCGAGCGCTTCGCCGACGAGGAGGCCGGGATCTTTTCACGCGGCATGTCCCAGCGCCTGAGCCTCGCCCGGGTCTTTCTCACCGCGCCGAAAATGCTTTTGCTCGACGAACCGGCTACGGGCCTGGACCCGGCCTCGGCGGCAATGCTGCGCCGGGAGATACGCGCCGCGGCCGACGCCGGCGCGGCCGTCATGTGGGTCAGCCACACCATCGCCGCCGACCTGCCGGCCTGCGACCGCGTCGTGGTCATCGGCAACCGGCGCATTGCCCGCGACGTGCCCGCCGCCGCCTTCGATCCGGCGGAACTGGCCGGGGAGGGCGTATGCTGAGGGCCGCCCTGGTCATCGCCGGCAAGGACCTGCGCCTGGCCCTGGCCGGGGCGCAGGGGCTGGTCCAGACCGTGCTGCTCGGGCTTTTGCTCATCTTCATCATGAGCCTCTCGCGCGAACCCGGCGAGATGTCCCCGCCGCTGGCCGCCGCCGCCGTCTTCTGGCTGGCCACGGCGTTCGGCCAGGTGCTCGTCTTCAATTTCCTCTACGGCCTGGAAGAGGCCGAGGGCGCGCGTCTGGGGCTGCTGCTCGCGCCGTGCCCGGCCCAGGCCGTGTGGCTCGGCAAGGCGCTCGCCGGCTGGGTGTTGCTTTTTTGCTGCCAGATGGTATTCGCCCCGGCGGCGGTGGCCTTTCTCGGCCAGAGCGTGGCCGGGTCCCTCATCGCCGGGCTCGGTGTGGTCGCGGCCGTGGACTGGGGGCTTTGCGCCCTGGGCTCGCTGCTCGGCGCCTTGTCGGTCGGCCGGTCTTCCCGGGAATCGCTGTTGACGGTCATCCTTTTTCCGCTGCTGGTCCCGGTGCTCCTGGCCGGCATACGGCTCCTGGAAACCGTGATCTCCGGCCGCGGGGCCGAGGCCGTGTCCGCCTGGACCGGCACGGTCGGCGCGTTCGACGCCGTTTTTACCGCCGCGGCCCTGGTGCTCTTTCCGTTTCTCTATTCCGGGGAGGAATGACGTCCGCCATGATCCAGCTTTTCGCCCTGGCCGCCGCGGCCATTGCCATCCTCGCCCAGTGGGCCGTTTGGTTCTACGCCCCGGTCGAAACCACGATGGGCGTGGTCCAGAAGATCTTCTACACCCACCTGCCCATGGCCTGGTGGTCGTTCGTCAGCTTTTTCGTGGTGTTTATCGCCTCGATTCTCTATCTGGCGCGCCGTCGGGACAACTACGCCCGCATCGCCGGCGCGGCCTGCGAGGTGGGCGTGCTCTTTTCCGGCCTGGCCCTGGCCACGGGCATGTGCTGGGCCCGGCCCATCTGGAACGTCTGGTGGACCTGGGACCCGCGGCTCACGACGACGCTCGTCATGTGGTTCGTCTACGCCGCCTACCTGCTCCTTCGCGCTTCGGACGTGGGAGGAGGGCGCAAGGAAGCGGTGCTCGCCGTCCTTGGCGTGGTGGCCTTTCTCGACGTGCCGCTGGTCTTTGTTTCGGCCCGGTACTGGCGTAGCATCCACCCGGCGGTCTTCGGCCCCCAGGGCGGGGGCATGGAGCCGGAAATGTGGCGGGCCATGATTGCAAACCTCGTGGCCATGGGCTGCCTGTGGCTGGCGATCCTGCTTGCGCGCGTGCGCCAGCTCGCCGCCGGAGCGACGCTTTCCTCGCTGGTGCGCCATGGCGCGATAAGGGACTGACATGGGAAAGGAAGCCTATCTTTTTGCCGCCAACGTGATCGTCTGGGTCGGCATCGCGTGTTACGTCGTGTTTCTGGCCGCGACGCAAAAGCGCCTGGAAAAGCGCCTCAAACGCCTGGAGATGTCTCATGACGATTGAGAAAACGACCGCCCCCAACGCGTCCGGCCCCAATACGTCGGGCCGCATGGTCCTGGCCTTCATGGCCTTTTTGCTGCTCGTCGTTTTTGCGGGCTCCTTCGTCTACCGCATGGAGCGGCCGAGCCTCGAGGTGCATCAGAAGAAGTCCCAGGCCGGCATGCCCGGCGCGATGCAGGAAGCCATGAACGGCCCCATGAAGGAAGTCATGGCGCTGATGCAAAAGCTCCAGGAGAATCCCGACGATCCCGGCCTGCAGCTGGCCATGGCCGAGAAGTTCATGGCCATGGGCTCCTTCGACCGGGCCAAGGTCTTCCTGGACAAGGTGGCCAAGGCGCGCCCCGACGATCCTGACGTGCAAAACGCCTTGGGCGTGACTCTTTATAACCTCAAGGATCCGGACGGGGCCAAGGCCGCCTTTGAAACCATCCTCGCCCACGACGCGGGCGACTACCGCGCCCGGTTCAACTTGGCTTTGCTCTACAAATACGCCCTCAACGACCCGGCCAAGGCCGCCGAGGGGTTCAAGACCGTCGTCGCCTCGGAAAAGACCGACCCCGAGACCAGGGCCACGGCGCAAAAGGAACTGGAAACCAAGGCTCCCCAGTAGGGTTTCGCAAGCGTGCGGCGGCGTCCCGGCCTGCCTGCGTCAAGAGGGCGCTGGGCGGCGCATGTGTTGCGGCTGCGCCGCTGTTGCGCTGAACGCCGCGTTGCCTTTTTTGGCGATTTGGTGAATGTTGCCGCGTAACGCGTACCAAACCTGGGCCGGCTTCCCCAGGGACCGGCGACCGGATGCCGTGGAAACGCTGGTGAACGACAACCGCAACGGGAGGAGATTCGATGTTTGGCAAAGTGACGACCCGCGCGATGGTGTTCGCGGCGGCAATGGGATTGGCGTTCGGCTTCGCCGGGTCCGCCCAGGCCGCGGACACGATCAAGATCGCCGTGCCCGCCGCCTTCACCGGCAGCGCCGCCGGTTACGGTGAAAACGTCAAGGCCGGCGTGAGCGTGAAGATCGACGAGATCAACGCCGCCGGCGGCGTGAACGGCAAGAAGATCGAGGCCGTCTACCTCGACGACCAGTGCGAGCCCCGTGAGGCCGCCACGGTCTCCTCCTCCATCGTCAACGACGAAGCCATCGTCGGCATCGTCGGCCACCTGTGCTCCTCGGCCCACCTTGCCGGCCTGCCGGCCTATGTGCGCGAAGGCATCCCCGCCATCACGCCCACGGCCACCAGCGTCGCCATCAGCAGCAAGAACAAGGACGAGAAGGGCAAGGTCTGGTCGTTCCGCAACGTCTACCGCGACGATTTCCAGGGCACCTTCCTGGCCGATTACATCGACAAGGTGCTGGGGCTCAAAAAAGTCGCCGTCTTCTACGAGAACAACGACTATGGCATCGGCCTCAAGGAGGCCTTCGCCAAGGAAGCCAAGAAGCTCGGCCTGACCGTGGTCGGCGAGGAAGCCTACAAGAAGGGCGACCAGGACTTCACGCCCCAGCTGACCAAAATCAAGTCCGCCGCGCCTCAGGCCCTTTTCGTCGCCGGCTACTATCCCGAAGGCGCGCTGATTGCCGACCAGGCCAAGAAGATCGGCCTTGTCGTGCCCAAGTTCGGCGCCGACGGCTTCGACAACGCCGACTACATCAAGCTCGGCGGCGCAGCCACCGACGACACCTACCTGACCGCCCCGTTCCTGGCCGAGATCGCCAGCCCCGACGCCAAGAAGTTCATCGAGTCCTTCAAGGCCAAGTTCAACCGTGAGGTTGACTGGATGAGCGCCAACTCTTATGACGCGGCCGGCATCCTCATCGAAGCCATCGCCAAGGCCGGCCCGGACCGCGAAAAGGTCCGCGCCTACCTGGCCGACATGAACACCCCCGAGAAGGGGTACAAGGGCGTCACCGGCATCAATTACTTCGATGCCAACGGTGACTGCCAGAAACCCGCCTTCGTCAAGATGGTCAAGGACGGCAAGTTCGTCCCCGCGCCCAAGCAGATGAACTAGGCGCGCCTTCGAGGAATAAGCGACGAAGCGAACAGGCTGGACCCCGATCCAGCCTGTTCGCGTTCAAGCCCAAGCGCAACACTTTACTTCGTTTCGGAGCCG
Organism: Pseudomonadota bacterium; assembly: GCA_023399375.1. Classification (GTDB taxonomy): domain Bacteria; phylum Desulfobacterota; class Desulfovibrionia; order Desulfovibrionales; family Desulfovibrionaceae; genus Solidesulfovibrio. Next base: position 34,981 of record JAEWPX010000110.1, on the reverse strand, counting down.
ACGTTGTTCGAACAGCAGCTCGTCAACGGTTTCACCCTGGGCCTGATCTATGCGCTCATCGCCGTGGGCTACACCATGGTCTACGGCGTCATCGAGCTCATCAATTTCGCCCACGGCGAAATCTACATGCTCGGGGCCTTCCTGACCTTGTCCTTCATTTCCATGGGGCTGCCCCTGCCCCTGGCCGTGCTGCTGGCCATGCTGGCCACGGCCGCCATCGGCGTGCTGCTCGACATCGTGGCCTACCGGCCGCTGCGCGAAGCCCCCCGGTTGGCGGCGCTCATCACCGCCATCGGCATGTCCATTTTTCTGCAAAACCTGGCCATGATCATCTGGGGAAGTCGTCCGTTGCCTTTTCCGCGCCAGGCCCTGCCGGCCTTTTTCGGCGAGCCGGCCCTCCAGTTTTCCGACGTGACCATCACCTGGATGCAGATGGTCATCTACATCGTGGCCCTGGCGCTCATGGTGGGGCTCAACCTCATCATCACCAAGACCCGCACCGGCACGGCCATGCGCGCCCTGGCGCAAAACCGCACCGCGGCGGCGCTCATGGGCATCAACGTCAACCGCGTCATCTCCTTCACCTTCGCCCTGGGTTCGGGCATGGGCGCGGTGGCCGGGGTCATGGTCTCCATGTATTACAACACAATGTACCCGACCATGGGCTACCTGGCCGGGGTCAAGGCCTTTGCCGCGGCCGTGCTTGGTGGCATCGGCTCCGTGCCCGGGGCCATGCTCGGCGGCGTGGCGCTCGGCATCGCCGAAACCCTCGGCGCGGGCTACCTTTCCTCCCCCTACCGCGACGGCGTGGCCTACGCGGTCATGATCCTGGTCATCATCTTCCGCCCCTCGGGTTTTCTGGGGCGGTCCATGGTGGAAAAGGCGTAACCCGGCCGGCCGGCACGCCGGCCGTCCCCTACCGATCGGAAAGAGCATGCGCGGCGCGTTCAAAACAGTGTTTCTGCTCCTGGTTGCGGCGGCTCTCGTCTATCCGCTGACGCCGTTTCGGGACGTCTACGTCCTGCACGTCCTTGTCCTTGTCATGGTCTACATGGTGCTGGCCATGGGGCTCAACATCCTGCCCGGGTTCTGCGGCCTGCTCGACCTCGGCTTCGTGGGCTTCTACGGCATCGGCGCGTATACCGCCGGCCTCCTCACCATCCACTACAACATGTCCTTCTGGCTGATCGTGCCGCTGGCCGCCGTAAACGGCGCGTTTTTCGGCGTCATGCTCGGCGTGCCCACCCTGCGGCTGGTCGGCGACTATTTCGCCATCGTCACCTTCGGCTTCTCGGAGTTGGTGGTGCTCTTCTTCACCAACGAGATATGGCTCACGCGCGGCCCGCTCGGCATTCCCGGCATCGCGCCGGTGTCCATCGACTTCACCTGGCTCGCCTCGCTGCTCGGGATCGATTCCCGCTGGCGCTACGCCTTCCGGGGCGAGGTGCCGTACTTCTACCTGGGGCTGCTCATGGTCCTTCTGGTCTACTGGGGCATGCGCCGCCTGGAGGATTCGCGTCTGGGCCGGGCGTGGCTCGCCATCCGCGAGGACTCCATGGCCGCCGCCTCCTGCGGCGTGGACCTGCTCGCCTACAAGGTCATCGCCTTTGCCGTCTCCGCCGGCATCGGGGCTATGGCCGGCGCGTTTTTTGCCCGCTGGACCCTTTTCATCTCCCCGGACATGTTCAAGTTCTGGGAATCCTTCCTGGTGCTGTGCATGGTCGTGCTCGGGGGCCTTGGCAACATCAACGGCGCGCTCGTCGGCGCCGTGATCCTCATTGCGCTCGGCGAGGTGCTGCGGGTGGCGCTGCCCAAATTCGGGCTGCCTACGGAAACCCGTTTTCTGGCCTACGGCCTCATCATGGTCCTCATCATGCGTTTTCGCCCGGGCGGCATCTTCACCCAGGTGGCGGAAACGACCATGCAAAGCGGACTGATCAAGGAATTGCGGGCAAAGCTTGCCGCGCGGCGGACGGCGTAATATGGATGCGATCTTGAAAGTGGACGGCGTGAGCAAGCGCTTCGGAGGCCTGCTCGCCTTGGGCGACGTTTCCTTTACCGTGGAGCGGGGGGCGATCCTTGGCCTCATCGGCCCCAACGGCGCGGGAAAGACCACCATGTTCAACTGCGTGGCCGGCATCTACAAGCCGACCGAGGGCCGCATCCTCTTCGCCGGCGACGGTACGGAACGGGACGTGGCCGGCAGGAAGCCCGAGCGCATGACCGCGCTCGGCGTCGCGCGGACGTTCCAGAACATCCGCCTCTTCGCGTCGCTGACCGTGCTCGACAACGTGCGCATCGGCCGCCATTGCCGCACGGCCGCCAACTTCTTCGGCGCGGTGCTGCGTACGCGCTCCCAGCGCGCCGAGGAGCGCCGCATCGTGGACGACGCCATGGAGTGCCTGGATTTCGTCGGGCTCGGCGACGCCGCACTCGCCTGCGCCTCGAGCCTTTCCTACGGCGACCAGCGCCGCCTGGAGATCGCCCGCGCCCTGGCCACGGGCCCCAAGCTCCTGCTCCTCGACGAGCCGGCCGCGGGCATGAACCCCCGCGAAACCGAGGCCCTCGTGGACCTCATCCACGCCATCCTCAAACGGGACGTCACCGTCATCCTCATCGAACACGACATGAAGCTCGTCATGCGCATCTGCAAACACCTGGTCGTGCTCGACCACGGCGTCAAAATCGCCGACGGCACGCCGCAGGAGGTCCGGGCCAACCCTGACGTCATCGAAGCCTACCTCGGCAAGGGGGCGGCCCATGCTTGAGGTCCGGGACATCCACACCTATTACGGCAACATCCAGGCCCTGCGCGGCGTGACGCTGCACATCGAGGCCGGGGAGATCGTCACGCTCATCGGCGCCAACGGCGCGGGCAAGACCACCACGCTCATGAGCATTTCCGGCGTCACCCCGCCCAAAAACGGCGCGATCACGTTTTTGGGCCAGGATGTCACGCGGCTGTCCACGGAACGCATCGTGTCGCTCGGCATAACGCAAGTGCCCGAGGGGCGCATGATCTTTCCCCGGCTCACGGTCAAGGAGAACCTGCTCATGGGCGGGTACCTGCGCCGGGACAAGGCGGGCGTGCGGGCTGACGAAGAGCACGTCTACGAACTGTTCCCCGTGCTGCGCGAACGGCGTACGCAAATGGGCGGCACCCTTTCCGGCGGCGAGCAGCAGATGCTGGCCATCGGCAGGGCGCTGCTCGCCCGGCCCAAGCTCCTGCTCCTCGACGAACCCTCGCTCGGCCTTGCGCCGCTCGTCGTGGAGAACATTTTCGAAATCATCCAGCAGATCAACAAGGACGGCGTCACCGTCCTTTTGGTCGAACAAAACGCCCAGATGGCCTTGCAGATCGCCCATCGCGGCTATGTGCTCGAAACGGGACGGCTCACCCTGGAAGGGCCGGCCCGGGATCTGCTCAACGACCCCAAGGTGCGCTCGGCCTATCTCGGCCTGGACTAAAGAACCTTTCCGAAAACCAGGAGATTCGCGCAATGGACAAAATCATCGAAACCGGGCTCACTTTCGACGACGTGCTGCTCTTGCCGGACTACTCGGAAGTGCTCCCGGACGAAGCCGACGTCTCCTCGTGGCTGACCCCGGACATCAAGCTCAACATTCCCCTGGTCAGCGCCGCCATGGATACCGTCACCGAGTCCCGCATGGCCATTTCCCTGGCCCGCAGCGGCGGGGTCGGCGTGGTGCACAAGAACATGACCATCGCCGAGCAGCGGCTCGAGGTGGAGAAGGTCAAGAAGTCCGAATCCGGCATGATCATCTCGCCCATCACCGTGCCGCCCGACATGACAGTGGAGCAGGCGCTGGTGGTCATGGCCGAGTACAGCATCTCGGGCCTGCCCGTGGTCGACGGCGACACCCTCGTCGGCATCGTCACCAACCGCGATGTGCGCTTCGTCAAGGATTCCGTGACCAAGGTCGGCGACGTCATGACCCGGGAAAACCTCAAGACCGTGCCTGTGGGCACGACGCTCGAGGAAGCCAAGTACCACCTGCACAAAAACCGCATCGAAAAGCTGCTGGTGGTGGACGAAGACAGCAAGCTGCGCGGGCTGATCACCATCAAGGACATCGAAAAGATCCGCAAATACCCCAACTCCTGCAAGGACAGCCACGGCCGGCTGCGCGTGGGCGCGGCCATCGGCGTCGGCACCGACCGTGACGAGCGGGCCGAGGCGCTGCTCGCCGCCGGGGCCGACTTCCTGGTCCTCGATTCCGCCCACGGTCACTCCCGCAACATCCTCGACGCCATCCGCGCCATCAAGGCCGCCCATCCCGACTGTCAGCTCGTGGCCGGCAACGTCGGCACCTACGAAGGGGCCAAGGCGCTCATTGCCGCCGGAGCCGACGCCGTCAAGGTCGGCATCGGGCCGGGCTCGATCTGCACCACCCGCGTGGTCGCGGGTGTGGGCGTGCCGCAGATCACGGCCATCATGGAGGCCTCCCGCGCCTGCCGCGAAGCCGGCAAGCGGCTCATCGCCGACGGCGGCGTCAAGTTCTCGGGCGACATCGTCAAGGCCATCGCCGCGGGCGGCGACACGGTCATGATGGGCGGGCTGTTTGCCGGCACCGAGGAAAGCCCGGGCGAAACCGTGCTCTACCAGGGCCGCACCTATAAGATCTACCGCGGCATGGGCTCCATCGACGCCATGCGCGAGGGCAGTTCCGACCGCTACTTCCAGGAGAAGTCCAAAAAGCTCGTGCCCGAGGGTATCGTCGGCCGGGTGCCGTTCAAGGGTCCCGTCACCGAAAGCATCTACCAGCTCGTCGGCGGCCTGCGCTCCGGCATGGGCTACTGCGGCTGCGCCACCATCGGGGAGTTGCAGGAAAAATCGCGGTTCGTGCGCATTTCCCCGGCCGGCCTGCGCGAAAGCCACGTCCACGACGTCATCATCACCAAGGAAGCCCCCAACTACCGCGTGGAGACCTACTAGCATGTCCGCCACAGACACCGTCGTCATTCTGGACTTCGGGTCCCAGTACACCCAGCTCATCGCCCGCCGCGTGCGCGAAGCCGGCGTGTATTCCGAAATTCACCCCTGCACCGTCACGACCAAGGAAGTCGCGGCCATGCGTCCCAAGGCCGTCATCCTCTCCGGCGGTCCCTCGAGCGTCACCGACGCGGATGCGCCGCCCTTCGACCCGGCCGTGTTCGACCTGGGCCTGCCCACGCTTTGCATCTGCTACGGCATGCAGCTGCTGGCCCATCACCAGCCCGGCGGGGAGGTCGCGGCCTCCACGGACCGCGAATACGGCCGCGCCGAGCTTACGGTTCTGGCCGACGTGCCGCTTTTTTCCGGCCTGCCCGGCGGCGGCTCGCGCACGGTCTGGATGTCCCATGGCGACAAGGTCGTTGCGCCGCCGGACGGCTTCGTCGTGGCCGCGCGCACGAAAAACGTGGACATCGCCGCCCTGGCCAATGTCGAGCGCCGCATGTACGCCCTGCAGTTCCACCCCGAGGTGGCGCACACAGAAGACGGCGAACGCATCCTGCACAATTTCCTGTTCAACATCGCCGGCCTGACCCCGGGCTGGACCATGGCCGGCTTCGTCGAGACGGAGCTTGCCAAGCTGCGCGAAAAGGTCGGCGAGGACGAAGTGGTCTGCGCGCTCTCCGGCGGCGTGGACTCCACGGTCGTGGCCGTCATGCTGCACAAGGCCATAGGCAAGAAGCTCCACTGCATCTTCGTGGACAACGGCCTGCTGCGCCTGGGCGAGGGCGAGGAGGTGGCCGCCTACCTGCGCGAGCACTTCGACCTGAACCTCCATTACATCGATGCGTCCAAGCTGTTCCTGGGCCGTCTGGCCGGCGTGACCGACCCCGAACGCAAGCGCAAGATCATCGGCACGACCTTCATCGAGGTCTTCGAAGTCGAGGCGGCGAAACTGCCCAAGGTCAAGTACCTGGCCCAGGGCACGCTCTATCCAGACGTCATCGAGTCCGTGTCCTTCAAGGGCCCCTCGGCGGTCATCAAGAGCCACCACAACGTGGGCGGGCTCCCTGAGCACATGAAGCTCGCGCTGATCGAGCCGTTGCGGGAGCTTTTCAAGGACGAGGTGCGCAAGGTGGCGGTGGAGCTCGGCATGCCGGACTTCATCATCTGGCGCCATCCCTTCCCCGGACCGGGGCTTGCCATCCGCATCATCGGCGAAGTTACCGAGGAACGTCTTGAGATTTTACGGCGAACGGATAAGATCGTGCAAAACGAACTCCAGGCCTCGGGCTGGTATCGCAAGGTCTGGCAGGGGTTCGCCGTTCTGCTGCCGCTCAAGACCGTCGGGGTCATGGGCGACGGCCGCACGTACGAGAACGTGGCCGCCATCCGGGTGGTGGACAGCCTGGACGCCATGACCGCGGACTGGTCCCGCCTGCCATCGGAGCTCGTGGCCGCCATGTCCAACCGCATCATCAACGAAGTCAAGGGCGTCAATCGCGTGGTGTTCGACGTGTCCTCCAAGCCGCCAAGCACCATCGAGTGGGAATAGACCTCTTGCCCGAAACCCCGGCTGACGCTGGAAATAAGCGAGTTGCATCATGTTCGGCATCGGTTCCACGGAGCTTCTGGTCATCCTGGTGGTGGCCCTCATCGTCATCGGCCCTTCCAAGCTGCCCGATATCATGCGCACTCTCGGCAAGGGCATGGCGGAATTCCGCCGTATGAGCACGGACGTCAAATCCACCTTGGAAGCCGAGGTGGACCGTGCCGACCGTGAGCATCGCCAGGCCGAGGCCAAGAAGGAACTCTACCCCGAGAAGGCCGCCGAAACCGCCGCGACCGTGGAAACGACCGCGACTGCGGAAGCGGTTGCGGCCAAGCCGGCCGCGGCCGCACCCGCCGGCAAAGACGTCCCGCACGCCTGATCGGGCGCAGCGACCCAGGGGCGTGAGGCGCAAGGCTGCGGCGTCCCTGTTGCTGCTTGCATGGATGTGCGCCGGGGCGCAAAACGGGCAACGATCAGGCCGAACGCCGAGAAGGGCGGTCGGGGAGCGTCATGAACGAACGTTTCGGGGCGTATTCGCGCGAGACCGGGGAAACCCGCGTGGCCGTGGAAATCGGGCTGGACGGCTCGGGCGCGGCGGCGGTGGACACCGGCTACGGATTCGCCGACCACATGCTCAATCTGCTGGCCTTCTGGGCCGGCTTCGACCTCAAGCTGACCTGCCGGGGCGACCTCGAGGTCGACGCCCATCATTCCCTGGAGGACGTGGCCATCTGCCTCGGCGAGGCCTTCCGCCAGGCGCTCGGCGACCGGGCGGGCATCGCCCGCGTGGGCATGGCCAAGGTGCCCATGGACGAGGCGATGTGCGAGGCGGTGGTGGACCTCTCGGGCCGGGCCTATCTCGTCTACCGCGAAAACGTGCTGCCCCCGGTCATCGCCGGCGAGGAAAAGGACGTGTGGCGGGAATTCTTCAAGTCGTTTTGCCACAGCGCCCGCGCCAACCTGCACATCCACTACGAATACGGACAAAACGGCCATCATCTGGTCGAAGCGGCCTTCAAGGCGTTGGGATTGGCCCTGCGCCGCGCCACGGCCGTGGAGGGAGCCAGGGTGCCGAGCACCAAGGGGAGCCTGGACTGATGCGAAAGAAATCATTGCTGCTTCTTGTCGTCGCCATCGCGGCGACCGCGTTCCTGTCGACAGGCTGCGTGCGCCGCACCGCGCCGACGGCGGCCAAGGCCCCGGTTTCGGGCGACGCCGCCACCTCGGCCGTGGCGTTCCTCGGCAAGTCGTTCGTTGTGGCCCCCTTCACCATCCCGGCCACCGACGCCGATCTGCTCGCGGGCTACCTGCCGGCCAACAGCAACGTCCCCGAGGTCGTGCCGGTGCACCTCGACGCCGCCCTGGCCTCGGACCTGGCCGGCTCCAAGCAGAACATCCTGCCGGCCCGCATGGGTCTCGATTGCTCCCGCAGCGCGCCGCGCGGCGAGGAATCGGGCCGCCTCGCCACCCTGCGCTACTGGCAGAACGTGGGCAAATGCGCCGGCGCGGACTTCGTGCTGGTGCCGCAGGTCATGGACTGGCGCGAGCGCGAGGGCGGCGAAGCCGGCGCGACCAAGCCGGCCAGCGTGGACCTGAGCCTGACCCTCATCGATGCCCGGACAGGCGGCATCGTCAAGAAGTTCCACTTCGATGAAACCCAGCAGTCGCTGACGGACAATATCCTCAACGCCAAGCAGTTCGTCGCCCGAAACGGCCGCTGGCTCTCGGCCATCGAGCTGGCCCAGGAAGGCCTTAGGAAAGGCCTCGCGGAGCTCGGGCTGTGATCGTATTTCCGGCAGTCGACATCAAGGACGGCCAGTGCGTGCGCTTGAAGCAAGGCCTGGCCGAAGAAGTGACGGTCTTTTCCCCCGATCCCGTGGCCATGGCCCGGCATTGGGCAGACCTTGGCGCGCTGTGGCTGCACATCGTCGATCTCGACGGGGCGTTTAGCGGCATGCCGCGCAATTTCGAGCTGATCAAGAACATCTGCGCCGGCGTACCCGTTCCGGTGCAGCTCGGCGGCGGCATTCGCGATGCGGCCACGGCCGCCGCCTACCTCGAAGCCGGGGTGCGCCGGCTCATCATCGGCACCCTGGCCCTGTCCGATCCCGAGGCCTTCGCCGCCATCTGCGCCGCCCATCCCGGGCGGGTGGGCGTCTCCCTCGACGCCGTGGACGGCCGCCTGAAAGTCAAGGGCTGGGTCGAGGACGCGGGGCTGACCGTCGAGGACGTGCTGCCCCGGCTCAAGAAGCAGGGGGCCGCTTTCATCGTCTATACCGACATCAGCCGCGACGGCATGCAGACCGGCGTCAACACCGCAGCGCTCGATCGCCTGCTGGCGCTCACCGACCTGCCCGTGGTCCTCGCCGGCGGCGTGGCGACCCTGTCCGATGTCGAAACCCTGTTCCCGTATTCCAAAAAAGGGCTCCAAGGCGTGATCACCGGTCGGGCCATTTATGCCGGAACGCTCGATTTCGGGCAGGCCATGGCCTACATCGCCAGCCAGTCCGAGGAGGTCGCATGAAAACCCTGAAAGTCGAGGGCATGCACTGCCCCAAATGCGTCGCGTCCGTGACCAAGGCTCTGTCCGAAGTCCCGGGCCTGTCCAACGTCAGCGTCAACCTGGAAAAGGGCGAAGCCACGTTCGAGGGCGAAGCGCCTGCCGACGCCATCAAGGAAGCGGTGGATAAGATCGGCTTCATTCCCGGCGCCATCAGCTGACACCATGCGCAGACGCCTTTTCGCAACCGGCCGTCGCGGGCTTCGCGGCGGCCGGTTTTTCGTGGCGCTCCTTTGCGCCTGCCTGCTCGCGCCGGGACTTGCCCGCGCCGGCGGCGAGACGGTGCGCGTGGCGCGCGTCTTCGACGGCGATACCTGTCGTCTGGCAGACGGCCGCACCGTGCGCCTGGCCGGCATCGACGCCCCGGAAGTAGCCCATGGCGACGTCCCGGCCCAGTACTTCGCCGCCGAAGCCAAGGCCGGGCTCGAACGGCGCGTCATGGGCCGGGAACTGCGGCTTGTCCGGGCAGGGCAGGGCGGCGACCGCTTCGGCCGCGTCCTCGGCGATTTCCTTCTTCCGGACGGCGCCTCCGTGGCCGAGGCGCTCGTGGCGGACGGCGCGGTCTTCTTGTTCTGGCACCGCGACCTGCCCCCGGCGCTCTTCGATCGTCTGCTCGCTGCCCAGCGCCGGGCCATGGCCGCGGGGCATGGTTTTTGGCCGCGCCTGCTTGCGCTGTCGCAGCCCTCACGGCCGTATGTCGGCAATGCGGCCTCGCGCCGCTTCCACGATGCCGCCTGTCCCGATGGCCGCGCCGTAAGCCTCCGCAACCGCGTCGCGTTTCCCGATCTGCGCGCCGCGTTCGCCGCGGGCTTCGCCCCGGCCAGGGAATGCACGCCCTGGCCGGTCGCCGGCGGCGGGGAAGGGGGCAAGCGCCCGGTCGGAAACGGATAAACCTTGACGCGGCGGTTTTTTTGGACCATGCCTAGTTGCCGCAAGAGCCCTTGCGGTCCGCCCCCTCCGGAGACCTCGCGTGTTTCCGTCGGACGGGGATGGGCGTAAAACACCACCTGGAGGCAGCATGTTTTTTCCGAGCCTGGCGCATGCCATGGGCGCCGCCCCCGCCGGCGGCGAGGCGGGAGGCAATCCCATCACCGCATTTTTGCCGCTTATCCTGATGTTCGCCATCTTCTATTTTCTGCTCATCCGCCCCCAGCAGAAGAAAGCCAAGCAGCACAAGGAATACTTGTCCTCCCTCAAGCGCGGGGACTATATCCTTTCCGGCGGCGGCATCTACGGACGGATCATGGAAGTGCACGGCGACAAGCTCACCGTGGAGATCGCCAAGGATCTGAACATCGAGATCAACCGCAACTACGTCTCCGGCCCCGGCGACGCCGCTGCCGCCCCGGCCAAGGCCGAACCCAAGGCCAAGGCCAAGGAAAAGGAATAAGCGCATCGGGCGGCTTTCGGCCCGATGCATGGCGAAGGGCTGCCCCGGCGGCCCTTCGTTTTGACGTCTCCCCGACGCGCAATCCTCCCAAGGAGAGCCTGGTCCATGTCTGGAAATCTGCGCTGGCGATTGGCCGTCATCGGTCTTGTGGCCTTTTTGGGCCTGATCTACACGTTGCCCTCCCTGGGGACGGTCAAACAGAGCTTTCTCGGCAAATTTCTGCCTGACGACGTCATCAATCTCGGTCTCGACCTCAAGGGCGGCATCCACCTGACGCTCGGCGTCGACGTGGACAAGGCCCTGGCCAACTCCTTGAGCCAGATGGGCCGCGACATCCGCGACCAGGCCAAGGAGGACGGCATCGCCGTGCTGCGTCCCCAGTCCACGGCCGATGGCAAGCACCTGGAACTCGTCCTGGCCAGCGCCGACAAGCGTGAGGCCTTCGACGACATGCTGGCAAAGCATTTCAGCGTGCTCACCGTCAATGGCGTGGAGAGCGACAAGGACGGCCGCTCCCTTTACAAACTTTCCTTCACGCCGCGCTACGCCGCCGAGCAGGCCAAGCTCACCGTGGATCAGGCCGTCAAGACCATCCGCAACCGCATCGACGAATTCGGCGTGGCCGAGCCCGACATCCGCAAGCAGTCCGACAACCGCATCCAGATCCAGTTGCCCGGCCTGCACGATCCCGAACGGGCCATCAAGCTCATCGGCAAGACCGCCCACCTGGAATTCAAGGTCGTGGACGACAACGCCGACCTGGACAAGGCGCAAAAGGGCCTGCTGCCGCCCGGCGACGAACTCTCGGTGCTGCGCCACCGCAATCCCGACGGCTCCTACCTCGAACGGCCCATCGTGCTGCGTGCCGACGCGGTCATGACCGGCGAGAACATTTCCGACGCCCGGGCCAATTTCGACAACACCAACCGGGCCTACGTGGGCCTGTCCTTCACCCCGAGCGGCGCGCGCCAGTTCGAGCGCGTCACCGGCGAGAACGTGAAGAAGCGCTTGGCCATCGTGCTCGACGGCAAGGTCTATTCCGCCCCGACCATCCAGGAGAAGATCAGCGGAGGCCGCGCCAGCATCACCGGCAACTTCTCCACCGAGGAAGCCCGTGACCTGGCCATCGTGCTGCGCGCCGGCGCCTTGCCCGCGCCCGTCAACATCCTCGAGCAGCGCAGCGTCGGCCCATCCCTGGGGCAGGAATCCATCCAGAAGGGCGTCTACTCGGCCCTGATCGGCGGCATCATCGTCATCGCCTTCATGATCGTCTATTACGGCGTGGCTGGGGCCGTGGCCGACATGGCGCTGCTTTTCAACCTCGTGCTCATCGTCGCGGGCCTGGCCGGCTTCGGCGCGACGCTGACGTTGCCGGGCATCGCCGGCATCATCCTCACCATCGGCATGGCCGTAGACGCCAACGTCATCATCTTCGAGCGCATCCGCGAGGAACTGCGCCTGGGGCTCTCGGCGCGTTCCGCCGTGGACGTGGGCTACAGCCGGGCGACGCTGACTATCCTCGACGCCAACGTCACCACGGTCATCGCGGCCATGGTGCTCTACCAGTTCGGCACGGGGCCCATCCGCGGCTTCGCCGTGACGCTCATCCTCGGCATCGTGGCCTCCATGTTCACGGCCATTTTCTTCACACGTTTTTTGTTTGACCTGTGGCTGTCCCGGCGGCCGGCGGATGCGGGAATCCGCATCTGATCCGAAGGCCCCCGCAAGGGGGCCTTTTTGCTGTCATTTGACCGATCTCCCCGGTATCCGTACACTGCGCGTGCTTTTCGTTACGAGGTGATTTCGTGCCAAGGCGCGTCTTTTTACCGTTCCTGTGGGCGCTTTTCGTTGTGGCCCTGCCGGGCGTCTTCCGGCCGTGCGGAGACGCTTTTGCCGGCGCGCGCGCCTTTGCCATCGACGACATGCTGCGCGTGGCCATGTTCGATGAACTGCGCATCGCGCCCGACGGCAGCCGCCTCGCCTTCACGGTCACCCGCGCCGAACGCGACGACCTGCGCTCGCGCATCTACGTGGCCGACGCCGGGAGGGGCGTCGCGCATGCCGTCACGCCCGAGGACGCGCAGTGCGAGAAGCCGCGATTTTCGCCGGACGGCGCGCGTCTGGCCTACCTCGTCCAGGGGGACGAGGACACGGACCTCGTCTTGGCGCGCGCGGACGCCGGGCATGCCAAACGGCTGCTGCACGGCCGGTTCGACATCACGGACATGGCTTTCGCCCCGGACGGCAAGGCACTGTTCCTGGCCATGACCGGTCAGGCCAAAACTCCCAATGCCCGTCTCGACGGCTGCGACGCCGACGTGGAGGTCCTCGACGCCTTCGAAGGGAACACGGGACTTTACCTGCTGCCCCTTACCGGCCATGCCTCGCCGCGGCTGGTCGTCGGCGACCGGGAAGTGGGGGGCTTCGCCGTCTCCCCGGACGGGCGGCGCGTGGCCTATGAGACCATGCCGCCGGACACCCCGCCGCGCGGTCGGCGCGGCGCGGCCGTGCCGGGAGTGGCGGCGGGCCGGGACGCCGCCCAAAGCGACATCGCCCTCGTGGACGTTGCCACGGGCAGGAGCGTGCTGCTGGCGGGAAGCGACGACTCCGAAACCACACCCTGCTTTTCCCCGGACGGCGCGACCGTGGCCTATGTGGCCACGCAGGCTCCGGGATTTTATTACAGCGCCGCCCGGGTCATGCTCGTGCCGGCGGCCGGCGGCGCGCCCCGCGCCCTGGCGCAAACGCCCAATGCCCGGCCCGAGCTGCTCGGGTTTTCCGCGTCCGGCGACGCCGTCTACGTGCGCGAGGCCTCGGGCACCGGCGCGGTCCTCCTTGCCCTGCCCGTAAACGGCGGGCCGCCGTGCCCGGTGTCGGACACGCCCCATGTGGTGTCGCAAGCGGCGCTTGCCGCTTCGGGCAAGACACTGGCCCTGGTGCTGACGGACAGCGACCTGCCGCCCGAGGTCTATGTGAGCCCGGCCGGCCGGTTCGTTCCCCGGGCCGTATCCGAGGTCAACAAGGAGTACCGCGACTTCCGCCTGGGCAGGACCGAGGTGGTGCGCTGGCGCGCCCCGGACGGAGTCGAGATCGAGGGGCTCTACACCCATCCGCTCGAACCCGGCGAAGGGCCGCCGCCGCTGCTCGTCGAGCTGCACGGCGGGCCGGCCGTGGCTGCGGACCGGCAGTACCTCGGCGCGCTCAACTACTATCCCCTGGCGGTCTTCGGCGAACGCGGCTACGCGCTTTTCCAGCCCAACGTCCGTGGTTCCGACGGCTACGGAGCGGATTTTCGCAAGGCGAGCCTCGGCGACTGGGGAGGCAAGGATTTCGCCGACCTGCAAAGCGGCCTGGACGCACTCGTCGCCCGCAAGCTCGCCGATCCCGAGCGCCTTGGCGTCATGGGCTGGAGCTACGGCGGCTATCTGACGGCCTGGGCCATCGGCCACACCGACCGCTTCAAGGCCGCGTCCATCGGGGCCGGCATCACCAATCTCGTGAGCCAAAGCGGCAGCATGGACCTGCCGGACTTCATTCCGCTCTACTTCGGCGGCGAGGCCTACGAGCGCTTCGACGTCCTGTTCGACCATTCGCCGCTCAAATATGCGGCCGCCATCAAAACGCCCACGCTGTTCCAGCACGGCGTGGCCGACGAGCGCGTGCCCTTCACCCAGTCGCTCGAGCTCTACACCGCGCTCTCCCGTCTCGGCGTCACGACGCGTCTGGCCGCCTATCCCCGTAGCGGCCACGACGTCACCGAGCCGGCGCTGATCCGCGATCTCATGACGCGAAACCTCGACTGGTTCGCCCGGTTCGTGCCCACGGGACAGGCTGCGGCCGGCAAGCTGGCCGGCAGTGCGCCGCAGTCGGCTCGGACCCCTTCCGGGTCCTGAGCCGGGATCGCCTCATGGACACGCGCCGTCTCGCCTGCCTGATCGCCGTCGTGTGCCTGGCCGTGCTCGCGGCGGCGACAGCAGCGGCGCAGGAGGGCGATTCCCGCTTTACGGCGAGCGTCACGGCGCGCTTCCTCGGCTTTGCCGACATGCGCGAGCCGCTCAGTTTCACCCCGTCCGCGGCGTTTACGGCCCAGCATCCCGGCTGGACCCGGGACTGGTCCGAACGCCGCCTCTATGCGAGCCTGATCTACCGTCTTGTGGATATGGACGCCGTGGCGTTTTCTCCCGGATTCCACGCGGGCGTCTCTGTAGGCCGTTTCGAGGCCCGCAACCGGGGACTCGGGTATTACGAAGCCTGGGATACACGGCCGGCGTTTCTTTGGGGGCCGTCCTGCGAATTGTTGCTGCGCCGGCAGCGGGCCGGGGGACTCTTCGCGCGCCTGCGTTATGAACTCTTCTTGGCCGCCGCTCCGGAAGGAGCCGAAGAGGTGCGCGCCGCCTCGGGCACGGCCACGCCGCCTTCCGCGCGGGACGCGTTTTTCTCCTGGACGAGCCACGAGGCCACGGCCTCCGTGGGCTACGACTTTGGCAAAGTCGCCTTTGACGCCGGCCTCGCCCTGACCGCCTTTCGCCTGGACAAGCGCCTCGATCACCACATCGACCCGACCGGGGCCACGGGCAATGCCCTGACCGCCATCCTGGCCCTAGACGCCCAGACCAGCCGCTACGGCTACGAGCCGCGAAACCTCATTTCCCCGTTTCTCTCCGTCACCTTCCGCCCCATTGCCGGCTGTTCCCTGGGAGCCGATTTACGACTGAGCTCCTTGCCGGACATCGCCCTGCGCCTCGCTGTATCCTTCTGATAAATTTTTCAGACTGCTGTTGGGCGTATTTTATTTCTTGCGAAAGATCACCTTTTAGTGTTACGAAGTTTTTATTGTTGTGATTATAGGTGCCGCAAAAACGCATTCTGCCGCCGCCTGCTGCTGGCGGCGTCGCAAGGAGGCTTCATGACCCGCGCCATTTCCCCCCTTTCCTTCGCCCTGGTCGCGGTCCTGTGGGCCGGCCCGGCCCTGGCCCATTTCGGCATGGTCATTCCGTCCCAGGACGTGGTGACGGACAAGGACAAAGCCAAGGTCGGCATCACCATTTCGTTTTCCCATCCCATGGAAGGCAAAGGCATGGACATGGCCAAGCCGAAGAGCTTCGGCGTCGTGGACGGCGGCAAGAAGACCGACCTGACCGCGACGCTCAAACCGGCCAAGGTCATGGACCATGCCGCCTGGACCGTTGAGTACGAATTCAAGCGGCCCGGCGTGTCCACGTTTTTCGTGGCGCCCGAACCCTATTTCGAGCCGGCCGAAGACAAGTTCATCGAGCATATCACCAAGGTCGTGGTGCCGTCCTTCGGCGAGGAGGAGGGGTGGAACGAACCGGTCGGGCTTGCCGCCGAGATCGTGCCCCTGACCCGGCCCTTCGGGAATTACGTCGGCAACGTCTTCACGGGCAAGGTGCTCGTTGACGGTAAACCTGCCGCGGGAGTTCCGGTCGAAGTGGAATTCTACAACAAGGACAAGGCCTACGAGGCCCCCAACGAGTACATGACCGCTCAGGTCGTCATGACGGACGCCAATGGCGTGTTCAACTACGCCGTGCCCTTTGGCGGCTGGTGGGGCTTTGCGGCGCTGACCGACGCCCCGGAGACGATCGAGAAGGACGGCGCGGCCAAAAAGATCGAGCGCGGCGCCGTGCTCTGGGCCAAGTTTGTTGAGCCCAAGCGCAAGAGGAAGTAAGGGATTTCGGTTGCAGCGGGGACGGCGCGCCGTCCCCGCCGGTTTTTTGCCAGAGGCGAACCATGCATATTTCAGAAGGCGTATTGTCGGGGCCGGTTCTGGCCGGTGGCTGGGCCCTGGCGGCCGGGGGCGTGGCCCTTGGCCTCAGGCGCGTGGACTACGACCGGCTCATGACCGTGGCCATCCTGTCGGCCGCGTTTTTCGTGGCCTCGCTCGTCCATGTGCCCATCGGGCCGGTGAGCGTCCACCTCATTCTCAACGGCCTGCTCGGCGCGGTCCTCGGGCTCGCCGCCATTCCGGCCATCTGCATCGCCTTGCTGCTCCAGGCGCTGCTTTTCCAGTTCGGCGGGCTCGTCGTCCTTGGCGTCAACACCGTGGACATGGCGTTGCCGGCCGTGGCCTGCGCGCTCGTTTTCGGACCGATGCTGCGCGCCGGAGGCAAGGCGCGGCTTGTCGGCGCGTTTTGCTGCGGCTTTTTGGCCGTGCTCGGCGCGGGCGTGTTGACGGCCCTGGCCCTGGCCCTGTCGGGCGAAGCGTTTGTGGCGACGGCCAAGCTCATTTTGCTCGCGCATGTTCCCATCATGTGCGTCGAGGGCGTGCTGACCGCCATGGTGGTGGGGTTTCTGGCCAAGGTGCGCCCGGAGATGCTCGCTGCTTCGGGACTGGCCGGGTAGAGGTTCCCGGGAGGCGCTTATGTGGAGTGATTTCGTGCGCGCGTGCTGCGTCGCGGCAGCCGTGCTGTTTCTGGCGGCGGCGCAGGACGCGTTTGCGCATCGCGTCAATGTTTTCGCCTATGTCGAAGGCGATACGGTGCATGTGGAATGCAGTTACAGCCGCTCGTCGCGCGTGCGCTTCGGCGAGATCGACGTCGTAAACGCCGCCGACGGCCGAACCTGCCTGACCGGGAAGACGGACGAGCAGGGCAACTTCTCCTTCGTCGTGCCCGAGGCCGCGCGCAAGGCCAAGGCCGACCTGCGCGTCGTACTCAAGGCCGGCGAAGGCCACCAGAACGACTGGACCGTCAAATACGACGAATACGCAGCCGCATCATCGTCGTCCCCGGCGCAGCCCGAGGCCGCTTCGGCGGCTCCGGCAAAGCCTCAAATCCCTGCAGCCGCACAGGTGGTGACGGCCGCGCCTGCTCCTGTTGCGCAGGCGACCATCGCGCCTGCGGATGCCGCCGCCATGCGCGCCTTGCTGGAGACGACCGTGGAGGCGGCGGTGGAAAAAAAGATCGCCCCCATCCGTAAAATCCTCCTGGACGAGAAGGAAAAGGGGCCGGGCTTTGCGGAAATCTTCGGCGGCATCGGCTGGCTCGTGGGCATCGCCGGCCTCATTGCCTACGTGAAGAGCCGCCACGGCAAGAACGCATGATCGACGAACCGCTTTCCTGGGGGCCAAGCCCCGTGCACCGGCGCGATCCCCGTTTCCGGCTCGTCGCCTGCCTGGCGCTCTCCCTCGTCGCCGCGCTGGCCGCACATCCCGGCACGCCGCTCGTGATCCTGGCTGCCGGCGTCGTGATGACCGGCTTTGCCCGGCTGCCTCTGGGATTGGTCGCGCGCCGGTTCGCGGCAGTGAACGCTTTTGTGGCGTTTCTCTGGTTAGTGCTGCCCTTCACCACGCCTGGGACGCCCGTCACCGCCGCGTTTCACGGCTTTGCCGCGACCCGGGAGGGCGTCGCCCTGGCCACGCTCATCACGCTCAAGGCCAATGCGGTTTTTTTCTGCGTCCTGTCGCTTTTGGCCACGATCCCGGCCCCGGCTTTGGGGGGGGCGCTGCGGGCCGTGGGCGTGCCGGACAAGTTCGCATTTCTCTTTCTTTTCACGTACCGTTACCTGCATGTCATCCATGAGGAGTACGGCCGGTTGGCGACGGCGGCGCGGCTTCGCGGATTTGCGCCGGCCACGTCGCTCCACGCCTACCGCACCTATGCCGCGCTGGTGGCCATGGTGCTGGTGCGCGCCTACGACCGCTCGCAGCGGGTCTACCAAGCCATGCTGTTGCGGGGATTTTCCGGCCGGTTCGCGAGCCTGGACGGCTTTCGTGCCGGGCGCGGCGATCTTGCCTTCCTGCTTGCCGCCTTGGCCGTGGCCGTGGCGGGCGGCGCGCTGGAGCTGACGTTTTGGAGGGGACATGTCTGAACCGTTGCTCGCCCTGACCGGGGTGCGTTACCTCTATCCCGGCACGGCGCGCCCGGTGCTCGACGGCGTGGACTTCGCCTTTCGCCCGGGCGAGCGTATCGGCCTTTTCGGCCCCAACGGGTCGGGCAAGACCACGCTTTTGCACGTGATGATGGGACTTTTGCGCCCCGATGCCGGGGAGGTGCGCTTCAAGGGCGCGCTTGCCGTCACGGAGAAGGATTTCCGGGCCGTGCGGCGCGGTATCGGGCTTTTGCTGCAAAACGCCGACGACCAGATCATCTACCCCACGGTCCTCGACGACGTGGCCTTCGGGCCGCTCAACTGTGGCCTGTCCCCGCACGAGGCCCGGGAAAAGGCCGAAGCCACGCTTGCGCTGCTGGGCCTGGAGGGGTTCGGACCGCGCCTGTCCCACCGGCTCTCCGGCGGCGAGAAGAAGCTCGTCTCCCTGGCCGGGGTGCTGGCCATGGAGCCCGAGGCCCTGTTCCTGGACGAGCCCACCAACGGCCTGGACCCGGAAACGCGCGAGCGCATCGTGTCCATCCTGGAGCACCTGGGCAAGCCGTGCATCGTCATTTCCCACGACTGGGACTTCCTGGTCCAGGCCACGGACGTCTATTACAGCATTGAGCAGGGGAAGCTCTGCCGCAATCCCGATTTCGTGCCGCACCGCCACGTGCATGTCCATCCCCTGGGCGACCACGCGCATCACCATCACAGCTGAGCCTTCCCGCAACGAAAAACGCCGTCCGCGCTTTCGCGCAGACGGCGTACCTAACGGTCTTTGTTGGACGCTGTTTTCGAGAACCTGCCGCAACCTTCTCCCTTTCAGGGAGGTCCAGGAGGGGCTCCGCTCCTCCTGGCCGCCGGAGGCGTCTCCCCTCCACAACTCCCTCAATCTCTAGTCGAGACCGAGCTGGGCGAGGAGGTCGTCGACTTCGCCTTGCTTGACCTTGGTCTGCGGCCCCTTGAGTTCCGTGACCTTCTGTTTGGCCTCGGCCTGGAGGACCTTCATGTCCTTTTCCGGCTCCTCGGCCCAGGCCTTCATTTGCAGGCCTGTGGACAGGTAGAGGTCGAGCACGATCTGTTCGACCTTCTTGATGGCCTCGATGATGCGTTTGATCCGCTGGCCGGTGAGATCCTGGAAGCTCAAGGTGGTCATGATGCGCATGAGGTCGTCGCCGAGGGCGGCGTTGCCCTCGCGGAGCCGGGCCACGGCCTCGGGAGCGGCTTGGCCTTTTTCCAAGGCATCCAGGTCGTCCGCAGCGCGCGCTTGCAGGTCCAGGTGCTTCTCGACGATGTCCATGATTTCGGTCGTGGCCGATTCCGTAGTCTGGAGGATCTTGTCGAGTTGCTGCGCGGCTTCCTGGAAGAGCAGGTCGGCCTGTCGGCGGTCGCCGTGCGCCGTGTGACCGTTTTCCGTTTTGGCGGCCTGATTGATTTCCTTGTAGATGTCCTGGAGACCTTCCCGCATTTCCTGGTTGAGGCGCTGGTGGAACTCGCTTTCGAGCAGCGCGCGGGAAAGCGTCTTGGCCACTTCGCGTTCGATGGTGGCGCTTATGCTGTCGCGCAGGTCCGGGACAACCTCGTGCAGGATTTTTTCCAGCAGCCGTTCCACCAATTCTTCATCGTTGACCATATGCGCTCAATCCCATTTTTTGCCGCGCAGGTCGTCGCGCTGGCTTTGAAAGACGAATTGCACGATGCTTTCCAGGTCGCGCTCGCGGATGCGCGTGAAGTCCAGGGCGTATTCCACGGCACCGTCCTCTCGGGGGTCCATGCGCACGATGCGGCCCACCGCGCCGGCCATGCGCAGGGGAAAGCGCGCCAGGACGATGATCGCCTCCACATACTGCTCCAGGGCCAGTTCCGTTTGCGTGAGGAAACGGATGCCCGCGCCGCTGATCTCGATGATGTTGATGGCCACCGGGAAATCGGCGGCCAGTTCGTCGCGGCGCTGCAGGGAGAGCAGCATGTCGAGCTTGGTGTCGATGGAGCACAGCAGGTTGTAGAGCCCCTCGCTCATGCCGGCTTCGCGGGCGTCATAGGGGTTGAGGCTCTGGGAGCCGTAGTAGGGGACCTCCCGGAAGACCTGCATGTCGTCCGGCCCTGGCATCAGGCGCAGATGTCCGGACAGGCGCGTGGGGATGCGCATGAAGGCGCGTTTCTCTTCCACGGGATCTCCTTGCGCGGCGTTACATGACGCCGTTTTCCAGCAGGATATCCATGGCCGCGACCGGGCACACCTTGGTGCACATGCCGCAGGCCGAGCAGGCTTCGTCGTCGAATATCACGAGACGGGTTTCGACATCGAGCGACAGGGCCCTGGTCGGGCACAGCGCCGTGCACACGCCGCAGTGGATGCAGCTGTCCTCGTCGCGGGAGATGCGGTGGGCGGCGGGTGCCACGCCGATGCCCTGGTCGCGCAGGTAGGTTAGGCCGGCTTCGAAGGCCTCGGCCGGGCCGGACAGTTCAAGGGTCATCTGTCCCTCGTGGCGCGGGGTGATCTGCGCCTTGAGGATGCTGAAGTCCAGGCCGTAGACCCGGGCCAGATCGCAGACCACGGGCTTGTTCGAGCTTTCCGGCGGGAAGGTCAGGTAGACGACCTTGCGCTGTTTTTTTTCGGGAGAGGCTTGCATAGGGGAACAGGCGCTCCTTGCGGCGCTACTTGGGCATCATGGTTTTGGCCCGGGCGGCGAAGGCGGAGTCGGGATATTTGTCGATGACTTCCTTAAACGACAGCTTGGCCGCACCGGCATTGCCGAGCTTGGAGAACGCCACGCCGCGCTTGAACAGCGCATCGGCGTGCTTGGCGCTCTTGGGGTATTTCTCGATCACTTCCTGATAGGACAGGGCGGCGTTGGCGAAATCGCCGAGCTGGAAATAGCATTCGCCCATCCAGAACAGGGCATTTGCCATCAACGGGCTCGTTTTGAAGTTGCGGCTGAACTCTTGAAAGATGCCGAGCGCTTCCTGGTACTGGCGGGCATTGAAGCTGGCCAGGCCCTTGGCGTAGACGGCGTCGGCGGGATTCTGCGCCGTTGACGGCTGCGCTGCCGGCTGTGCGGCCGGCTGCGCGGCCGGGGCGGCGGGCTGGGCCGGGGCGGCCTGCGCTCCATAGCCGGTCGGGTTGTACGGCGGCACTTCCTGCTCGTCGTCGGGGCCGGCGCCGCCGGGGGCGGCCTGGGAACCGGCATAGCCCTGCTGGGCCTGGCCGTAACCACCTTGAGCCTGGCCGTAACCGCCTTGCTGTTGTTGCGCAGAGCCGGCCTGGGGCTGGGCGTATCCCTGCTGCGTCTGGCCGTAGCCGCCTTGCGCTTGGCCATAACCGCCTTGCGCCTGACCGGCGGGGGCTTGCGGCGCGGCGGCTTGCGCGCCGCCCTGGTTGCCCAGGTCGATGGCCAGCTGGGAGGCCATGCGGTTCACGTTGCCCTCGAGCCGCGCCACGCGGCCGGGCAGTTCCGGATCGTTCTTGTTGGCCTGGACCTGCTGGGAAAGCTCTTCGACCTTGGAGTTTAAGCGACGGAGTTCGCCTTTGGTGTTTTCCAGCTCGGCCCACATGTCCGCGGGCGTATTGAGCGGCGCGGGCGTCTTGGGCGCGGGCGCGCAGCCTCCGATGAGGGCGGCGGCCAGTGCGACGGCCAGAATAGACGTATTGCGGGAGCGGGTCTTCATGACGGCTTGCGACCTCGTTTGCGGCCCCAGATCAGATATGCCAGCCCTCCCAGCAGGGGGACGAAGATGGCCAGGAGGAACCAGAACATCTTTTCCAGGTGGGTTGGAAACTCGCGGTGGAAACTTTGCCATATCGCGATGTAATTGGGAAGGATCGCCAGGAGCAAAACACCGGCCAGCATGGCGAGCTGGCCGGTGGTCAGGGACGGCAGTTCGGGCAGGAGCGGCATCGGAAACCTCGCGAAAAGGCGGTGCGGCCAGGGGCCGGTTACTTGTCCGAAGAAGGGCGGCGCATGCGGTAAAACGCTACGAGCAGCCCGAGCGAACCGAGGAAGATGGCGATGTCCGCCACGTTGAACGCCGGCCAGTGGTAGCTTTTCCAGTAGAAGTCCAGGAAGTCCACGACCTCGCCGGTGCGGATGCGGTCGATGAGGTTGCCGACGGCCCCGCCCAGGATGCTGCCCAGGGAAAGGATGAGCAGCGTGTCGGCGTCCCGGGCCATGCGCAGCAGGTGGAAGATGATAAGCACGGCCAGGGCCGTGGCCGCGAAGAAGAAGTAGGTCTGCCACTGGATGTCGGAGCGGTTCAAAAAACCGAACGCAGCGCCGCGGTTCAACACGTAGACGATGTTGAAAAAGCCCGGGATGACGGGCTTGGTCGTGTAGAGCACCATGTGGTGCTGGATCCAGGTCTTGACGACCTGATCCAGGACGACCAGCAGCAACGCCAGGGGCAGGGCGATCTTGAAACTGCGACGCATGTCCTAGAGTCCTTGTGCGTTGAGCACGGCGGCGCAGCGCGGGCACAGGTCCGGGTGCCCGGCCGATGCGCCGAGCTCCTCGCTGTAGGTCCAGCAGCGGCCGCATTTGTCGCCGGGAGCCCGGGCCACGCCGACGAAAGCGCCCGGGACGGCCTCGCAGGCCATGGCGTCGGCCGGGGCGTCGGCGGCTTTGGCCAGGACGACCTTGGACACGATGCACACCTCGCGCAGGTCCATGTCCAGGGAGGACACCGCGGCATGGACGTCGTCCGGCAGGTAGAGGGTGACGGCCGTCTCCAGGGAATGGCCGATCTCGCTGGCCTTGCGCTTGGGCTCGATGGCCCGCGTCACTTCGCCGCGCAGCGTCGCCACCAAATCCAGGCGTTCGCGCATGGCGGCGTCGAGAACCCAGGACGCGGCGTCGAGCGGTGGCAGCATGAAGACCGAGGCCCCGTCGCCGCGCTGGCAGGCCGGCGTGTGGCGGAAGACCTCTTCGGCCGTGAACGACAGGATGGGGGCCATCTGGCGCATAAGCACGAGCAGGATGCGCCACAGGGCCGCCTGGGCCGAGCGGCGCTCAACGCTGTCCGTGCCTGAAACGTACAGGCGGTCCTTCAGGATATCGAGGTAAAACGCCGACAAATCCGTGACGCACAGGTTGTGCAGGGCGTGGAAGACCTTGTGGAACTCGTAGGCGGCGTAGGCCTCGTCCATGCGGGCGAGCTCCCGGGCGGCCGTATCCAGGGCGTAGCGGTCGAGCGGCAGCATGTCCGCCGGGGCCACGTCGTGTGCCGCCGGGTCGAAGGCGGACAGGTTGCCGAGGATGAAGCGGCAGGTGTTGCGGATGCGGCGGTAGGCCTCGACCAGGCGAGCGAGGATCTCGTCGGAGATGCGGATGTCGTCGCGGTAGTCCACGGCCGACGTCCACAGGCGCAGGATTTCCGCGCCGTGCTTGTCGATGATCTCCTGGGGCTCCATGCCGTTGCCGAGCGACTTCGACATCTTGCGGCCCTCGCCATCCACCACGTAGCCGTGGGTGAGGACCTGGCGGTAGGGCGCGACGCCGCGCGTGCCGAGGGCGGCCAGAAGGGAGCTGTGAAACCAGCCCCTGTGCTGGTCCGAGCCCTCGAGGTACATGTCGGCGGGGAAGGCCAGTTCCGGGCGCTTTTCGAGCACGGCGGCGAAGCTCGTGCCCGAGTCGAACCAGACGTCGAGGATGTCCGTCTCCTTGCGCCAGTGCGTGCCGCCGCAGGCAGGACAGGTAAGCCCGGCCGGCACGATGTCGGCGAGATCCGCCTCGAACCAGTAGTCGCAGCCGCGCTCGTGGCCGGCGAACTTCTCCGCCACGGAGCGCATCCAGGCCGGGTCGTTGTAGGCCGTGTCGCAGGATTCGCAAATCAGCGCGAGGATCGGCACGCCCCAGGTGCGCTGGCGCGAGATGCACCAGTCCGGGCGGCCAGCGATCATATTGTGGATGCGTTCCTTGCCCCAGGCCGGAATCCATTCCACGTCGTTTTCGATGGCGGCCAGGGCGCGGCCGCGCAGGTCGTTTTCCTGCATGGAAATGAACCACTGGGTCGTGGCCCGGAAGATGACCGGCTCCTTGCAGCGCCAGCAGTGGGGATAGGAGTGGCGGATCTTGCGCTCGGCGAGCAGATGGCCGACTTCCTTGAGTTTCTCGATGACCTTGGGGTTGGCCTCCCAGACGGTGAGCCCGGCGAAATAGGGCACGACGTCGAGAAAGCGGCCGGCGTCGTCCATGGGCGAGAGGATGTCGAGGCCGTTGCGCAGGCCCGTGTCGTAGTCCTCGCGGCCGTGTCCAGGCGCGGTGTGCACGAGGCCCGTGCCGGCGTCGAGGGTCACGTAATCGGCCGTCACGATGGGCGAGGGCCGGTCGTAGAAGGGATGGCGCGCGGCAAGGCCTTCCAGGGCCACGCCCTTGGCCTCGGCCAGGACCGTGGCGTCCGCCCAGCCGAAGAGCTCGCACACGCTCTCGAGCAGTTCCCGGGCCAGCACGTATTGGCTGTCGCCCGCGGCGACGAGGGCGTAATCGAACTCGGGATGCGCGGCCACGGCCATGTTGTCCGGCAGGGTCCAGGGCGTTGTCGTCCAGATGACGGCATAGGCCCGGGCCGGGTCGGCCATGGGGAAAATATCCTTCAGTTTCGGGTCGGGCAATGGGAAGCGCACGAAGACCGAGGGCGAGGTCTCGTCGGCGTATTCCACCTCGGCCTCGGCCAGGGCGGTCTTGCAGGACAGGCACCAGTGGATGGGCTTCTTGCCCCGGTAGACCGAACCCTTTTCCACGAAGTCGCACAGCGCCAGGGCCGTGGCCGCTTCGTAGGAGGGGCGCATGGTGAGATAGGGATCGTCCCAGTCCCCGAAGACGCCCAGGCGCTTGAATTCCTTGCGCTGGATGTCCACGAACTTGGTGGCGTAGTCCCGGCACAGGCGGCGCACGGTAACCGCGGGCAGGTTCTCCTTGCCCTTGGCCTTGAGTTCCTGGGACACCTTGTGCTCGATGGGGAGCCCGTGGCAGTCCCAGCCAGGGACGTAGGGGGCTTGCCGGCCCGCCATGTGGCGCGACTTGACGATGATGTCCTTTAAGATCTTGTTGAGTGCATGCCCCATGTGCAGGTGGCCGTTGGCGTAGGGCGGGCCGTCGTGGAGCACGTAGCGCACGGCGTTCTCGCGGGCGGCGAGCATCTTGCCGTAGACGTCGTTATCGGCCCAGAATTTGAGGGTTTCCGGCTCCTTTTCCCTGAGGTTGGCCTTCATGGGAAAGGAGGTTTGGGGCAGCTTCAAGGTTTTTTTATAGTCGGTGCTCATGGGGATCGGGTCCTTAGGCTTGTGCGCGCGTGCGTCGCGGCGTGCGATGCCGGAGAAACCGCCTGTTTGAAACAAGGCGCGGGGGAAGTCAAGGAAGGGCCGACCGCCGGCGCGTGATGGCGCATGGCCGTCGGCCCTTCGCGGGGAGGGGGCGCGGGCCGGCGCGCCCGAAATGCCGTTACCAGGCCACGGGTTTGGGATTGATGTCGTCGGAACCCATCTGGTGCCAGTAGGGATAGGGCGGCGTGCGACGGCTTGCGGCATCGAGGCGGGCGCGCTGCTCGGGCGAGAGTTCCCAGCCTGTCGCGCCGAGGTTTTGCCGCAACTGCTCCTCGTTTCGCGCGCCGATGACGAGGTTGGCCACTGTCGGCCGGCCAAGGAGCCAGTTGAGCGCCACTTGCGGGATAAGCTTGCCCGTCTCCTGCGCGATTTCCGCCAGCACGTCGACGATGGCGAACAGGTGGGCGTCGTCGACCGGGGGGCCGCCCACGGCGCCGCCGGACTTGATGCGGCCCTCGCCGGCCGGCGCGTCGCGGCGGAGCTTGCCCGTGAGCCTGCCCCAGCCGAGCGGGCTCCAGACCATAAGGCCCAGTCCCTGGTCCAGAGCCAGCGGCATGAGCTCCCATTCGTAGTCGCGCGCAAGCAGCGAATAATTGCCCTGGTAGACGACGTAGCGGCCCAGGCCGTACTTTTCGGACACGGCCAGGGACTTCATCACGTGCCAGCCCGAGAAGTTGGAACAGCCGATGTAGCGGATTTTCCCGGCGCTGATGAGGTCGTCGAGGGTGCGCAGGGTTTCTTCCACAGGGGTCAGCGCGTCGAAGCCGTGCATGAAGTAGACGTCGATGTAGTCCGTGTCGAGGCGTTTGAGGCTTGCTTCGCAGGCGAGCGTCAGGTGGTGGCGCGAGGAGCCTCGGTCATTGGGCCCCGGCCCCATGGCAAAGGTGGCCTTGGTGGCGATAAGCGCCCTGTCCCGGTGTCCGGCCAGAGCCTTGCCCAGGATGACTTCCGATTGGCCTTCGGAATAAAAATCCGCCGTGTCGAAGAAATTGACGCCGGCTTCCAGGCAGACGGACACGAGGCGCGCGGCCTCTTCCGCATCCGTCTGGCCCCAGCGTTTGAAGAATTCGTTGGACCCGCCAAAAGTGCCCGTGCCGAAGCTCAAGACCGGAACATGCAGCCCAGAACGTCCCAGTTGCCGAAATTCCATGTCTTTCTCCTTTTCCCCCGTGCAGGGAGGCCCCCCATACGTCTTTGCGAACGGCCCGGGCGGGCCGGCCGCATTGCGGGGAGTAAGGCCGCTATAGCCCAAGGCGCGGGCGGCAACCAGTCCTTGTGCGCATTTTCTTTGTCGGCGGCGCAGCGGGAGGAAGCGGGAGCGGGGACATGAAAAAAGCCGCCCGCGCGGCAATGCGCGGGCGGCTGGCGGATCGGGACGGCGGTGCGTGTCGCGCCCCCGAAGCGGAGCGCAATGCCCTAGGCCCGGCTGAAGTGTCGGTATTTGATGCGGTGCGGGATGTCGGCGTCCGCGCCCAGGCGCGCCTTGCGGTCGGCTTCGTATTCCGTGAAGTTGCCGTCGAAGAAGACCGCCTGACTTTCGCCCTCGAAGGCCAGGATGTGCGTGGCCACGCGGTCCAGGAACCAGCGGTCGTGGCTTATGACCAGCGCCGAGCCGGCAAAGGCGAGCAAAGCCTCCTCCAGCGCGCGTAGGGTGTTGACGTCCAGGTCGTTGGTCGGTTCGTCGAGCAGCAGCACGTTGCAGCCGCTTTTGAGCATGAGCGCCAGGTGCAGGCGGTTTTTCTCGCCGCCGGACAGCACCTTGACCTTTTTCTGCTGGTCCTGGCCCGTGAAATTGAAGCGGGCGACGTACGCGCGCGCGTTGACGTCCTTCGTGCCCAGGCGGATCGTGTCGTAACCCTCGCCCACGGCCTCGAACACGGTCTTTTCCGGGTCGAGGGTCTCGCGGTTCTGGTCCACGTAGGCCAGCTGCACCGTTTCGCCGAGCTTGATCGTGCCGCCGTCGGGCGTGTCCTGGCCGGTGACGAGCCTAAACAGCGTGGTCTTGCCCGCGCCGTTGGGGCCGATGATGCCGACGATGGCCCCGCGAGGCACGGTGAGGGACAGGTTCTCGAACAGCAGCCGGTCGTCGAAGGCCTTGGACAGCCCCTCGGCTTCGATGACGTTCTTGCCCAGACGCTGTCCGGGCGGAATGTAGATCTCCAGGTCCTTGGCCAGGCGTTCGCCTTCCTGGGAGGCTAGGGATTCGTAGGCGCTGATGCGGGCCTTGGACTTGGCGTGGCGGCCGCGCGGGGACATGCGCACCCATTCGAGTTCGCGGGCGAGCGTCTTCTGGCGCTCGCTTTCCGACTTCTCCTCCTGGCGCAGGCGCTCCTGCTTCTGTTCGAGCCAGGACGAATAGTTGCCCTTCCAGGGGATGCCGCGGCCGCGGTCGAGCTCGAGAATCCAGCCGGCCACGTTGTCCAGGAAGTAGCGGTCGTGGGTGACGGCGATGACGGTTCCGGGATAGCCGTGGAGGAAATGCTCCATCCAGGCGACGGTTTCGGCGTCCAGATGGTTGGTGGGTTCGTCGAGGAGCATGATGTCCGGCTTTTGCAGGAACAGGCGGCACAGCGCCACGCGGCGACGTTCGCCGCCGGAGAGCACGGACACAGGGGTGTCCGGCGGCGGGCAGCGCAGGGCGTCCATGGCCATCTCCAACCGGCTGTCGAGCTCCCAGGCGTCGCAGGCGTCGAGCTTTTCCTGGACCTCGCCCTGGCGCTCGATCAGCGCGTTCATGGCGTCGTCGTCCATGGGCTCGGCGAATCTGGCATTGATGTCCTCGAATTCCTTGAGCAGCGCCACGGTGTCGGCCACGCCTTCCTCGACCACTTCGCGCACGGTCTTTTGCACGTCCACGAGCGGATCCTGCTCCAGGTAGCCGATGGTATGGCCCGGGGTGAGCACGGTTTCGCCCTGGAAGTCCTTGTCCACGCCGGCGAGGATCTTGAGCAGCGTGGATTTGCCCGAGCCGTTTAATCCCAGCACGCCGATCTTCGCGCCGTAGAAGTAGGACAGGGAGATGTCCTTGATGATCGGCTTCTTGTCGTGGAACTTGCTGACGCGGATCATTGAATAAATTATCTTATTGGGCTCGGCGGCCATGGAACCTCCTGGGAATGTCTGTGCTGTGGCGGCCGTGACCGGCCACAGGCTTCGGGTATGGCAAAAAAGGCTGAAGAAACGCAAGCGGCCCTCCGCATCCGGCCGAACGGGTCGGAGGGAAGGCCGCCTGCCTGTCGCGCCGGCTGGACCGGCCGCGGGATGGACTATTTCTTCTTGCGCGCCAGGGCTTCCTGGAGCTTCTCGCCCAGAAGACCCAGTCCGCCGCCGCCGCCGTTGCTCGCGCGCGCGGCTTTTTCCTTCTTGACGTAGTGCTTCCAGTCGTCGTTTTCGCGTTCGCGCTCGCGCTTGCCCTCACGGACTTCGCGCTCCTTGGTGCCGCCGACCGGGGCCAGGGTGATCTTGCGCTTTTCGGCGTCGATCTCGGAAACGATGACGGACACCGTGTCGCCGGGCTTGGCCTTTTCGTAGGCCGCAGGCTCCAGGGCGTCGCGCAGCTTGGACGCGGGAAGCAGTCCCGTTATGCCCGGGGCGAGGTTCACGAACAGGCCGTACTGCTGGCGGTTTTCCACCACGCCCTCGACCGTGGAGTCGAGAGCGAAGTTCCCGGGCACGTTCTCCCAGGGATCGCCGGCGGCTTCCTTAAGGCTCAAGGAAATGCGGCGCTTGCCCAGGTCGATGTCCTTGATCGCCACGGTGACGGCGTCGCCGGGGTTGACCACATCGCCGGGCTTGGCCACGCGGCGGGTATGGCTCATCTCGCTCACGTGGATCAGGCCCTCGATGCCCGGGGCGATCTCCACGAATGCGCCGAAGTCGGCCAGGCGTGTGACCTTGCCTTCGACCTTGTCGCCCGCGGCGAACATCTCGCCGACGCTGTCCCAGGGATCGGGACCGGCCTGCTTGATGGACAGGGAAATGCGGGGGCGGCCTTTCTTGTCGCGGTCGAGCGAAAGCACCTTGACCGTGACGGCCTGCCCGAGCGCCACGGCGTCCTCGGCCTTTTCGCAACGCGACCAGGAGAGTTCGGACAGGTGGACGAGCCCTTCCAGGCCCGGGGCCACCTCGACGAACGCGCCGAAGGCGGCGAACCGCGCGACCACGCCGGGGATGACGTCGCCGGGCTGGGCGGATTCGAGGAAACGCAGTTCGGATTCGGCCCGTTCCTGTTCCTGCAACTTGCGCCGGGAGACGACGATGTTCTTGCCGTCGCGTTCGAACGTGGTGATGGCGAAGCTGTAGGTCTGGCCCACGTGGACTTCGGGGTTTTCCGTGAAGCCCACGTCGATCTGGCTGACCGGGCAGAAGGCGCGACGGTGGAGGATCTCCACGTCGAAACCGCCCTTGCGCGAGGCCGTGACCTTGCCCTCTACGGGCAGGCCGGCCTCGAAGGCCGCACGCAGGGCCTCGGCCCCGCCCTGGCCCGAAAGCGCCTTGGACAGCGCCACCTCGTCGCCGCGCAGCGAAACGACGTACAGGGTGACCGTCTCGCCTTCGGCAATGGTCAGTTCGCCGTTTTCATCGAGAAATTCCGCCTTGTCGGCCACGCCGTCGAGTTTTGTGCCGGTGTCCACGACGACGGTGGCGTCGGTTACGGCGATGACGGGTCCGGTAATGCGGTCTCCAACGCTGATTTCGCCGCCACGTTCGGCCAGGGAGGCCTCCATGAGCGCGGCGAATTCGCCTTCGGCCGGCATGTCCTTGGTGTCCGGCGTCTTGTCTGCCATGATCGCTCCGAAAGAAAAGGGGTGTGATTTGGGCGCGAACGCGCCGGGGCGCACTGTAGCGCAGCGGCTGGCCTTGTCAAATGCGAAAAAGGCCCTATCCTAAAACTTTTGAACGCAGGGCGCTTGCGGAGACCCCATGGACCCAGTCACACACGTCGCAGCCGGCATGCTCATCGGCCAGGCCGCCAAGGATAAATTCCCGGCCGGCCGGGCACTCGTGCCCCTGGCCGCGCTGGCCGCCTGGATGCCCGACGTGGACAACGTCGTCGGGCTTTTCGGCGCGCAGGCCTACATGCGCTACCACCGCGGCTACACGCATTCGCTGCTCGGCGGGGCGCTTCTCGCCTGGTTGCTGGCGCTCGTCGTCCACCGCTTCTGGAGCGCGGCCAAAGCGGGCCGGCTCTTTGCGCTTTTTTACGTCTGCGTGCTTTCGCACCTTTTTCTCGACTGCATCACGACCTACGGCACGGGGGTTTTCCTGCCCTTTTCCGAGGCGCGCCTCTCGTTTCCGTCGGTCTTCATCATCGATCCCGTCTACACCCTGGCGCTTCTGGCGCTCATTGCGGCGAGCTATATCCGGCCCGCCGCACGCCGGGCCTTTGCCGTGGCAGGGCTCGCCGTGATGCTCGGCTGGCCGGCGCTTTGCCTTGGCGTGCGCGCCTTCGTCGCGCACAGGGCCGAGGCGCTTTTCGCCGCGCAGGGGCAGAAGGTGGACGCCCTGCACGTGCAGCCCGACGCCTTCGCGCCGTTGTGGTGGAAGGTGATCGCCGAGGAAGGCGACGCGTACGTCCTCACGGGCCTCGACCTCGCCGCGCCGCATACGCTCCTGCCCGAACGCCGTTTCCGCAAGGCCGGCCGGGAGGAACTGGAGGCCCTCGGCCGCACGGCCCCGGTCTTTTCCCAGTACCTCTGGTTCACCGATTTTCCGGTCGTGGCCTCCCGGACGACGCCCGAGGGTACGACCCTGACCTTTCAGGACCTGCGCTTCATGGCCGTCAACCCCGTTGTGGCCAAGGTGCGCGGCGACATGGTGCCATTTACGCTCACGGCCTACCTCGATCCGGCCGGAAAGCTCGTGCGGGCGCTTTTTTCCCAGGTGGGGAAGGCCGAAGTGATCCTGCCGCAGCCTGCGGAAAGCGGGCCGGGCGTGGCCCAGGCGGCCGGCCGGGGGTGAGCCGGCCGGCCGTGCCCACTCACGCTTTCGGTTCGAGCGGCACCCGGATTTCCGTGAGCAGCTCCGCGGGCGGCGTGGTCTTGGGATCGTTGAGGTACACCTCCATGCTGGGTTTCGCCGCGAATTCGCGGCCCGAGTCCGGTCCCCACACGCCGCACAGCCAGGCGTAGGCCGGACCCAGGTTCGTGTACGGTCCCTTGACCACGGCCGTGGCGTAGTCCCCGTCGCCGACGACCGCCACGGGCAGGTCAGGCGTGCCGGCATACCCTTCGGGCACGGTCAGGCAGGCGTCGTAGCGGATTTTTTCCGGCGGCGTGATGCGTGGGTCGTCGTGCCCCACGCCGATGAACCGGGTGTCCGGCCCGAACAGCCCAAGCCGCCCGGCCATGCCGCACAGCTTCTCCCAGGCCGCCTCGCACTGGGCGTATGAGCCGACATGGCGCACCAGGGCCACACGCAGCGGCGGCACGCGCTTGATCGTCACGGCAAGTTCCATCATCGGTTCCTCCCTGGTCACAGGGGGTAGCAGTTCCGTCAGTTCCCGGGGGCGCGTTTGCTCCCGGAAATCCTCGCGCCAGGCGGAGGGGGGCATGCCGTATGCGGTACGGAAAGCCCGAGTGAACGCTTCGGGGGCCTCGAATCCGGCTTCGAGCGCCACTTCCGTGACCGGCCGTTCGCCGTAAGCCAGCCGGTGCGCCGCCCGGGCCAGGCGCAGCCGGCGCAGGCAGGCCCCGACGCTCTCCCCGGTCATGCCCGTGAAGATGCGGTGGAAATGGTAGGGCGAAAAATGGGCCTCGCGCGCAATGGCGTCCAGGCGCAATTCCTCGTCGAGCCGCGCTTCCATGGCCCGCATCGCCCGCATGATCCGTCGCTGCCATTCCTTCCTCGTTTCCGCGCTCATGTTCCCTCCGTCTCCCTGACTAGCCCTTCCTGCGGCGTTTCGCCTGACGCATCTTGCGCTTTTTTCGGGGTGTCAAATCTTGTTGTATTACGGTTAAAAATTATTGTTGATCGATAATTTAATCTCGACTATCAGGAGCATGTCCGGACGATCCCGCCGCCGTGCGGCGGGGAAGGCAAGGATGCGGCGCGGCCGCGCCGCATCCTTGACAAAACAAGGAGTCGGTTCATGAAATGCAGTATCGCCCTGTTCCTGACGCTCGCGCTGCTTGCCGGCTGCGCCAAGACGGTGTCCACGAATCTCGCGACCGGTCAAGGCCTGGTCGCCGGCCGGCAATTGGGCAGGACCGCCGTGCTGGTCTGGTTCGGCTTCGAGGCGAACGATGCCAAAGGGAAAAAGAAGATCGAGAGGGTACGGGAAATCGTCACGACCCGTTTCGCCCGGTTGCCGGGGACGAGCCTCGGCGGCGAGGACGCCCTGGCCAGGGCGCTCGAACCCCTTGCCTGGCGCGACGCAAGCGACGTGGAACTGCTTGCCGTGGCGCGCAAAGCGGGCTGCGACAGCGTGGCCCTGGTCGAGGTGGCCGCCTGCGGCGGCGAGCTGAGCATCGGTCTCATGCCGCTTCCGGTCTGGGCCGTGACCACGCGGTTCTCCTACCGGCTGCGGCTGCTCGACGTGCAATCCGGCACGCTCGTGCAAAGCGCCATGCGCGGCAGGCAAACCGGCGGGGCCTATACCGTGCGGGGCCTCGATGCGCTCATGCGCGACTTTGACGCGGACCTGGCGTCCGTGCTGACTTTCGCCGCTCCCCAGGCGAGCCTGGAAACGCATTGATTCCCGGAGGACGCAATGGAAACGAAAAATAATCTGGACGGCATCCGTAAACTGGGGGGCGTGCTGGAGCGCGTCTGCCTGTTCGGAGCCGTCGCCGTCGTGCCGCTGACCGCCCTGTACTGGGCCGCCTTCAACGTTTTGCCCCAGGATATGACCGCTTCGGTGGCGGAGCTGGCCGTTTCGCCGCGGCTTCCGGCCTGGGTCCGGGCGCTGTGCTTCCTGGCGGCCCTGGTCCCGGCTACGGCGTTCATGGTCACGTTGTTGCGGCTGCGCTGCCTGTTCGCCCTCTACAAGGAAGGCTGCATCTTCTCCCTGGCCAATGTGGTCTGCTTCCGACGCCTTTCCAAGGCGTTGCTCTGGTGGGCCGTGGCCACGATTCTCTACACGCCGCTGTTCGGCTTGGCCGTCACCGCCGCCAATCCTCCGGGCAGACATATCCTGAAGCTCGGCCTCGGGACCAATGAATTGGAGCTCTTCTTCGTCGCCGCCATCGCCGTGGTCATCTCCCGCGTCATGGAAGAAGCGCGTCGCCTGGACGAAGAGCAGGCCCTGACGGTATAGGCCGGCCATGTCGATCGTCATCAATCTGGATGTCATGCTGGCCCGGCGGAAAATGGCTTCCAAGGATCTGGCCGAGGCCGTGGGCATCACCGCCCAGAACCTCTCCATCCTCAAGACGGGCAAGGCCAAGGCCATCCGCCTCTCCACCCTGGAAGCCATCTGCCGGGTACTGGCCTGCCAGCCCGGCGACATCCTGGAATACCGTCCCGACGCCGCAGACCCGTCGTAAGGAAGGCCCCATGCCGTATTCCGTCATCCTCGCACACCCCCGCCCCGGCAGCCTCAACCACGCCCTGGCCCGGGCCGCCTGCGCCGTGCTCCAGGAACGCGGCGAGGAGGTGCGCTTCCACGACCTCTACGCCGAAGGCTTCGACCCGCTGCTGCCGGAGGCCGAAGTCTCGCGCGACGCAGCCCTGCCGTCCCTCGTGGCCGCGCATTGCCGCGAAATCGCCGAGGCCACGGGCATCGTCATCGTGCACCCCAACTGGTGGGGCATGCCGCCCGCCATCCTCGCCGGCTGGGTGGACCGCGTCCTGCGCCCCGGCGTCGCCTACGAATTCCTCGAAGGCGACGGGGGCGAAGGCGTGCCGCGCGGCATGCTCGAGGCCACGGCGGCGGTGGTCGTCAATACGTCCAATACCGCCCGGGAACGCGAGGAACGCGTTTTCGGCGACCCCCTGGAACGCATCTGGAAAGACTGCGTCTTCGGCCTTTGCGGCGTGACGGACGTCCGCCGCCGCATGTTCGAAACCGTCGTCACGAGCGACGCCGCGACACGCCGCGCCTGGATCGCGGAAATCGAGGCGCTCGTTCGCGAAACCTTCGCCACACCCTAACACAAGGAGCCCCCATGCCCCTCGTCACCATCAAGATCACCCGCGACGGCGCAACAGCGGCACAGAAAGCCCGGGTCATCCAAGGCGTCACCAACCTGCTGCGCGACGAAATGGGCAAGAACCCGCAAACCACCGTGGTCATCATCGAAGAAGTCGATACCGACAATTGGGGCATCGGCGGCGAAACCGTCACGGCGCGGCGGGCGAAAGGATAGCGGGCAGGGAGCGGGAGAGGACGATGACGGGCGTGGGGGGGGGGGGGGGGGGGGGGGGGGGGGGG